>DASUUX010000055.1:0-73702 GCA_036373855.1 Nitrososphaera sp.
GTTTGATCATTATCTTATCTACTAAGATATTAATAAACTAATATATATCTATTCCTCCGCAATATTAAGCATGAACAAGCGAGAAGAGACCATTCAAGCTATTATCGAGAAGCGTAGAGAAATGTCAACTGAAACAATCATGTTTCACCAGGGCGTAGCAGATGTACTTGGTCTTCACATTACTGACCATAAATGCTTGGATCTTATCCGACAATATGGAGCCATGCCAGCTGGCAGGCTTGCTGAGCTGACTGGCTTGACTACAGGTGCAGTAACAGGAATTATTGATCGATTAGAAAAAGCTGGATATGTAAGAAGGGCAAATGATCCAAAAGATAGGCGTCGAACCATTGTCGAGCCTACCCGAAACAAGAAATGGGAAAGGAAAATTAAAGCAATCTTTATTCCCTTCCACGAAAGAATGCATAAACTCTTGTCCTCATACTCTGATAGTGAGTTGGCTTTCCTGCTTGATGTATTGACCAAGAGTATAGAGCTGACACGTGAAGAATCAAGAAAATTACGTAGTCGCAAGGTTTGAAGAACCGTGGAGCAACGAGACGATAATCAAACACAAAGTTTCGGAAAAAGGGCGGGCAATTTTTCAAGAAATACTGGAGCGATACGAAGCTCTATTCCCAAGGGAGAGAGCAGAGAAACAATGATGACAGGTAACAAAGTTACCATATTATAATAAGACAATGGAGGAGAATGAGCTAGTGGGACAATCCAAGGACAACAAACCTACACAAAACATCTTTCAGATAATGGATGAGATACGCGACATACCACCTCTGTCTATAATATATAGTGTCAGGGTTCCCAACTGCTGGTGGACCAGCAATGATAATGATGCTTGGTAATATCTGTGCACATTTCTTTAATGATTATTTAGATAAATGTAAAATGCATAATAGAGTTGTGTCGAGCTAAGCATGTGTGTTTATATACTTAAGTCCAATGAAAAATGGATCGGTAGAGTCATAGCATGTATTGACTTGAATGCCTTTTATCCGTCCTGCGAGGAACTGAGAGATCCATCATTGAAGGGAAAGGCTCATGCAGTCATCATGACAGATGAAAAAATGGGAGATATTATGAAAGGAGCAGTATCTTCGTGCTCATACGAAGCAAGGAGATATGGTATTAGGTCTGCCATGTCACTTTCAAAAGCTAAATCATTATGCCCGGATTTAATACTACACCCTGTTGATATACCATACTACAGAGGGATATCACAGCAGGTAATGAATGCAATACAAGGATATGCAGATACCCTAGAACAAGCAAGTATAGATGAGGCCTTCTTGGACTGTACAACAAGAATCCAAAGCGAAAGTCCCGAAACCTACGCCGCAAAAATAAAGAAGACAATTAAAGACAAATGTAGCGGACTGTCATGCTCTATAGGAGTAACATCAACGAAATCCGCTGCAAAAATTGCATCTGATTTTGAGAAACCTGATGGTCTAACTATTGTTTATCCTACCGAGCTAAAAAAATTTCTTGAGCCCCTTGATGTCGGGACGGTGGCCGGCGTTGGACCAAAAACACAAAGGGCATTAAAAGAGATGGGCATCGATACACTGGGGCAGTTAGCCAACGCTGATGTTCAGAAACTAAAAGAACGGTTTGGAAAAAATGGTTATTGGATGTGGAAAGTCGCAAACGGCACTGATGACGAGATCGTAGCGCCAAGAACCGACAATGTATCTCTCAGTACCGAGAATACCCTGGATATCTATACTCGAGATAAAGAAAAGATTCAGGGGTATCTTGACGAGTTAGTTGATGACATTTGTCAAAGGGTTAAAGAACACGGCTACCTGTTCAGGACAGTAGGCATTAAGCTTGTAAGAACGAATTTTTCAGTAGAAACTAGGGTAACTACTTTTGAAGAGTTTCGAAATGATAGTGAGAGTATTTCTTCTGCTATAGGTCGATTGTTGGATAAAATTGAGCTATCTGAAAATAGGCCGCCCGTCAGAAAAGTAGGCTTATTGGTAACCCACCTAGTACGCGAAGATATTGTTCAAAGAAAGAAGAATGCTCAAAGGAGCTTGCTAGATTATTGTAAGTAGGACAATTCTATTTCTCTTCAATACTTTAATCGAGATAGAGAATTTTTAATGCTTTGAATTAAGAGAACCTGCAAGTAGAGATAGGCAATATTACTGGCAACTTGACTTGGGCTGGACGACTCTGAGCAGCCGTTTATCTCCAACAAGATATCGAGAGTTAAGTATTGTCTTGAAGAACTACTACCGCTACGGAATTATAGCCTTTCAGCTAAAGTAATTCTAGTGCCAAGGTACTCAATGAGTATAATATTAAGAAAGATGGAGCAGGCACTCTGCCGTGAAAAAAAACTGCAGCGCCTGACTGCCCTCCGCGGCCTGCAGATGGAGGAACACGATGACCCGTTCAAGATCCTTGTCGGTACTATTTTGTCAGCGCGCACAAGAGACGAGAACACCACAAAGGTTGTCAAGAAGCTTTTTACAAGGTTTAGGACACCAGACGACATTGCATCAGCTGACATTGACGAAATAAAGAAGCTAATTCGCAGCATCGGCTTTTACAATGTAAAGGCCGAGCGGATAAAGCAGGTTTCACAGATAATAGTGAGTAAATTTGGCGGTCAGGTTCCTGATGATATTGATAATCTTCTAGAACTGCCAGGAGTGGGCAGAAAGACAGCCAATTGTGTGCTTGTGTATGCCTTCAACAAACCAGCAATACCGGTAGATATACATGTACATAGGATCTCAAACAGGCTTGGGCTTGTAGACACCAAGACAGTCAAGCAGACGGAGATAGAGCTAAACAAGATGGTCGACAGGCGGCTATGGACAAAGGTAAACAATACTTTTGTCATGTATGGACAAAACGTCTGTCTGCCTGTCAAGCCCATGTGCAAGATATGCGATCTAAAAGGGATATGCAAATACTACAATTACAACTATTATTCTAATCAGAAGGCTTCCTCTTCTTGAGTATCAGAAGGCCTGCGACGAGGCCGAATATTCCTACTCCAACTGCTAGTGGTACAAAGAAGATCGGTGACTCGTCGAAGCGTCCGAATAGTACTTCAAAAGCGATTTCCCCGGCATATGCATTGGCAAGATTCGAGTTTCTATCATTGCCATAGACTTCTATCGATGCAACTGCAAAGCCATCGACATCAAGTCTATCAACTACAGTCCTCTGACCATTTGTGACAATCAGGCCACTATTTTCCGTATGGGTCACAGATATGGGCTGTTCGGTTGACCAGCCGTTTTCGCTGTCATACATTCTGGCATATCCTGCTTCAGCGGTATTTACCCCTACCCAGTACCTCATTGATTGATCACCGTAAATTCCAAGTTCGATGAATTTTTCACTTGGTGCCGGTTCCTGTATTTTTATTATGGTTCTAGCGTCTTCCCTTGGGACATATGATACATTATTCTGTATTGTAACTATCCAGTTTGGCTGCTTAGGTTCGTCAAATGTGTATATAAGAGGATCCTGTTCATTACGGTTCACAGCTGTGAAAGGAAGCACAAAGCTTTCGCTCCTCTCCGTTTTGGCCACCTGAAAATCCTCTTGACCTTGTGCAAATGCTAGTGCTGGCAGAAGCAGTATCGAGAATGCAAGTACTCCAGCAATAACTACTATGCGCATATGCATTGCTAGTAATTTGGCACTTTCTTAATATATACGCCTCGTCTGCGCTTCCGCGGCATCTTACGTACTATTAAGCAGCAGAGCCTCATACTGTGAAGTACTAGACGCTTGAGGGTTGAGCCTCTATAGGTGAAAAAATTTTTTCTATCAATCTAGAGAATTCATTTTGTGCACGCTCAAGAAAATGTTGGCATCTATGTAGTTACATTCTTACTGTTAATGCATGCGGAATGACTTCAAATGTTGCAGGCAAAATTCCAATTGGCTCTCCATCTATCGTAACAGTAACATCCCTTTCCTTTGACGTTAAAGTGACTTTTCTAACCTGTCTGTACACTATATTATCTTCTTCCTTGTAATCGCCATCCTTCATGTTAATAAGCTCATCTATCATTTTGAGGCTTCCAGAATCTTTTAGAACGACCAAATCAAGCAACCCATCTGACATGCTGGCGTGTGGTGCTACTTTGAATCCACCCCCCAAGAATTGACCATTGGCAACCACTGCCATTGTCATTTTGATAGCAAATTTCTTTCTATTGTTATCAATAGATATTTCAGACTCATTGCTTTGATAGGTAGGCAAGGTAGCAGCAATACTTGTAATTGTTGAGACAATTCTACTGTTAACCACTTCTCGAACTTTCTTTGACCTTTCAATTATCTCTCCCGCAACGCCCATTTCAGCAGCATTGAGACAAATTCTGGTTATTGTTGACGAGCGGTCTCCTTCACTTGTAACAGTAGCATAGATAGCATCTATCTTTTTTGGTTTGCCTACATCAAAGGTCTTACAACTTGCAACAATTCCTTCGGGTAAGCCTAAAGACTTCGCAAGAACATTTCTTGTGCCGGCTGGCACAACTCCCATTATCGCATCAGGATTTATGGGTTTCAAAGACGTGGACCCTGCAGGTCCATTTATCTTGTCAGAATGTATTCCTACCGGTTCTTCAAAGAAGCCATTTGCAACTTCATTTAAGGTTCCATCGCCGCCTATAGCCAGAATTTTTTTGAATCCTTGTTTTAAAAATTGTCGTGTTAGCGTAGACCCGTCGCCAGATTTCTTAGTCAAAGCAACCTCAAGGTTACCGCCTAGGACGGTCTTAATTTCAGAATATAGATCATCCCATCCTTTTCCAGTCACGCCGCTGCTAGAATTCGGATTGACTATCAATACAGTGTCAATATCCTTTTGCTTGATCGACTTTCTTCTATGATAAGTTCTCTTAGTAGTAGACCGAGGCAATACCACAGCAGGTTTAACGTCGTGCTCGACAGGCATTCTCACTTAATTATCGATAACATCACAGATAAACTAAGCATCCGAACACTCAATTGCATACGTCACTAAGAATCTTAAATAACTGATTTAATTCATGATCGCGCATTTTTTCTCATCAAACCTGAATCTGAAGATCATGGATATATGTCCCATAGGGAACATGTTGTCAATCAACTTGGGGCTAGAAGAATAGAATTCATCGCAACTGCTGTCATATGCGCAGTATTTGCCGTATCATTTGCTCACCTTGAATACTATTACATCAAGGATCCTGCATTGCAGATCTCTAACGGAAAGGTGGAAGTAAATGATGCCAACTTTGACAGAAGCAGAGAAACAAAACCAATCATTGGCAACATGTATCAATATCACTTGTTCCCAATGCTTTTCATCTTTGTTTTGATTAGCTTTGCTGCCCTGTGGGATGATATGACTTTCAAGTTACTGGGAAGACACAAAAGAATAAAAGCGCTAATGCTTGGATTTGCCAATCTAATAGCTGCTATCGTAATCGAGGATTTTGCATGGTTTGTCAACAGATGGCTGGTTCCTTTAGCAGACGATCCAAAGGGAGGGCAGCTCATGCAATTCTCTGACTGGACTTCGATGCATCTTGGAGCTATAGACATAGGTAGTTTCGTCATACCAAATTGGTATATCATTGCGCTTGCTTTAGTCACACTGGCATACTATGGAGCATTTAGAAAGCATGACCAAGTATACTGAAGGAGACACTAGATATATAGTGTAATAATAATAGCATGGGAATATCTCTGCCGATAATTCAAAAAATATATGTAATTGGTTATTAATTAAGCCAAAGAGCAATAATGCGCGGGTATGGCTTTTTTTTAATTTAGTTGTTGTTCTTTGTCTCTGAGCTTGATTTTGCCTTATAGTGTGCTCACGGATCGAACTGCTTAGAGCTTTTTCTTAGAGTGCAAGTATATCGCAATGCCTGCTATAGCCGCCGCAGCAGGTGTGACATAGAACAGCATCAATTCATCAAATGGTATCAACTGGGTGCCTACAGAAATATCAAAGCTCGCTACTAGGGGGTTGTCTTGATACTTTTCGTCGCCAGCTATCCTAGTTTGCAGGGTTACAACATAAGTGCCTGTGTCATTGAAGGTGTATGGGATGGTGATGTCGCTAAACTCCTGAAACTTATAGGGTATCTGGCCGATGATGTCACCTGATTGCTTCTCGGTTACCACCATCGCAGCATAAATATTGTAAATATTGGCGTTATTTTCAAGGACACTAAAGTTTAGCGATGTAGAATTGTCTCCTGCAATAGGTGTAGAAGGACTTGGCGCAAATATTACTTGGTAGTTATCTATATTTCTTGTAGCACCAAAGAAGTGACCATAAGCAACAACTCCTGTTTGAATTACAATAATGCAAATTGCAAGGACAATAAATGACAGTTTGGACATTTTTTGCTAGCAAGATTTTAGTACTTCGCATACATATTTCAACGCTACGGGATACATTCTACGAATATACCACAAAGATATTTTTGCCAATTCTTCACTTTATTTTGAGAAGAAAAATAAAATCTCACTTCTATCCTATTGCTGAAGGTCTACTTTAGCTCTGTCCTGCCAGCTTTCTGTACGCCCCTCTTCTTCTTCTTTCCTTTCATAAAAACCAGCATGGTGACTATTCCAACGGCAACTACTACTGCTGCTGAAGGCACTGCAATGTACAGATAGTCAAAGGGACCTGACACATTGATAAAAAAGGTAAATGTCAGAACTTCTCCGCTATAGATATAGTCGTTCAAGTCAACATACAGAACATATCTGCCGGCTTGTGCGAACATAAATTCGTGAATATAGTGTCCATAAGGTACGATTATTGGGTTCGTCGTCTGAAGTACAACTCCATCCTTGACCAGCCTCATCATTATTGGGACATCAGCTGGATGATCACCATTGACCCCTGCTATTCTTATCAGAATGTTCGTTGGACTACTACCGCCGACTGTCGGGCTTTTTGGCTCTGTAGTCATTTCAACATCATAGTTGCCTATTCTTTGCTTGGACCCCCCTTGCAACAGATCTGCAAATACATGCCCAGATGTAGCTAGAGTCAATGCTACAACCAGCACCACTACAATAAAGACAGTAGCAGTTCTCAAGTCCTAATTATTGGTTTGTGTATACCGGCTATTATAGTTCTTCTAGCATCTCAGTGTAGTTATCTACAACTTTGTCAACAAAGCTTATTGTATACTTTGAGAGTACTTCAGCAACCAAGTCCCTTTCGAGAACACGATAAAGCTGATGGTATTCGCCATGTCTGATCAAAACAATGTCAGCCTCTCTTAGCCGCTTGAGGTGTGATGAAACTGTTGAAGGAGCCTTTCCTGTATGATCGACAATTTCATTGAAGGTGCACATATCGTGTTCTTGAATAAAGAGCAGTATCTGCCGGAGAGGTTCATGCCTGATAAATTTCAAAATTGCCGATTCTTTATCAGAGACACTTACTGGATAGTATCTGGTCATCCTTGACTCTCTATTGACCTTTATCACGTTTGCCCTTTCAAGCGCTGCCAGATGATAGGTAAGAACACCATTGACAAGGCCTGTCAGCCTCAAAAGCTCTCTGTATCTTATTCCAGGAGTCTGTTCTATATGTTTCATGAGCAAGACCCTGGTGTCTGTTGCTGGTTCTGTGACCTGCATCCTTTATTTATTCACCTTTAACACTCCAAGTCCAAAGAGGCTAACCATTATCAAGAGAATTATGTGGGAAAGCTCGATATTAGCTGCAGGAATGATAACTTGTCCTACTACTATTCCCCCTGCTTGAAGCAGATAGAAGAACTCGACCAAGGCTAAAGTGACGAATCCAACTGCCATAAGGAGCAACCTTGTGGTCGTATTTCTTGAATATGCTAGGAATGACACAGTGCTCAAAAATATGGCTATCGTAAGACCTGTCATATGCAATAGAATGTGATATATCATTGAAGGGTGAGTGGCATGAGGTATTACAAGCGGTGCAACAACACCTACCACAATTGCTGTTATAAGCCCAAAGAGAATAGGCTTGCTTATAGATTCCTGTACAGTGGCACGGCCCCATCCTTTTTGCATCCCGATTCTAATTGGCCTCGAACAACTAATAAGGACATTGGTACATCAGCCGAATGAGAGAAAAGAGGGGCTTTTTAAAAGGTCGTTGGCCCAGCTTGTTGTTTTCGAGCATCCTACTCAAAAAAAGCCAACCAAAGTAAATGAAGCCACTAGTCTAAATTGGATCAATCCTGATCACGATTAGAAGCTTGATCATTCAATTTCTATCTTAAGCCTCATTCTCATCGCATTACCCTTAAAAAATTGAATGGGCTATTGGCCCTCAGTATGATCTGTATGTTCTTCTTCTCCTTCTTGGTTCTCTATAGTCAACCCATAAATCTGCATCAGAAGTGGATGAATATTGACATGAGCAGTTGTCATGACTTCAATTGGAGTTGCTTTGTTCTCGATGTCATCTCTTAGCTGCATCAGACCTGCTTCTAGCTCGTCAATATTTGATGTCACGTTATTACTTGGAGGTGAAGTTTCCTGTCCTTGTTGTGTCATCGTGGTAGTATTATTGCTGTCAGCTGTTGTCTCGTTGGCACTTATAGTATTTGGCTTGAGTGTGTCAGTGAACAATTGTAATATAGTATTGTTTGACACATATTGGGCGCTTTGGTAAGCCGCTTCGTCAACTATAGTTGTTGTCATATTGCTCATTGACGAAGTATAGTTTGTCCCCATTGTCATCATATTATCGCCGCTACTATTGCCAGACATTTGCATGTCTTGATCATTCGTCATCATGGTCATGTTGTTATCTTGGTCCATTTCCATGCCTTCCATACCTGCTAGATTAGACATATCCGTGAGGTCGAATGATGCATCTGTCGCGTTTCCATAATCGCTCAATACAACATTCACCAAGTCTGCAAGAACCAATGCCCACATTGTTGCGTTATTCTGCTGGCCACTTTCAACTCGTACAGTTACGGCCTCCGCCAACACATCATTGAGCGACGCAACTGACTGGTTTATGATCTGTATTCTATCTTGCGGTATCTGCTCCTGCGGTTCTGCAGCCAATGATGTTACATTTTCTTCTAGTTGTTCTAGGCCAGATACCAGACTATCTGCAATTCTATTATTCCTCTCTCTAATCTCACTGATGGTAAGATTATCCGGAAGTGTTGCCACTTTTTGGGCATGGGCTTGTGCAAGTGTAGCATTATTACCTTGAAGATTCATAGTTACCAACGCCGTCTCAGCTCTAATTTGCTCCACTAGCGAAAGGAACTCGGCACTTTCACTCGGTGAGAAGTTATGAGCATATGCTAGGTTACTTGCGGGGAATAGAAACGAGCTGGCTAGGGCTAACGTCGCAAGGAAAAATACAATGCCATTTGGCATATGAAAAATTTTTCTGGTATTCATAATCGCCGCGAGCTAATAATGGTTATAAGTGTTGTAGTACAATGACCGAAACTTCATGAAAACTCTTGCAAATAATGCCAGATTTAGTTTTTTGTTTTCGGGGTTTTGAGGATCGCTTGCAAACCATAGCTCTTTGTCTGCTTTAGAATTTGGAATGGGCTTCTGTCACAAGCAATAATTTGAAGTGAACAGCATACAGCAAAAACATCAGCTAAGATCTCATTATGCAGATAACGCAGTTTCGTGCTTTATCATCATATATGTCCTCCTTCCAGAACAAATTCATATTCTGTACACTAAGCCCTAGATTGTCAAAATAATGACATTCTTGCCTGCTTAGCGATTACCGAAGCCAGTCCAGTTAATTTGGCAACTTTTTGACCTGACTAATAAATTTTTCAATAACGAGCTAAATCTTACTTGTAGTGACGAAGAAAAAGAGTGAAATAGAAGTAGTTATATCGTCGTCGAAGTGTCTTAAAATTAGAAGCCTAGCCAAAGCAAGAAATTGAGTTCTAAGTAGGTGTTGTGTTAAAACAGTTGAATTGGCAAGAAAAATGGTAAAAAGGATAAAGGAGTTGAAAGTAGCAGGTGTGTATAACTCATGTAAATATTATTAGCTTATCCTTCTGTCACCACGACCGTTCCTACCATGCTTGGATGGAGAGTGCAATAATATGGAAACTCTCCAGCTTCATCGAAGGTATATGACTGTGTGTCACCTTCTGGCCCTATTATCTCTGGCGAGTCTTCAGTCCCACCGAATATCCCAGTTGATCCAGAATTGGGATCTCCAGATGTTGCAGTATGAGTAGTGAAATCATCATTGATCCATGTCACGGTGTCACCTACGTTAACTTCGACGGGATTTGGTATGTATGCATCGTCAGTCAACGATGAAGAGTCTTGGGGTATTCTGACTATTATTACTTCTTCTTCGTTGTTAGCCGCGTCATCGTCGGCGTCCACATTATTAGCATCTGTTGTTGATGCTATGTTGTCTTCGGAGGTTGTCGTTGCTATTGCGTCTTCAGCTTCCTCTTCAATTCCGGCTCCCTCGGTAGCTGCAGCTGTGGTATTGGCTGTACCAACATCTTCAGCATCTATCTCATCAACTTCTGGTGTGACTGTAACAGTTGTATCCGCGAGATTGCTTATATTGTTCCGAATCTCTGACTTTAGAACCTGAGCACTTGCAGCAAATGTCGCTGCAAATGGCCCTCCACCTAGTGTGTGAAGCCAAACTGCATTACCTGCAAATGGAATTGATGCTGATGGAGCTGGTGAATCGCCATATTCTGGAATAATATAAGAGATTGCTATGCTAGTTTGGTTATCAAGCTGTGAGGTAAGCAATGTTCCAAATTCGCCATCCTCAGTATCATTTAGTATCTGTTGTTCAGTCTCATTGAGAATTTGCATATTCAGAATAACTACCTGTAGTGGTTGAGTAGATGTATAGGTCAATACTCCTGCATAGATAGTACCATCTTGTCTGAATGGCAAAATTGTTGCCATTTGATGTTCTTCATGTCCCAGTAGCGGATCCTGTGATGAAGTTACTGTTCCTTGGCGAATTATTGTTTCTTCTTCTTGTTGTTGTTGTTGTGTTACTGGCTGACTAGTAATGCCTTGAGGGGGTGATTGTGCATTAGCTATTAGGGAAATATCAAAAAGTACCATAGAAGCAGTACCTGTTGTTAGAGCCATAATAACAAATATTGTCAGTGCCGATACCAATAATGACTGAAACGACCTTATAATGCTCGAGCAAATGTGATAAGAAGCAAAATAAAGATATGGGTCGATTATTCTCTAACAGAACTCAAAAAAGTAATTATAGCGATTTATTGTTTCTGCGATAGAAGGAAGATTCAAAATATGATAGAATTCATTGCGGATTGGGGGAAGTTCTTATCTCACTTAGTCTTTGCTATACATGACATTTAGGGGAGAGAAGTTGGCTGGCACTTACGACAAATACTGCGAAGCAAATTTCGACAAACCGGTTTGTCGAAATTGCCTCAAGGTTCATCCTTGATACATATTGCGAGAAGGATATGCTCATGCTTCAAAAAAATGTCTCCAACAGACTGAAATGGCATACAGCATAAACGTCACTTTTGTATAGAGCTGGTAAAATTGCTACTGTTAGACATACTAGAAAATAGCCTAACTGGTCGAAATACAGGAACAAATTTTGTGATAATTTAACCACAATTATTATTACATCGGGAGGAGCGCGACCAACGTATATGAGATTAAATGAACGGCTGTCTGCACTGCGAATCCTTGCTTTTGCAGTAGGAGCACTCGCCTTTCTTTCTGCTCCGATAGCATCATTCTCTCCTGTAATGGCGCAACAACAACAAACAACAAACGCCACAACACCTGAACCATCTCCAGAGGAGGACGCCGCTATTACTGAAGAACAGGAGCATCCATCAAATGAAACTTCAGCTGGAGATACATTTACAGTAAGGGACTCCATCTTTGCTTTACTTGCAGACCAGACAATTCCAGCGAGTGGTTTTATACATCTGTATGACACCACACCATATTCCATCAAAAATGGCCATGTAGCTGCGAAAATTCCATGCGACGACGATTCAACTCCTCTGCTTAACATACTAGTTGGAGCAGCTCCAGAATTTACGCCGGCCCCTCTAGAACTGGTTGCTAACCTTTCGGCACCCGGTGAGCTATGCCTATATCATACTGACTTGCCAGCACCTGAGCAGGCCAATGCAACAACTTCTGCCAACGCTACTACTACGATGATTACAGATATCGCAATTTCAAATCCTGGCGATGAAGATGTTACTTTGCCATCTACAAGTACTGTAGTTATCGGTATCAACGAAATAGCCAGGGGCGCACATAGTCATGAGGAAGAACAACCTCAAGAAGGAGCCCTTTGACGAATAGGCACCCACAACTAGTGTAGGAACAAACGGATCCTTCTTCTCACTTTTTTGCTCACCTCTAACAAGACACAGATCATTTGCCTCCTGGATAGCTATTTGACTTACTTTTGACGATTCAATCATCTAGATAGAGTCCTATACGTGTAAGGGACATATCTTGAAGTAATGAGTATATTATGTTGCAACTCAATTTTGGAGAGACAACCCGTCATCCGGGCCTGCTAAAAAACTATGCCTCATTATACAGATTTTTTGGTTGATATCGTCCGAGGGAATATGAAATTGATTGCAGCAAGAGAGAGCGATAACTGTTCCTATTATCGATCCGATAGAAACACTTACTTTTACTTCTTTAGTCTTATCGCCGATTGCACATTGCGCTTTAGGTCTGTGGCACTTTTTGCGAAGACAAGTGCGCTTATGACTATTCCAGCGGCTATACCGGGGCCAGCAATATCTGCAAATGAGAATCCAATCTGCTGAAACGGCGTGGTAGTAAGGCCAGAGGTCCCATTCTGCTGCTGTGGTCCTTCCTCAGCGATTGTTTGCATAGAACCTGGCGTGGCCGTTATGGATATGCTGCCAAGCGCGGATCCCCTTTGGGCTGCAAACCAGATTCTTCCCTCATCGTCTGAAGTTATCCATTGAACAAACGATCCGGTTATCGGAATATTAGCCTCAGTACTCTCGCCAGTCCTTGGATCTATCACTCCAATTTTGTCTATCTCATGCTGTGCAAACCACAGATTGCCATAGCTATCCATCGCCATGCCAAAGGGTAGACCGGCTTCATTAACTGATGGATACTCCTGGAAGGTGCCAAGAATTGAATTGAACACCGTTATCGTGTGGCCGCTGTGTTCTGCGATATAGATATTGAAGCTGTCCGGATCGGGAAATACCGCTGCAGGTTCGTCAAGCGTTAGCAGGGAACTCTCCGGCTTGTACTCGGTGATATTGCCTGTGGCAATATCTATCTTGGCAATGCTGTCAGCGCCTGCTTCTGCAAACCAAATGTTACCCATCCTGTCGGAAGCGATTCCAGCAGGTCTTGCGTCTGGCGTCGGTATGTCATATGAGAAGAACTCTTCAGTCGCAGGCTCGAACTTGATCACCTTGTCAGCTCCATTCCCTACAACTATGGGCATCCACAAGCTTCCGTTCCCATCAATCGCAATCCCTGACGGAATACCCTCTTCAGGTATTTCGAATCGTCTGCTAGAATTATCATCTGGGTTGTAGAGGCCAAGTACACCATTGTTTTCGGCGCCTAAGGGATCTATATACCAGAGGCTGCCGTCTGAAGCAAGTACGATTTGAGTTAGATGCGTGGCATTAATCTTATGCATGATGTAGTTTCCAGTAGTAGTGTCCAGCTGCCATATCATTCCGTTTCCTGGCAGCGAATCGCCAACCCATATAGATTGTCTTTCCACATCAAAGATAGGGTAGAGAGGTAGGCTGTTGGCTGACATGTTGTACAGTTTAGTATCAAATTGAAGGTCAGATACCGCTGGCTTGACATTTGCGTCAAGGACTGCAAGCATGTTGCTTCCCTGACTGTTTATGCCCTCAATCTCGATATGCCAGACGCCTGGCAAGCTAAAGGCCGCATCTGCCGAAAATATATTGTCTGACTGTTCTGTAGTTTCCACAGTTATTGGGCCTATCCCTCTTTGAGGCTGGGTTAGCTTTATGGTAGCAGACTGTATTCCTGTGGCATTGCTACCGTCCTGCTCAAAGAATGATAGTTTGAATGTGTTCTGCCCGACTATAAACGGGCTTGTGGTAAGTTTTATTGTCCCTTCGCCAGTGTAGAGTGTCCTCATAAAGTCAGTCCTCAGTGCCGTCTCGGCAAATGCAGCCTGTGTATCCAACTGCTCCCGCTCATAAGCAGGGAACTGGCCGGACGGAAGCGCGCCATTTGCCATCAGCGAGACCATCAATAGAAGTGCTATTCCTAAACTGGCCTCTGCCTTGAGCATCTTGTCGTAGTTCTTAAATCTCTGTATATGCGTGTCTGTTGTACCCCCTCCTCCACCGACCATTATTGCGACTGCCTTTTTCTGGACAATAAATTGAGAGTATGCTCCCATAGCCACCATTGCACCTGCGAGCCCCAACTTGATAGCTAGTATCTGGCCATATACGGAAGCAAGTGTAAGCGAAAGGCTGCTTTCTAGTGCAAACAGCAGGACGGGTCCAGTTATTACCGCGATGCCAAGCAGTGTCACAACCACTGTGGAAAACCGGGGGATCAAGATCGACAGAGCAGCGGACTTGATCAGTTCATCTCCAATTGAAAGGATCTTGGGCACCGCCACGAATCCAAGCAATATTACGCCCCCTATCCATATCGAAGCAGCAGCATTGTGGAAAAAGTCAAGCACTATTGGGCCTATCTCGCTAGTAGCTGCTGCATGTGCTATCAGGCTCGATGTAACTAGTACTGCAAGCCCTAGGATAAGTATTGCGTACATTTCTGCGTTGCTGGCCGTCGCATTGCTTTTGGTAATCCTGCGGTAGACAGCCAATGCAATGCCCATCAATATTGAGGACTGAAGCATCCTTGTCAACCATACATTGCCAAACTTTGTTGCAATCGCTTCGGGAATGCCTGCATTTATTGAAATCGCCTGCACAAATATCATGGCGATGCCGGATGCTAGTACTAACCCTGTCCCGATTATGATAAGTCGCATCATGTTTTTGTCAATAGAAACCCGCGTCTTTGAAATCACGTTTGAAAGCCAAGTCACCCTTGCAAGCGGTTTCCACAGCCATAGTGTCGCAAACGCCGCGCCTACAACTATCACCTGCCCGACCATGCCTGGGAACCTTGAAGCTGACTCTTCTGGTGAGAGAATATCTTTCTGCTGCTGCTGATTAGCTCCTAAGCTGGATTGCTGCACAGTGGTTCCTACTCCAAAGACAAGAGTCTCTCCTACCACGTGGCCGTCTACTGCCGAAAGCACATTGGTGGTTATGGTGTATTGGCCCTCTGGGAGATTTGGCTGCAGAGTGACGCCTATTGAAGCAGTATCTCCTTCAACATTGTGCGGATCATTCAAGTCGACTGTGCTCCCATCTGGTCCGAGCACTCTTATGGTGCTATAAGCGAGCTCTATTGGCTCGCTAAAGAATACGTTGACTTCTCCAGGAGATGAGGGAGTGCTCTGAAAGGGCTTTGGTGAAGAATCAACATAAACAGGATGGGCAAAAGATTGGGGAATGCTCGACGTAAACATGATCAAAATCATAGCGGCCGCCGCGATGAAGCCAAAACACGACCACCGCCAATCTCTGCCCGGCATGAGTGAAAATATGCCGCGTACTATATTTGACTCTTGCCCATTTAGTAGTACAAACATCGAAATAACCCTAAGGATTATAAGATTGCAAGAGTAATTTTTGCATCGAATGAAGAGAATAGCCCGGCTGTTGGCAATCTTCATGTTGTTTTTGCCATTTATTGCATTGGATCATCGTCCAGTAATGGCACATGTCGAAATGGTACAGGGTGACATCAGAATTCTCGCGGGGTGGACAAACGAGCCACCTATAGTAGGCGAGCTCAACGAAATTGTGTTGATAATAAGTAGAGTGTCTGATGGCCAGCCCATCAATAACGCGCTTTCACAGGTTGCTGTAACCGTGAATAAAGGCACAGAGTCTAAGTCGCTTCAATTTCAGCCTACAGAAGAATCAGGTATGTATACTGCAGAAATACTTCCCACGGAGCCCGGCCAGTATGCTGTTGTCATGAATGGTACAATAGCGGGGCAGGCAATTGATGCCCAGACAGAAATAGAAGACGTAGAAAGTACTGCGCGGTTTACCTTCCCTCCTGCAAGTGCAGGCAGCAATGAGATACCACAGCAAGTGATAGAGCAATTGCAGACTGTCATAACCGGGCTGACGGCACAAATCGACGAGGCCAATCTCGTGGCAGAAGACGCCAGAAACGCCTCTCGTAGCGCCACTGAATCAGCTGAAGAATTAAAATTGGCAGCCGATAGGGCTTATCTCTTTGGCATGATTGGCATAGGAGTGGGCGCGGCTGGCATTGCAATCGCTGTTGTGGCTCTGTCGCGCAAGGATGTTGTGGCTGTGTCGCACGGGCAGAAACTCTAGTATAGGATACGTCTTCTAGCAAGCACTATAGATGTTGTCATGGATGCAGCTAGGACAGCAGCCAGAATGCCAGCAGTAGGAAATTCCGGCACTACTGTGATAGGAAATATGGTTTCTTCATCAGTCGGTATTGTAGGGCTGATGCCGGTGCCAGCAAGGTACACCTGTACTGTGTAATCTCCATTTTCTTGGAATGTATATGGAACTGTTATTGTGCCTTCAACGTTATGAAGAACAGCCTGCCCTGTCGTCTGATTTGCCGCGCTGAAAACCTCTTGACCATCCTTTAATATTCTAAAATCATAATCTTGGTGCTCATGTAGAGAGTCTGTGCCAGGGTTGAGGAAGCTTACAGTGAACGTAGCCTGTCCGCCCTCACTCCACGCCGGCGCTAAGCGAATATCGAGTGTACCCTTATCGGTAGTTTTCACCATCCCGCCATCTTGTGCATAGACAGCAGTAGTAGTAGTAGTCATGACGCTGAAAATTGCTCCAAGGAGCAACGCAATGAAGAAGAATATACTTCTTGCCATTATGATTAATTGATAGCTTGCCTAAATAAATTGTTGCCATTTGTCCGGGCAGCAAGCATAGCTATGCCGAGTGCAGCGGCAGAGAGTACAAACACCTTAAGCTGAAACTCGGATGTGACTTGTATTGGTACTATGACCCGCTCGCCCAAATCTTCAATATCTTCTATCCTTATTTCATAGGATCCCACTTCTTCAAAGAAAAACTCTTGAAAAATCGATGTTTGATCTAACCGCTCAATCTCAGGTTTACCATCTCTGTAAATTGAAATGTCAAACTTGATATCTTCAATTTCGCTGCCTGTGTCTGGGTCAACAAAATGTATTTCAAACATGTTTGCGCTGCCAACATCATTTGATATCCACATTATTTCAATCTTGAACGTACCTTGATCGGTAACTGCTTCAAGCCTGATCTGCTCCTGTGCAAATATCGGCTGAAAGGACAGAATGCTCGACAACAATGCAAGAGACAGAATAAAACTGATAATAATAATAGTTGCGACAACAACACTACGCAAAGGAATTGGTATGAAAAAGCTTCCAGATAATAATCTATTGTGAAATCATTGCCTGTTTGCTACCTTTTGGTACTTTCTAGCATGAACTGGTTCTGATCGTTAGAAGGATAGCTATGGCTGGAGAGTTTTAAGATTTAAGACAATTCAAGGTAATAATCTATAGCCAGTCAGGTTTTTAAGAGATGAAATTTTTTACAGCTTGTCATGCGGATTGTCTCGTTTCTTCCAAGCGCAACTGAGACGTTATATGAACTCGGTGCTGGAAAACAGATAGTGGGTGTAACACATGAGTGCAATTATCCTTCTCAGGCAAGGAAAAAACCCCGCGTTATACGATCCTCTTTTGAGCCGGGCGATATGACAGGACGGGATATAGATAACAAGATAGTTGAGCTGATGCACTCAGGGAAGGACATTTACATCGTAGACGAAAACATCTTGAAAAGAGTCTGTCCTGATCTTATCGTTGCGCAGGGACTTTGCGAGGTTTGCTCGCCGTTTACAAAAGAGATAAACAGAGCAGTAAGCATCCTTGGAGACCACCGACCGGATGTGCTAGTTCTCGACCCGCACGATCTTGATGATATACTTGTCAGCATAATGGATGTAGCAGAAAAAATAGGCAAGGTTAGGGAAGGACGAAAGCTTGTAGCTTCTCTGCAAAAGCGTATCGACAGAGTGCGCAGCAGCATCATGAAGGTAAAAAGCAAGCCTAAAGTGCTTTGTGTTGAGTGGATTGACCCGCTTTTTACTGCTGGACACTGGGTTCCTCAGATGGTTGAATATGCTGGTGGCATAAACGGCCTAAGCTCTGCTGGGGAGCCGTCGCGCCGAATGGACATAGACGAAGCAGTACAGCTGGATCCAGATATTATTGTGCTTATGCCATGCGGCTTTGACATAGAGCAAACGTTGAAAGAACTGCCGGCGCTTGCGCGCAATGAAAAGTGGAAGTCGCTTCAAGCAGTCAAAAATGGAAATGTCTACGCTGTCAATGCAAATGCGTATTTTAGCAAGCCAGGGCCTCGTACTGTAGTAGGTCTTGAAATAATAGCAAAAATTTTGCACCCCGAGACTTCGAGGCAGACCAGAGTTCCGAAAGGTTCATACAAAAAAATTAATACTAAGCTATTGGGTTAGAGAGACTTCGATATAAACGTCGTCTGGAATTTTCAGACGCATCAGCTGTCGAATGGCCCTGTCATCGGCCCCAACATCGATCACGCGCCTATGAATACGCATTTCATACTTGTCCCACGTGTTAGTTCCCTGGCCTGCAGGAGATTTTCTAGTGACTACTTTAAGCTTTTTTGTAGGAAGTGGGTGCGGGCCGCGCAACCTGATACCTGTCTTTTCTCCAATCCCCTTTATCTCGTTACAAACGCCTTCAAGGGTTGTAAGGTTTGTGCTGGTGAGTTTAATTCTTGCTGCCTGGGGCATATCTATCGTCCACTTTACTTTTTGTTTGGATCGTACTTTTCAGTAATGCTCAGTACGACTCCTGCACCGATCGTAGTACCCATATCTCGCAGTGCAAACCTCCCAATCTCTGGAAAGTCCTTGAAGGTCTCAATTGGCAGTGGTCTTACCGGCTTGATCCTGACTATTGCAGCATCGCCTGTCTTGAGGAACTTGGGATTCTGCTCTGTCGTTGCACCTGTCCTAGGGTCAATTTTTGAGATGAACTGCGAGATTGTAGCAGCCACCTGTGCCGTGTGTGCATGCAAAACTGGAGTATATCCTGGAGCGATTGCTGTTGGATGGTGGATCACGATCAAACGAGCTTCTAACTCCTTGGCAACCGACGGGGGATTGTCTGCAGCGCCAATTATGTCGCCTCGCTTGATCTGCTTCTTATCTACGCCTCTCAGATTAAAGCCGACATTGTCGCCTGCTTCCGCAGACTCGAGCTGAGTGTGGTGAGTCTCTATCGACTTGATCTCGCCAGCCGCACCAGACGGCATCACAATGACTTTTTCACCCGGCTTCATCTTGCCTGTCTCGACTCTGCCTACTGGGACGGTTCCGACACCTGTAATAGAGTATACGACCTGTATAGGGATTCTCAGTGGCTTACCCACTGGCTTCTCGGGTGGGTCTAAAAGGTCAAGTGCCTCAGCAAGGGTGGGTCCCTTGTACCAAGGCATATTTTCCGACTTTTTAACCAAGTTGTCGCCCTTCCAGCCAGATATCGGGATAAAGTTGATCTTAGCGGTATTGTACCCCACGAGCTTGAGCATCTTTTCGACAGCCTCTTTGGCTTCCTTGTAGCGTGATTCTTGGAAACCAGCATCATCCATCTTGTTTAGTGCAACTATGATTTGATTCACGCCAAGTGTCCTTGCAAGGAAAGCGTGTTCCCTTCCCTGTCCTCCTGGCTCAATTGCTGCTTCCATTTCACCTGACTTTACAGAAATGACCAAAATAGATGCATCAGCCTCTGACGCACCGGTGATCATGTTTTTGACAAAGTCCCGGTGACCAGGAGCGTCAATCAGAGTGAAGAAAAACTTTGATGTTTCAAACTTTTGGAAAGCGAGATCGATAGTAATACCTCTTTCGCGTTCGTCTTTGATGCTATCTAGAACCCATGCATACTTGAACGTATCACCTTTGCCCGTTTCTTCTGATTCTTTTGCGTATTGCTCGATGGTTCTCTGGTCAATGGCACCCAGATCAACCAATAAATGACCTACAGTAGTTGATTTACCATTATCGACGTGACCTGTAACAACTAGGTTCATGTGTGGCTTTTTGCTAGCGCTCATAGAGCAGGAACGCCCCATGGGCTTTATTTGTATTTCGCCCGTGATCTTATGAAATTTTGTGCCAACTGACCCCATAAACTAGTTCTTCTTTGCAGTTTTTAGTTCAGTTGAAGCCTCTGTCACCTATCGGAAAGATTTTAAATGATAAGCCGGGAGTTTGTCTTATTATGCGAGTTACAATTAGTGCTATCAAGGCCGATATCGGCGGAATCGGTGGCCACACCTGCCCAAGCAGAGAACTTTTAGAGAATGTGAGGAACTTTGTGGTCAAGAATGCAAAAGGGCTTCTTATAGATCAGTACATCGGGTATACGGGTGATGACATACACATAGTAATGACCCATACTCGAGGCGTGGAGGATGAAAGAATCCACAAGCTGGCTTGGGATGCCTTTACTGAAGGGACAAAACTGGCCAAGGATCAGGGTTTGTATGGCGCAGGACAGGACCTACTCAAAGACTCATTCTCTGGCAACGTCAAGGGGATGGGGCCGGGTGTCGCAGAAATTGAAATGGAAGAGCGGCCAAGCGAAGTATTCTGCATATTTGCCGCGGACAAGACAGAGCCAGGTGCATTCAACCTGCCGCTGTGGCGCATGTTCGTTGACGCTGGCAGCAACACGGGCATTTTGATCAACGAGCGGCTTGCAGAAGGTGTAATTTTTAGGATAATGGACGTTATGAGCGGCAAGGTTGCCGAGCTGAAATTGTGGGAAGACAAGGCTGAGCTAGAGGCAGCGCTTATGTATCCAGGCCGCTACGTTGTCCACTCCGTCATGTCATCGGACGGCACTGATCAGATTGTGTCAGCGTCTACTGACAGGCTGCACAACATCGCTGGCACTTATGTTGGCAAAGATGATCCAATAGCAATAGTCAGAACCCAAAAGAATTTTCCAGCCACCGAAGAGGCGGGCAGCTCCTTCAATGAACCTCATTATGTCGCAGGCAACACAAGGGGAAGCCATCATATGCCCCTGATGCCAGTCAAGCTCAACTCTGCCGCATCACTGAATTACTCTATCCCGATCGTATCATGTCTCCTTTTTAGCATGCGCAATGGTAAGCTCACTGGACCACATGACGGCTTTGGTACTGCCGACTGGGATCTACAGAGGATGAGGGCAGCTGAACGTGCTATGATAATGCGTAACCAAGGCTTTATCCACCCAGCCACACTTGTTCCAGACGAACTCGAATACAATAAAGGCTACGAGGCTAGAATGTCAAAGCTGCAGAGCAAGTTCAAAGATTTAGAGGAGATAATGAATGGCAAGAGCAAAGCGGCGGCAACAAAGCCTACTGCTTCCGCTGCTACAAAACAGGCTAAAGCTGGCAGTAGCAAGCTTTGAAGCGGCCACTAATCATCAATTTCAAAAACTATGAAGAGGTCTCGGCAGACAGGGCAATCAAATTAGCCGAATCAGCCCGTCAGGTTGCGGAGAAGCTAGAAATAGAAATAGTAGTTGCTCCACCCCAGCCTGTGCTGGCTCTGATTGCAAAGAAGATACAGATACCGGTGATATGCCAGCACGTCGACAACGAAAAGATGGGCCCCAGTACCGGTTTTATTATACCTGAGATCGCCAAGTCGTATGGTGCGGTTGGGTCACTAATAAATCACAGTGAGCATCGAATGCAGATGAGCTCAATTGCAAGCCTAGTCGAGCGGATGAGAAAGCTTGATATGGTGTCAATCGTGTGCGCACAGGAACCACATGAAGTTGTTCAGATATCTGCCCTTCAGCCTGACTTTATCGCAATAGAGCCGCCCGAGCTTATAGGCAGCGGAAGGGCTGTGTCAAAGGAAAACCCTGCGATAATAACCAAGTCCATACAAGGGGCAGGATCACGCTCGAGTGTCATCTGCGGAGCAGGAATCACTGACAAGGGTGACGTAGCTAAGGCGATGGAGCTAGGCTCTCAGGGCATACTTGTTGCAAGCGGCATAGTCAAGGCCACTTCTTGGGAAAAAAAGATAGCCGAGCTTGCTTCTGGCATGAAGGCTTAATGCACCGCGCAAGTATTATCCATCTTTTCAATCTTGTTTAGGATGAGATCCACTACTGCTACTGCTACTACTACCCTGCTGTCTGTGAACCATGTTTTTGATGAACAATTCTCCTGCCTTATAGGAGCTTCGGACAAATGGCCCTGCCACCGTGTAGGCAAATCCCATTTTTTCAATACTTTTCCTGTATGAATCAAATTTTTCTGGCATGATATATTCTTTAACTGGCAGGTGTCTGCTGGTGGGCTGGAGATACTGGCCGATGGAAACTATATCGACTCCTGCAGACCTCAGGTCCTTGGCTGCCTGAATAACTTCCTCTTCCATCTCTCCAAGACCAAGCATTATAGAAGACTTTGTATAGATTTTGTAGTCGATGTCTTTTATTATTTTCAGTACACGTAATGATTGTTCGTAAGTTGCTCGTGGATCTCTGATTAGCGGAGAAATGCGGGCTACAGTTTCAATATTGTGGCTTATGACTTCTGGCCCCGCATCTGCTACCTTTTCTATGGCATGTCGATTGCCATGAAAATCAGGGATGAGGGGCTCAATTATTGTTTCAGGGCACTGCACCTTGACTGCCTTTATTGTTTTTGCGATATGATTCGCTCCCCCATCCTGCAGATCGTCTCTGCATACCGAAGTGATCACTACATATCTCAACCCCCACTTTTTGACCGCTCTAGCGACTCTCTCCGGCTCGTCTGGGTCAAGATACAGTGGCCTTCCACCGGCCACGGAGCAGAACCTACACCCTCTTGTGCATACGTCTCCCATGATCATAATGGTGGCCGTTCCTCCTCCCCAGCATTCGCCAATGTTAGGGCATCGTGCTTCTTCGCAAACGGTGTGAAGTCCCAGCGAAGCAATGGTCTGCCTTACGTTTACATAGTTTTCCCCGGAAGGCAACCTGATGCGAAGCCATTCAGGCTTTTTTTCGAATCTAACCATGATCATCTTTCGTTCCCTCTCTTCGTCCGTTCTTTAATCTGAAGGATATGCTCAATAATAAGGATTCATCTTAGATGGATAGTGCGAACTCCTTTCTATGACATTCACAAGTCGCTTGATGCAAAGATCGTGAATTTTCATGGTTGGGAGATGCCACTTCAGTACACTGGGATCGTGGACGAGCACGTCAATGTCAGGACAAATGTCGGCTTATTTGATGTCTCGCATATGGGCCGATTTGAAATTAAAGGTCAGCACTCTCTTGCGTGCCTGCAAAAGCTAGTAACCAATGACCTTGAAAAGCTGGCGGATCATCAAGCACTATATTCTCCGATGTGCCATGAAGATGGGGGCATAGTTGACGACATAATTGCCTACAGGCTTGCCCATGATCGCTTTTTAGTTGTAGTCAATGCCTCAAACAGGAGCAAAGATTTCGAGTGGATTTCAAAGCATTCAAAATCACCAGCAGCACATGTCAAGAACATAAGCGATAGAACTGCCCTGCTCGCGATACAGGGTCCGCGGGCGTGTGATGTGCTGCAGCAATTGGTAGATACTGATCTGCAGTCTGTTAAACCATTTCATCTTGTCGATGCAAATATTGATGGAATAGAATGCATGTTATCGAGGACAGGTTATACAGGAGAAGACGGATTTGAAATATTCTTTGATTCTTCAAAATTAGAAATCTGGGGAAAATTGATGCACTATGGTGAAAGATTTGGAATCAAGCCCACGGGTTTGGGTGCACGAGATACACTACGGCTTGAAGCCGGCCTAATGCTCTATGGAAATGACATGGATGAAAATACCACTCCACTAGAAGTCCCATTAAAATGGACAATCAGCTTCAGCAAGAAGCAAGAATTCATAGGCAAAAAAGCGTTGATCAATGGCCATCCATCAAGGAAGCTTGTTGGTTTTGAAGTTCTGGAAAAGAGGGTAGCAAGGCAGGGCAACAAAGTTCTGAGGGAGGGAATGGAAGTGGGCTTTGTGACAAGTGGTAGTTTTTCGCCTACGCTCAGAAAATCCATTGGTTTTTGCTTTGTACCTGTTGAAGTTTTGCTGGATCAATCAATTCAGATTGACATTGGAGGCAAGCGCTATGAAGCTAAAGTTTCCAGCACAAAGTTCTATAAGCGCAAATAAAAGTGCGATAATAATCTTTTTTTGCATCTGCATTAATGTTAGTTTGTTATGACGTGCGCAGAACTGAGAAGAGATAAGGTTTTATCTTTGCCCCAAAGAAACGGGGATTGTGCTAGAGTTAAAATTCACGAAGGAACATGAGTGGATTAAGATAATGGATGAATTGGCAATAATTGGAATTTCGGACTTTGCTCAAGAACAACTCGGCGACATAGTTTCAATAGAATTGCCAAAAGCTGGAGTGGTCTTCAGACAAGGACAGACTTTGGCCATAGTCGATTCAGTAAAGGCTTCTTCTGACATTTACGCTCCTATCAGCGGAGAGATCGTAGAGGTCAATGAAGGGCTAATTGAAAAACCTGAAGTGATAAACCAGTCTCCGTACGACTCTGGGTGGATCGCAAAGATTAAACCATCAAACATGGAAGAGTTTGAGAGTTTAATGACAAAGGAAAAGTATGACAGATATATTGGCCAAATAAAATAAGAGCAACGGAAATCGATGGATTACATCCCTGCAACAGAAAAAGACATAAAAGAAATGCTAAACCTGGTCGGAGTGAGTTCCATAAATGATCTGGTCAGAGAATTCATTCCTGCTTTCACGGGTAAATTGAATCTGCCTCAGCCTAAGAGCGAGCTTGAGCTGATGCATCATATGAAAGGTCTTGCCCATACGAACAAGGTCTTGCGATGCTTTGTCGGCGCAGGAGCTTACAATCATTATATCCCATCAGCTGTGAGCCACCTGCTGGCAAGGGGAGATCTCTTTACAGGGTACACGCCCTACCAAGCAGAAATGAGCCAGGGGACCTTGCAGGCCATGTATGAATTCCAATCCTTCATATGCCTTCTAACAGGAATGGACGTTGCAAATGCGTCGTTGTATGAAGGCGCATCCGCCTTGGCTGAGGCAGCCTTGCTTTCCTGTTCTTATACTGGAAGGGACCGTATTTTTGTAAAGGAAGGACTACACCCGCAGTATCTAGAAGTTTTGCAGACGTACTGCAAAGGGGCTGAACTTACAGTCACTGACAAAATAGATGACAATACTGCTTGCGTAATAGCCCAAAACCCGGATTTCTATGGTAACGTAGAAAACATGCATTACCTGGCCGAACAGGCCCATAGAGCGGGCGCGCTCTTTACCACTTGTATTGTCGAGCCAACTTCACTTGCAATACTTGAGCCTCCAGGAAAATATGGCGCAGATATTGTGACAGGAGAAGGGCAGTCATTTGGCATACCTTTAAGCTTCGGTGGACCTTATCTTGGATTCATAGCTGTCAAAGACTTTTTGCTAAAGAAACTTCCCGGCAGGATCTGCGGCATGACCACAGATTCGAAGGGCAACAGGGGTTTTGTACTTACCTTTCAGGCGAGGGAGCAGCATATCAGAAGGGAGAGAGCCACAAGCAACATAACCACCAATCAGGCTCTAATGGCGCTGGCGGCAACAATTTATCTGGCGCTCATGGGCAGGAGCGGCTTGACAAGGGTTGCAAAGCTGTCTTACGCTAGAGCGCACCTGCTGAATGGGAAACTGGAAAGGGTTGACTTTAGGAATTTGAACAACAAGCCCTTCTACAATGAGTTTGTAGTGAAGGTTCCAGGGTCTGCAGAAGACCTTACCTCAAGGCTGCTCAAAAAAGGAATACTGGGAGGCGTTAATCTGGGTGAAGACAAACTTTTGATTTGCTGCACTGAGATGAATTCTTTGCAGGATATCGATGATTTCGTTTCTACTGTAGCGGGTGATTGAAAAAAGGAATGAAAATAATATTTGAATACGAAGAAGAGAACAATACGGGACATCTTCAGGAAGAAGATGTCTGTATCGAGCTGCCAAGCGACATTGTCAGAAAAGAGCTGCTGCCCATTCCCAACGTAAACGAAGTAGATGTTGTCAGACATTACACAAACCTGTCAAGAATGAATTTTGGAGTCGATATTGGATTTTATCCACTTGGCTCATGCACCATGAAGTATAATCCAAAGGTAAACGAAGATGCCGCAAGAGCTGAAGGGTTCAGCAATCTTCATCCTCTATCTCCTGAAGAGTGCACTCAAGGGTCGCTGAAATTGATGTGGGAGTTGAAAGAGTATCTGAAAGATATCACCGGGATGGATGATTTCTCTCTGCAGCCTTCTGCTGGGGCGCAGGGCGAACTCTTAGGAGTTATGATGGCAAAGGCCCATTTTAAGCGCAGAGGAGAAAAAAGGACAAAAGCGATAATTCCGGACTCAGCCCACGGCACTAATCCTGCTACAGCTTCAATGTGCAAGCTGGAGACAATCACCATCCCTTCTGATTCACGCGGCAACATGGACATACGCAGATACAAGGAGTTGCTTAGTCCTGAAGTGGCACTAGTTATGCTAACAAATCCAAATACCCTTGGACTTTTCGATGAGAACACTATCGAGATCAGTGACAGTGCGCACAACAATGGGACTTTGATGTACTGCGACGGAGCAAACATGAATGCACTCTTAGGAATCACCCGGCCAGGGGACCAGGGCTTTGACATGATCCATCTAAACCTGCACAAGACATTTTCAACACCCCATGGCGGAGGTGGTCCTGGAGCAGGGGTACTTGGAGTGAAATCATTCCTTGCAGAGTATTTGCCACTACCCCAAGTAGTCAAGCGTGATAGCGGATATTCCCTTGACTATGCCTGTAAAAACTCAGTTGGCAGGGTTCGATCCTTTTACGGAAACTTCGGCATGCACGTCAGGGCATATTCGTACATCCATTCCTGGGGCACCAAGATAAGGAAGGTATCAGAACATGCTATATTGAACGCAAATTACCTCCAAGGTCTTCTAAAGGACACTTTTGACCTGGCCTACGACCGCCGATGCGCCCATGAATTTGTTTTGTCCTCAAGCAGATTTGGTGAGAAAAGCGCCCTGAACATAGCAAAAAGGCTTATGGACTATGGCTTCCATCCACCCACTATTTACTTTCCGCTAATAGTCCCAGAGGCTTTAATGATAGAGCCTACGGAAACAGAAAGTAAAGAAACGCTGGACAGGTTTGTGCTAGCGCTAAAAAAGATAACAAGTGAACTAGAGGAAGATCCGGAGATAGTCAATCAGTCGCCACTATCGACACCGGTTGGCAGGCTGGATGAAGTTGCTGCTGCGCGCCGGCCAAATCTGAGGTGGCGGCCTTCCCAAAGACAAACCAAAGTGGCACTGAATGAAAAGAGCCCATAACGTATACAAGTCTCAGAAACTTATTAGGGTAATGCTAGAATATGATGAAACAGAAAATACTATCAATTCAATTACAATTGCCGGAGACTTTTTCGTTTATCCAGAGGAAGCTTTGGAAACCCTTGAAGCAGATTTAATCGGCAGAAAACTGGAAAGAGACACTCTCAAGCAAGAGATCGACAACTGTCTCAAAAACTCTGAGGTCTATGGGTTTGATTCGACATCTCTGACAGAGGCAATACTTGGTTGCAAGACATAAAATGAGCACGATAAGGTTCAGCAAGATAAGAGTATTGGAAACCAGATACAACACTGCGGCCCTCAACATGGCAATAGACGAAGCGCTGATAGAAAACATAGGCAAAGCGCCTGTTCTCAGAATTTATGGATGGCGGCCTGCTGCTGTCTCAATTGGATATTTTCAGAGCATAAAAGACGAAGTTGATCTCGAAAAGTGCAGCGAGATTGGAGTTGATGTTGTTAGGAGATTGACCGGTGGTGGAGCTGTGCTACATGAATTTGAACTCACCTACTCCTTCATAACAAAACAATACCCTCAGAACATTATGGAATCATATAGGTGGATTTGCGAAGCCATCGTGATATCTATAAACAGGCTGGGATTTGATGCCAGCTTTGTCCCGCTCAACGACATAGTTGTAAAGGGCAAAAAGGTCTCAGGGAATGCTCAGACAAGAAGAAATGGAGTGCTGCTGCAGCATGGCACTTTACTGTTAGACGTTGATGTAGACAAGATGTTTTGCGTTCTACGAGTTCCTTCTGAAAAGCTCAAGGACAAGATAATCAAAGACGTCAAGAAAAGGGTAACCAGCCTAGCAGGGACAACATTTGATGACATGGCATCGTCGCTAAAAACTAGTTTTGCTACAAAATTTGATGCCAAGCTCATAGCTGACACCCTGAGCACAAAAGAAATCAGCCGTGCCAGATGGCTGGCAGAACAAAAATACAGTAGCAAAGAGTGGAATCTTAGAAGATAAGCAATTTTATTGCTAACTGTCACAAATCCCTGTCTATGTATGATGCTATAATAATAGGCGCAGGACCCGGCGGCTATACATGCGCTATCAGAGCAGCGCAGCTGGGCGGCAAAGTTTGTATTATTGAAAAAAATGGGCTTGGAGGTACATGCACGCAAAGGGGATGCATTCCGACAAAATATCTCCACGCTATAGGAGATATTATGAGAAGGTCTACTGCTGCAAGAAAGGATGGGTTAAAGGCAAATATCGAATTGAATTATGCAACTGTAAGGTCAAGAATGGCAGGCACCGTTAGCAGGGTTGCGTTGGGTATCAAAACTCTCTTGGAAAGCAATAACATCGACATTATGCATGGAGAAGCTCACATGACTTCTGGAAATAAAGTAATGGTGAATGACAACACTTTGGAAACAAAGAACATCGTTATTGCTACAGGAAGCTACCCTGTGTGCTTACCCCGCTACACGTTTGAAAATAATATATTTTCAACAGACACAATTTTTGAACTTGAAAAATTGCCTAAATCAATTGTCGTTATAGGCGGCGGCTATAGCGGCTGCGAATTTTCTGCCATCTTTAACTCTTTTGGATGCAAGGTGTCGCTGATTGAGGCGGCGGAGCACTTGATGCCTCTTCAAATTGAAGAGATAGGAAAAACTATTGAAAAGTATATGCGGTTGGACGGGATCAATGTAATGACAGGATCCACGGTTGAAAGAATCTTGGAGAACGGGGTGATGGTGGCGGCCAGAGGACAGACCATTGAAGCTGAGAAAGTGTTAGTATGCATAGGTCGCAGACCATGCATAAACGTCAATGAATTGAGCTACTGTGGCGTAAAATTTAGCGATCGAGGAATACTTGTCAACAGGGAGATGCGCAGCACGGTTCAAAATATTTTTGCAATAGGGGATGTAACCGGCATCTTTGAACTTGCTCATGTTGCCTCAAAACAGGGCGAGGTAGCTGCACAAAACATAATGGGAAAAGGAAGCGAGATGGATTACAGAACTGTACCTGCATGCGTCTTTACATATCCGGAGGTCGCTTTCGTTGGTACGCTAGAAGGAAAGCGCGGAGAATTTCCGCTTGCTGCAAGTGCAAAGGCAAATTGTCTCGGCGACACAAAGGGAAGCTTCAAGGTTTTTGAGAAAGATGGAATAATCGTGGGGGCCATAATTATCGCATCACATGCGGGTGATATGATCGGAGAAGCTGCACTTGCAGTTAGAATGCACATGAAAACCCAAGATATATCTGACACGATACATGCTCACCCTACACTTCCCGAATCGCTGGTAGACGCAGCAAGAGACGTTGACAGTGAAGCCATACACATTCCTCACAGGAATAAGAAGTACAATGACTAGCCTCTAGGATAACAGCTCTTGTTCTTGACAATTAAGAATTGAAATTTATTAGTATTATTGTCTGCAAATATACACAACATTTTAAACCCGTAAGGAAAAGATCACACTATCCAGCAATGTCTGAAGAGAGCAGCTTTGGCAGAGCCCCTGCCGTCGTCAAGTCAATATACTTCTTTGACGAGGCAGACGGCGGAAATAAGATGCTGCTTGGGGGCAAAGGAGCGGGCCTTGCAGAAATGACAAGGCTGGGTCTGCCTGTACCACCTGGCTTCATAATAACTACTGAAATTTGTGAAAAATATTACGAAGCAGGTAGACGCCTACCAGACGGCTTGATGGATGAAGTGCGCAAGTCTATAAGACGCCTGGAAGGTCTGACTGGAAAGGGATTTGGCGACCGTGAAAATCCGCTTCTAGTCTCAGTCCGCTCCGGTGCTCCAGTCTCGATGCCGGGTATGATGGATACAATCCTTAACCTTGGCCTAAACGACGAGACAGTGGAGGGGCTTGCAAAGCAGAGCGCCAAGCCAGAATTTGCATGGGATACGTATTGGCGTTTTATGCAGATGGTGGGCAAGATTATTCTGGGCATAGATGCTCGCAAGTTTGACGGAATAGTAGTGGCTGGCAAGGACCTTTCTGACCTAGATGTACTTGGGACTATTGTGAGGTCATCCAAATCCCTAATCGAAGAGACTGGCAAGAAATTTCCAGCAGATCCGTACAAGCAACTAGAGCTTGCTATTGATGCAGTGTTCCGGTCATGGATGGGCAAGCGCGCAGTAGAATACCGGAAGCAGTACAACATCACACCGGACATGGCAGGTGGTACGGCTGTGACGATAGTTGCCATGGTATTTGGAAATATGGGCTCTGATAGCTGCACGGGAGTAGTGTTTACCCGCGACCCCGAGACAGGCGAAAAGCGGCTGTACGGCGATTACCTTGTAAATGCGCAGGGCGAGGATGTAGTTTCAGGTAAGACAACACCGAACCATATCGACATGCTTGTCAGCGAAATGCCTGATGTATATAGGCAGCTGCTTGAAGTAACTCAAAAGCTTGAGAACCACTTTAAGGAGCCCCAAGACGTCGAGTTTACGGTAGAAAAGAGGAGGCTTTATATCCTTCAGACAAGGGCAGCGAAGATGAACGCAGTCGCTGCAGTCAAGACCTCGGTCGACCTCTACCGTGAGGGTCTTATAAGCAAGATTGCTGCACTTGAGCGAATCGACCCCGAAGCACTTGAGCAGCTTTTGTATCGCAGGATAGATCCACATTCCAAACAAAAGCCTGTTGCAATAGGAGTTGGTGCATCTCCGGGTGCGGCGAGCGGGAGTACAGTATTTGACATAGCATGTGCAGAGGCACTTGGCAAAAAGGGGGAAAAGGTGATCCTTGTAAGGGAGGACACCAAACCAGATGATGTCCCTGCTTTCTTTCAGTCAGTCGGCATACTGACCAGCCGAGGTGGCAAGACCTCACACGCAGCCGTGGTCGCACGAGGTATGGGGAAACCATGTATCGTCGGATGCTCGCAGATAGAGATCGATGCCGATGGCAAGGGCTTTAGTGTTAATGGGAAAAAAATAGTGAGAGGAGGTCAGAAAATAACGATTGATGGCTCGACAGGCAGAGTCTATGTAGGCGAGGTTCCAACAGTTGAGCCGGAAATTTCATCAGAGTTCAAGGAACTTTTGCAGTGGTCCTCGGAAATGAAGGGAATAAAGATAAGGGCAAATGCCGATACAGTAGAGAGCGCTGCGCTTGCCCACAGATATGGCGCAGAGGGGATTGGGCTTTGCAGGACTGAGCGCATGTTCAACCATCACGACAGGATAGTGCAGTTTGTTAATATGATAATGGCAGAAGACGAGGACGAGCGAAGGCAAGCGTTGGCAGAACTAGAGCCCCTGCAAAGATCAGATTTTAAAGCTATTCTAAAAGAAATGAAAGGCCTTCCTGTTACAATAAGGCTGCTTGATCCTCCGCTGCACGAATTTCTGCCAAAGGAAGAAGACCTTATGCAAAAGATATTTGAGCTCAAGTCTGGTGGCGGTGGCAGTGGTAAGACTTCTGAGATCGCTCGTATAGAAAAGATACTTCACCGCGTACATGAGCTCTCGGAGATAAACCCGATGCTAGGGCACAGAGGGGTCAGGATGGGGATATCTTTTCCCGAGATCTACGAGACTCAAATAAGGTCGATATGTGAGGCAGCTGCGGACCTGACTGGGGAGAGTATATCAGTTGAGCCACAAATAATGGTGCCACAGATAGCCTTGGTAGAGGAGCTTGCATCTATAAGGCAGATCTTTGAATCAGTCAAGCGTGAAGTAGAGCATCGGCACAAGATAAAACTTAAGATCAAGTTTGGCAGCATGATCGAAGTCGTTCGAGCCTGCCTTGTAGCAGATGAGATTGCACATCTTGTTGATTTCATTAGCTTTGGCACAAATGACCTGACACAGGCCACTTTCAGCTTTAGCAGGGAGGATGCCGAAGGCAAGTTCCTGCCATTTTATCTGGAAAAGGGGATCGTGAGCGTAAACCCTTTTCAGAGCATTGATACCAAAGGAGTGGGCAGGCTGATGAAGGTGGCTATTGACATGTCAAGAGGCGTTAAAAGGGATATAGACATTGGCATTTGCGGCGAGCATGGCGGCGATCCTAAGTCGATCGAGTTTTGTAGCAACATTGGCCTCGATTATGTCAGTGCCTCATCCCACAGGATCCCAATTGCAATATTGGCTGCAGCCCAGTCGGCCATAAAACAAAACAAGCGCCTGCACCAGCATTCTATCATATAGCTTAAAATTATTGAATAACATTCTATCCTATGTAAATTTAGGTCCTTTCATGCCTCGTATAGGGGGTCAAAAAATGTATGGGGTGCTCTCAGGGAGTGATTATATGGACATGGTTACAAATCGGCAGTCAGCAGCAGCAGTCAATGTCCGGCCTGGAGCCATGTGTTTTGGCATGCCAATCCATATATGAGTCAAGCTCCAAGGTTACCTTATGCCGAAGGTCTGGCTATGTCCAATCGTCGTGGGTGAGAGGGATGATGCAAATAACTGCATGCACTGTATATATCTGACTCCGCCGGAGGATGGCGACAAAGATCATAAAACCATATTTGTCCGGTGTGACAGCAGGCTTAAGCGGGTGTTTATCCGTGATTCTTCCGATAACGAGGACAAAGGTAATAATAATAATAACGGTAAATCAGGACGACTTTACCGACCAATAGGCTGGTACTGCAGCAGGTGCGACAAGGTCATTACGTCAAAGGAATACGACGAGCTAGAAGCGGAGAGGCAGCGCCATGAACAGATGTACAAGCAAAGAAAAGACGAATATAATCAGCTATGGCTCAAGCATCTAGATGACTGGTCGGGCTGGGTGTTTAAGGAACGCGAACGCATAGGATGGACTTTTGTTGAAAAAGAGGACCCGAGCGATTATGATGATGACTCTGATGCCGGTATAACTTGGGGCTGGCTTCCAGACAGCAAGTTAACGCCTGAACAAAGGAGACGTGCTCGCCGGCCTTATATGGACAACTTCTTTAGACCACGTGCCTAAACTCTTCCTCTAAGAAATGTGTGAGCTTGCCCCAAGTTGTGGCTGGCTTATGGCATGCCTAAACCCTTTATAAGATCAGCTCACCGATAACGGAGTTATGACGATGAGGATAATCATCATGGTCAGATCCCGGCTTAATCTGTTGTTTGGCATGCCGAAGATAACTGATATGCACGAGCGCATCAATTAAAAAAAGGGGAAAGGCGCCAGTTGTCAATTGCTATCGATCATGATCATCACTGTCGCTGTTGTACAACTGGGACGAATGTGTAGGACGTCTCTTTACCTGAGCCCTGCCGAGTGGTCTCTATCGTCCTGTGGCCTCTCTTCAATAGCTGCTGAATGGTGCGCACCCGGGCTGGAGAGAACTATATCTGCTTCTCAACACTTGGCTCGTTGGAGTCTATAACGGTGACTCTACCCGTCTAACCTCCTTGCCGTCGTGGTTAAAATCGTGTTCAATTTCTCTGACCTTATGCTCATTGAACTGAACTGCGGCAGCTTGGTCTGGCGTCCCACGGAGTTTGCGGCCCAGGGGCACCAACCAAACTGCTGTCGTTATTATCTCCGGTTTGAGACAATAAAATCGCTCTCCTGCTGTTGCTGTTTAAATTTAGCTAAATCTTCGGCAAGCTGTTTCGTTGCTGCAACTCTAAGGTATCGCCTCCGAGAATACTCGCCTCTCACCAGATCTATTTACTTTATAACCTCCGGTTTCATGTAAACCGCAGTGTAAAATCGTCTGAATTTTTGGTTCATAACATTTTTACAAGCGATTATGCTGTATTCAACAGCATTTTAGTATTTTCTCTACATTCTAACCAGTATTACTATATAAATATATCTTACCTTACATATATCTCATATAGCTTAAAATGTGGGGCTCAAGGCTAAAGAGAGAGAACAGATGGAGACTTCAATTGAAGATAGCTCCTCAGTCGCATACGAATGCATGCGCTGCGGGACACGAGTGACAGTCGAGGAGCTTTCCAGGCTGCCAGAGATAAAATGCATATGCGGCTTTCGAGTATTTCGAAAATCCAGACCGCCGATAGTAAAACAGCTTAAAGCTGTCTAAGTCTTTTCTTTCTTTTCACGTCCTCTTGTGATATGAATGAAACTTCTTGGCGTGATCGCGCATCTGCTCCATTCCTTCAAAGCTGGCCTTGCATTTGTTGCACACATACAGGCTCTGCTCGTGCGCTAGCTGTTGGTGCTGCATCAATTGCTCGATCTTCCGGAATTTGCGTCCACAGTTATCGCACTTGTGCCTTTCAAACATACATGATCTCTCACCTCAAGCCGTTAGTGTTGTTGTTGTTGTTCCGTCGATCCCAGCACTTTCTACAGAGGTTGCCGTCTATTTGCCAGGCCGGCTTAGGATGGTAATAAAATAGTCCTAGCTTGCAGTTGCATATCGCACAAGAGTTCAGCTTTTTATTATAGTCTGCATCCTTTTTTTGATAGCACGATTTGCATAGAAGTGTACCCGACTCCATTTCCCACTGCCATCTTGGCTTGTTTCGGTCCTGATGGTCAGCGAGCTCTTTTTTGCATATTGCGCAAATATCAGGAGTCTCCTTCTGCTCAAGTGTGAACTCCTTAGTCTTTTCTAAATGGCAGACGCCGCAGAGCATGCCCTCAATACCCCATTCTTCGTTTGGCTTGTACTTGTGACGCCCAAGCTCTTTACCGCATACAGTGCAATGAATGACTTGTCTTTTTCCAAAGATGTGCAAGTAAAATTAATACATATCTCATCACGTACAAAAATGTATGTCCTCCTGCTTCTATGTGAGAAGTACATTCTTTAGTATCTACTATTTGTAATAAATATTCACAAAAAAAGCTCCTATTCTGCGATAAACAAAAACAATAGGATAAAAGCAATACTTTTTAAATCACTACAAAGTTCTCAATGACTACATGAACAAACCCGTTATAGCAGGTATTGCTGCAGGTGTTCTGCTGGCAGGTCTTATACTAAGCCCTCTGCCAAATTTCTTTAGTGCACAGGCACAAGAAGAAGAGAGCACCACAGGCAATATAAAAAGAGTGACTTTAATTGCATCCGAAGCTGAAGTACAAGTAGCTCCAGATAACCCCTTACACCCTGGCGGTGTAACATATACAGCAATGGTCTTTAATGGAACGACGCCTGGCCCAGTAATATCAGTTGACCAAGGACAGACAATCGAATTCACGCTGATAAATGAAGGTCAAGTCATACACAGTATGGACTTCCATGCAGGTTACGGTCCAACGTCTGCTGTTGGTTCCGATGCTAGTGCAACTGGCTCGAACGTTCAGCCTGGCGAAAGCGTGACATGGACATGGACCCCACCATATGCAGGCGCCTTCTACTACCACTGTGCGGCTGACGGCCTCAATGGTATATGGGAGCATATTGCAAACGGCATGTATGGTGGCATTGTGGTGCATCCAGAGAACGAACAACCAGCTAAGGAATTCTATATGGTCTTTGGCGAAATTTACAGCAACAATATTGAGGGTCTATTTACTCCAGCAAACGGCACAGGAACGCTAGATCTGAACAAATTCCTTGCGCGCAATCCAGACCTTGTATTGACTAACGGCATGGCTCACAAGTATGTTCCAGAGATAGGAGCAATATCGAAGATCCCAATAAACCCTGACGCTGAGATATTCCAAGTCCAGCCAGGTGAGCTGACAAGATGGTATATTGTCAATGGAGGTCCGAGCGATGTTGTGGCATTCCACTTCATATCTGGCATGATTAGTGTCAAGGACGGCTCAGTACAGAATAGGTATGGCACCCAGGTATTGAACGACGAGACATGGCTTATCCCACCAGGATCTGCTAGCGTAATTGAGTCTGTCTTCCCAGAAGAGGGCATCTATGTTGGTGTCGATCACGCAGTGGATGATGTGCTCAAAGGCGCAGCTTTTGCAGTCCTAGCAACTCCGGAATCTACGCCAGATGATCACCCAGCAGGGACAATGGTACCTCCGAGAGGAAGCGACATGGTAAGTGGCCCACCAATGACAGCAAACGCAACAGCTGGCCCCGCGGCTAACGCAACTGAGGCTGAAACAGATGCCGCCGCAGCTAACCAAACCTTGGCGGTAGTAGATGCTAATGCAACAGAGACAGAAGGAGGAGCAGCAGCACCAGCAACAACAGATGCCGAATCCAATCTTACGGAACTTTCTGGCGAAATAACTAACGCAACAACAGGTGCGGAAAGTCTTGCACCACCAGCAGCAGGAGGTACAGAGAATGCAACAGACACAGGTGAGGCGGCAGGGACAGGCGCTACTGGTAGTAGTACTACCGGCGTTTCCATAGTCCCCGGATCTTCCAGCCTGACTACTGATGCATATCAACCAAACCCAGCTCAAGTTAGCGTAGGCGGTACAGTAACATGGACAAATGATGACTCACAACCACATACCGTGACATCTGGTGAAAATGTAACACCAGATGGCAACTTTGACTCAGGCATAATGGCTCCAGCAGCAACATTTGAGCATACTTTCACAGAAGCAGGCGAGTACCCCTACTTCTGTCTACTGCATCCAAACATGGTCGGAACAGTCAGCGTGAGCTGACTTCCTCCTCATCTTCTTTTTTAATTAACTAGAAGTCTTTTATATTTTAAAATTGAATATCTAAATTTCTTAGCACACACATATGCTATGCAAAATGCTTTAATAAAAGCGCTACCTAGCTCCGGTCTGGGTTTAGATATCTTGAAGAAGATCGAAGCGATTGTTCCTGCTGCAAGGCTGGAAAGGGCTTTTGCGGCGCTGGGGGAATTGCCCTTGGGAGGTTTTACCTATTATGAATCAAAGGGGCGTGGACAGATACCCCGCCCGGAAATTCACTCAGGAAGAGGCACAAGCACTTACCGGCCGGAATTTAATGTAAATGCAACAATTGTTGTCATCACCAAGGATTCAATGGCGGACAACGTAATCTCAAAGATCTTGGACAGCACAAGTTCAGGGCTTGCTGGCGAAGGCAAGATCTTTGTCTCAGACGTCGAGGAGATAGTCGATATCGGATCTAAGCAGCGCGGCGAAGGCGCGCTATAAGGAATAGAAATTTTTTTATTTTGTTATTAGATCTTCAATAGCCTGACTTACGTTTAGCATACCTCTTCTCTTTGCATATTCTTCTATCAGCTTTAGCTGGTCCAAAGTAAAACAAATCGGCATGGTTCTTTTTTCTTTCATACCAAAATACGGCTCTGCAAGATTATAACTCTTTCTCAAAAGGAGGATAATAATTTTTCAGATCATGACAAAAGTATGGTATCCTATTATTATTATTATTATTACTATTATTATTGCAAAGCTAAACTTCCAAGCGGGCAGGGGATCGACATGAAAAGAAGAACATATAATTTTTACACCCATTTCCGCCGCAAAAATGCTCGCTACTATTTGAATAATCTGAAGAACATATATATAATATGTCGTTGCTTTACCCAAAGCGACGGCAGATGGCGCACATACTTACTCACTCCTCATTTCTTGCTACGCCCCTCCTCGCTCTCAACATCGACAGTAGCAAGAATGATACAATGTTTCATTTAGAGATGCCTAAAATATAATTTCAAAGATAAAATCAAGAATAAGCAAAAAGATTGTTAAAGGGCGGCGTCACCTTTTTCCTTGCTTCCTATATCGTATGCTTCGGCAACGTCGTAAACAAAGACCTTGCCGTCAGACGCAGAGCCAGTGCTTATAACCTTGAGCACATCATCAATAATTTGCCTGGCTGTAGCGTCAGGTACTAGCACTTCAATTTTAGTGCGAAAGCCAAATTCAGGAATATACCGCATGACCCCTCTTCCAACTGAAACGGGCTCCCTTTTTGCCCTACCCCTTCCCTTGATTTCATAGAATGACATACCACCCACCTTGTGCTTGTGCAGTAGTTCGTTGACATCAGTAAGGCGCTCGTGCGGAATAAGGATGTCCAACCTTTTCATGCTATATATCCTATTATCGGGATATCGAGGTATTAAGGGTTAGTAAAAAACTATTGAAATTATCAGTCTAGCATAATTTTTATTTTTACGTTCCAGATGTGCCGCTTTCAAACTGCCTGTGATGTACCAGATCCTGCTGATTTTGAAATTCCTTACCGCACTTGTCGCAGATGAAATTTGACATAGCAGTCGGAGTGACCTCCGGGTAGTCTTTGCGCTCTTCTCTTTCGTTCACGGCCTCCCGGTCTTTGATGCTAGCATCAGCATTCGTTTGGCGGATCCGTACATCTGGGCTTTCGCGCGTATTGTCAGTCATCTGGTAATCCTTTTTCTTGGTGGGGATATTTTCTTCAAATGCCTTTTGCACATGGTATGGATCGCGAAACTGAATATAGCCATCAAGGCTTTCAAAAAGCGCGATGATATCTTCTTCTTCATCACGGGTTTTGATGCTTTTGACATGATCGATGATGTTATGCTTGAATGCAGGAAATGTAAGTCCTGCAAGCTGGGCTACAGCGCGATTTACAAATTCGGGGTTCCCTGCCGCTCTTTCTACTGCACGATTTATCCGCGCTGCGTCCTGAGCCGGCAGATGTTTTGCAGCATCAATGCTTTCTTTCGTTCTATCTTTCATCGTCTGTAGTAGTTACTAGCACAACAATTCTGATAATGGTTTCAGCTATTGTTTTGCAGATAGACCACCATCCACCATCATGATAGTGCCTGTGACCCACTTAGAGTCGTCAGAGCAGAGATAGGCCACTGCGCCGGATATGTCTTCCGGCTCGCCTATCACACGCAAAGGAAATGTGGATTCTAGGACTTTTTTAGCTTCCTCATCTTGGAGATAGGGCTCGATTATTGAACTCCGGATAGTAGAAGGAGCAATGCAGTTGCAACGAATTTTGTATTGTCCGTATTCGACTGCAATGCTCCTTGTGAACATTATTACTCCGGCCTTGGTCACAGCGTACACCGAGAGCGGGACTCGAGGGATAGATCTGATGCCAAGCACCGATGATATGTTGACGATACTGCCACCCCCATTTTTCATCATTACCGGGATTACAGCCTTGGTCATCCTAAACGTGCCAAAAAGGTTAGTTTTGACAAGGTCATCCCACTGATCCTCAGTCATTTCATGAAATGGCATTGGATCGTTTATTATGCCAGCATTATTGACCAAGATGTCTATCTTGTCAAATGAATTGATCGTCTGATCGATTGCGCTGAGTACCTCAGCTTCCTTGGTAATATCTGCTATTACTGTCATCATATTCCTCTTGTTACCAATTTCAGAAGCCGTTTTTTGCAGCTTGGTTCTGTCTCTGCCCAGCATGATGACCTTACATCCTTCAGAAGAAAGTCTCTTTGAAATTGCCTTTCCAACACCACCGCCTGCTCCCGTCACTATAGCGACCTTGCCCTTTATCATATGATATTATTTCAGCAAATAATCTTTTAAAGTATTTGAGTGTTCACGTGTATTTACATGCTGGCCAATGCTTTGGTTACGGCTGCCTGAAGCTCCAAAATAACCGCTGCAGTCTCTGACGGATCACTCTTGAAGGTTGCGCCGGCGGCATAGTCATGACCTCCCCCTTCAGGAAGGTTAGCTGCAATGCTGCGGCACGAAATTGCATCGTTGTTACGCCGTATGCTTACTTTGCCCTTAGTACTGTAGAGCATCAGTAGATCGGCGTTTGTCTTAGCAAACACTTCTTCTGAAAATAGGCTGCTCTGGAGGTACGGAGACGACTGGGCATATGCTACTTTGAACCTGCCAGCCTCTCTTATCTGCATGGAGGCAAAGACCTGCGCTTTTGCCTCATCACGCAGATGCACATAATTGTTGTAGTCACTCTGCATCTCTACATCCCACAATATCCCCCGGGCAGATTTCACTGCAAGATCTGACAGCCGATGATAAAAGTCAGGGAAGGTTTGATAGTAGCGTATTAGCTCCGATATTGGCGTAAGGTACTGATCCCTTGTGAAAAAATCCATGGTATGAGCCATGCTTGCAAGTTTTGCAGCTAGCGTGTTGCCGGGCAGGAGCGTTTCATACATTAGGTCTGCTGCGCATTTTCTTCCCGAAGCATCAAGTACAATTTCCACAAGGGGTTTGACCTTCTCAAGTGCCTGCTGCGACCAAGGATGGTGATCAACCCAAATTATCTTCCAGCCCTTAAGTACTGCATCTGAAAATATCTTCCTGCATGTTTCGATTAGCTCGTCGTTGAGTCCAAGGTCTGCAATGACTATCTGTCCGCACTCAGACGATGAAGAGTATCGAGTTGCAGAGTAAATAAAGTTACCAAGCTTACTGAAATTTTCAGCACCGTAACCCAAAAACACTGTCATTGCTTGAGGATAGCGCATAAGCCCGATCGCGGCAGAATAGAGACCGTCAAGATCAGATTCATGTGAGAAGATAATTACCTTGCTCATTTGAACAACTGCTGCTCCTCCTCTAACACCTTTGTCAATGCACTTGTCTTTTCATTATCTTATCTTGTAGTAGGTATTATATATTATCAAAGCGAAATCTTGTAAGAGAGGTATTGTTGAATTCTACTACATGTTGGTCAATACGTTATTGTCGTTTGCAGCCTTGACTTGCGGCTGCGGCGGCGCATTTCTTTAAACCACAGCCCCATGTGCTCCAACTAGCTCTAGGCCCCTGAATGCTTCAAAAAAATGCAGGGAAGTAGAGTTGGCATTTTCGTGCTTATTGCAGTTATCATCATATTGACTTTCCATGCGAATTTATCTGGAAGTATCTTTCTTTTATCTTAAAGATCCATTAGAGAATGCCTAGCATAAGCCAAATCATTCTTACCAATGACGGGGATTGTTACTAATGTCGGTCATTATGAGCTGTATGCATGAGACAATAAAAACTACAAATCCTAATTTTAGGCTAAAGACATATCCTATAATGTTGATGCTGCAACGCAGAGACCTCGGACTATATAAAACGATTGGAGGAATCATACTCTAGGACAAGAATCAGTAATTATCAACGTAACATATGTTGACAATCAATATATGTTATACCGACTTCATTGTCTTAATGCTAATACCACAAAGCAAACGCAAGTTAATTGCTGCTACTGCTCTTTTTGTGTCCATTGGGGCACTAACGGGAGCAATAGCTACAGGAGGAGCGGCAACAATATCTTTTGCACAAACGACTGAGCAACAAGATGGCGGCGGTGCTGCTACTGGACAACAAGGTCGAATAATCCAACAAGGAACAGTATCTTCATCAGAGATTCCGCTACCAGGCTTTGAAGGACAACAAAGGGCAACGATTTTGCCATTATCAGAGGAAGGTACCATCTATAGCGGAGTACTCACCTATACAGCTAGTGAACCAGTAAATGTAGTTGTTCTGAATGTACAAAATCTAAATGAAACTGAGCGAGGAATATTGAATGATACAGAAGATGGCGAATTTGGACCACTGGTCACTGCAGCGCTTGATAACCAAACGAGCTTAGCACTCACCATAATTACCCCGACATATGGCGATTCACCAGCTCCATCAGCATCAATTCCATTTGCAGGGAATGCAGTTTGGCTTCACACAGCAGAAGCACCATTTGCTGCAACATATGCTTTAAGTGCTCAAACACAACAAGCAGAGATGATGAATAACATAAGCAATGTCACACTAACAGTTACAGCTGAAGATGAAGAGGCTGCTGCAGATGAAGATGAAGAGGCTGCTGCAGATGAAGATGAAGAGGCTGCTGCAGATGCGGATGCAGGCAACACCACGGCTACCAATGGAGATGTCGACGGGGCCTAGACCAATACAATCTGATGAAGACAAATAAGAAAGTTGTATAAACCCTCCTTTTTCTTTCCTTTTTCTCTTCGTTTATGCTTGTTCTATCACTATTGACATTCTGCAATGATAATGGTAACCCTACTAGAATGCAAAGGATAATTTATGAGCAACAGGCAATTTCAGTTAGGGATTTGACTATTTTTTTGCTTTCCTTACGCCACTGCAATGAGCTAGGGATAAATTGAACGAGAAAGATCTAAATTGGAATTTTTTTATCGATTTAATTCTTCATGTTCGATCCAACCAAAAAAAAGCCTGTAGACGAATAATAATAATAATAATATAATAATACAGAAATCTCAATGGGAGAAAAAGTATCCAATAAGTTTGATCAGCTCTGAAGGTATCTCTTAAGCAAACTTGTTGCTCTGTCTATTCCTAAGTCGAGCAAGTAATTACCTATCCTAGGCCCTCTATCGGTATTTAGGAACATTCTATACAATAAACCAAAGAACTCTTTTGGCTCAATCCCGTTAGCCCGTGCAATAGAAAATACATTAGATTGAAGGCTCTTGGCATTATCTGGAGAATCTGGGAGGTCTGTAAATGGTCTGATCGCTTCAATCAATTCCTGCACTGCTTTTCTATGCAAATCGGAAAGTCGTATTTCAAATTTTTCATCCTTTACCATGTTGTCATCTCCCCAGTTGGATGCCAACCTGATCTTATGCATAATACCTTCACCCTTTTTTTCCCTCACCATTCCATATTTGAGAAGGCGGTTGAATACCTTCTCGTCGCGGTCGCCATCGTCAGGAGGAAATATTGACGCCTGCTGTGCTATAAAGCGATACGGGATGTGTGGGTCAGGTTGCTTGGGTGGATTGAGCTTGTTGATGTATTCATAGATTCCCTTTATCTTGGTAAGCTTCGCCTGGTTGTCCTCACTTATTTTCCCAAAGTAAACGTCTTCATAATAGTCGTATTCGTCCATAAGAGCCGGCACGTCATCTAGCCCAACGTGGCGAGTGCCTGCAATGCGCTTGAACAACAATAGCAGTATTGATTCAGGCGTGCCGTACTGCAGCCACATTTGAGGCGTCAGTACATTGCCTGAAGATTTGCTTATTTTTTTGCCTGCCTTGTCTAGGAACATTTCGTACTTCACATGAAGTGGATGAGAATAGCCAAGTATTTCATCTGCAATCCAATCGTTTATCCTGACAGAGTCCATGATGTCCTTCCCGTATGCCTCAAAGCGTATGTCTAGAGCTTGCCACCTCGCTGCAAATTCAACTTTCCATGCAAGCTTGCCCTCTCCCCTTGTTATGTCCGCCTCGCCCTTGTTGCCACAGCCCTTAATTTCCTCTTTGCCTATCCTGCCCCCTCGGCATATGTAAGTAACTCTTCTTTCATTTGGTAGGTACTCTTGCGCTACTGCAGTATAGAGCCTCCCGCAATTGCGACATATCGGAAAATAGGGTAACACTTCAGTATACTTGTCCTGACCTACAAACTCGGCTATTTTTTGTCCAATCTTGCTTCTGTTCCTCAATATTGTATCAATTTGCTTGGCCAAAATTCCATGCTTGTACGCTTCGCTACCGCTTTGAAAGCGATACTTTATCCCTGCAGTGTCAAGACCGTCCAAGAGGAGACTGCTCATGTGCATGCCATAGGAGGGGTGGCAGCTGCCAAATGGGTCAGCGATGTTTGAGACCGGCTTTGCAATGTGATCATGGAGCCAGTACGGCAAACCTTGGGGTATCTTACGGAGACCATCCATGTCGTCTGAATAAGCGACCAGTTCAGACTTGAAACCAAAATTCTGAAGGGCAAGAGCAATGCCATATGCTCTCACAGCGTCGGCCATGCTCCCTATATGAGGAATGCCTGACGCGCCAAGGCCGCTCTCAACCCTTATTAGACTCAAGTTGCGGCCAAGCTTTTTCTCCCTTTTGATTAACGTGTCTGCAACTTTATCTATCCAGGTTCCCTTACCGATCACTATCTGCTCTTCCACTTATTACAACACCTTTGAAACATATGGACCGTCCTGCTGGTAGCCAAGCTTTTTGTAATATTGCCTTGTGCCCACGGCGCTAATGACTGCGATTTTGTCAACTCTTAATTCGTCTTTTGAGATGCGCTCAGCCTCCTTGAGCAGTTTCATGCCAAGTCCCCTATGCTGGTAGCTATCTGCTCTGTCACTTCTGCCGATACTGATCGCCTGCCCGTAGATATGAAGCTCACGTACCACTGCACTACCCTCAAGCTCAGCCCTGTGCGGTCTTGCCACCTTTCTCAGCCTTAAGAATCCAAGTATTGTATCCCCAGCTTTACTTTCGTGCGAAAGGAATATCTCGCGGCCTCCAGAAGCAGAGTAATCTGTTCTTCTTAATATTACCTCATCTTCTGAAGGGTACCTTCTCTGCAGGCCGGTTTCCCTGCACCTGATGCATTTGCACCTATACCCTTGTTGTCTCAACTTTTTCAAAACTATCTGCCTGAAGTTGCCGCTCGTAGGGCCAGCGATGATGTCCTCTGACTCAATTTCGCGCTGGATACGCATTATGCGCACCCATTCCGGTACCGCCTTTTTGGCCTCCACAATTACGTTTACCACCTCGTCCTCAGAGTACGCCTGATATTTGCCGCTCCTATGCATCTTGAATAGGCCTGTGTGCTCTAGCACAAGTGTCGGGTAAATTTTCAGCATGTCAGGCTTGAAAGCATCATCTTCAAACAACCGCCTGAAATCTTCAATGTCTTTTTTAGACGAGCTTCCTGGCAATCCTGGCATCATGTGAGCGACTATCTTGTATCCAGCGTCCCGAGCGATCTTGAATGCATGCACAACATCATCAAGCGTATATCCTCTGTTCACTAATCTGTATACGTTATTGTCAAGAGACTGAACTCCAACTTCTATCCTTGTTACTCCAAGCTCTAGCATAAGATCAATGTGTGGCTCCTTGCAATAGTCCGGCTTAGTCTCGACAGTGAACCCTACACACCGGTTATCGGCAGTCTCGTTGGTAGCTACTGCTTGCTGGAGAGTGGATGATTTCTTGCCATTCAGAGCTTCATAGCAGGACTTGGCAAACTGCCTCTGGTAATCCGTGGGCATGAATGGGAAGGTGCCGCCTACAATAACGACCTCTGTCTTGCCGGTGTCATGTCCACGTGATTGAAGCTGCTTCATTTTCGAACGCACCTGTTGGTAAGGATCGTAGCTGAACCTTTGTGCGATCTTTGTTGCTGGTTCCGTACCCGTATAACTAAGCGGCGTGTTGAACTCGATGCCACCTGGACAATATATGCACCTACCATGAGGACATCCGTAGGGCTTGGGCATAACTGCAATTACTGCAACGCCTGACGCCGTCTTGGCAGGCTTGACCATGAGCAACCGGCGATAACGATTATCCTGCAAATATTGAATAATGTGCTCGTTCCTCGGTATTGTATCTAGATGGTATTCTGATGCCACCTGCCTGACAACTTTTAGAACCTGCTTTATTGACAATGGATTCTTAGTACTCTCTATTTGCTCTGCAATGGACTTGCAGGCCAGATGATAGCTGTTGTTGTTGTTGTTGTTGTTGCCGTCGTTGGCCTTTTTCTCTACTGAGGAAAGCAATTCTGGACAATCAGCAAAGAACGCATATTAATTTTTGTTTATAGTGTTTCCTTTCTCCCATCTAGTTTAGCAGTAACCTCGCCTCTACCTTTCTCTATCTTGCCCAGAGCTTTGCAGCGCATCTTATGCTTTTCAAAAATAGCAATAATATCATCGGTACTTGCCTTTGAAGCAACTATGCAAAAACCGACCCCCATATTGAATGTACGGTACATTTCCTTGCTGTCAATGTTACCATCGACTTGTATCTGCTTGAATACGCCTGTGGGTGGTGGAAGATCATCAAAGACATATCTCACCTGGGAGTTTAGGCGAGGCAGTTTTGTAAATCCGCCCCCGGTAATATTTGCAAGGCCGTGCACCCTTATTCTTTTCTTCAGAATCTCAATTATAGGCCCTACGTAAATTCTAGTTGGGATCAACAGCTCTTCGCCCACTGTCTGCACAAGATGCTCAGCATTATCGTCTACCGAATATTTTGAAAGCAAAACTTTCCTAGCAAGTGTGTAGCCATTAGAGTGAAGCCCACTGCTTTCAACTCCCAAGATAATGTCGCCCGGCTTGATCATCTCCCCAAGAATTGGCTTGCCCCTAACCACTCCCATTACCATTCCTGCTAGGTCGAAGGCGTTTTCATTATCGCCTGCTATTATATCTTGCAAAACAGCTGTCTCGCCGCCGACTATAGCCATCTTGCTCTGCTGGGCACCCTTCACTAGACCCTTAGCTATCTCGTGCAAGAGCCATTCGTTTGCATGGCGCAGTGCAATATAATCGATAAATGCGACTGGTTGTGCACCAACGCAAATTATATCATTTACATTCATAGCCACACAGTCGATGCCGACGGTGTTGAATTTGTTCATCATTTGCGCAACAATCACTTTTGTCCCTACACCGTCAGTGTGGAGTGCAACGGTTTCATTGGCTAGTTTAACAAGACCAGCGTAGTGCCCAAAACCAGAGATTACTTTACCAATTGCAAGCATCTTGTGAGTTACGGATATTATCTCGCCTATCGACTTTTGCCCCCTGTGTATGCTACCTATATCGACGCCGGCATCACGGTATGTGATTCCCTTGGTCAACTGCAGCAATTGTTTGGCTTGAGCTGTATAATAAGTAACTAACGCACTATGAAGTCTCACATGGAGGAGGATGATATGTCGAAGATACCTACAGGATTGAGGAGTGTTCCTGTCTGACGATAGTATACTAATAATATATATACAAATTAATCAGCGCAGTGTGCGGCGGTAAATAGCATCAAATCAATAACAGTACTGAAGCTATATCATTTACCATTGCGTTCTCTAAGAGATCAAAGACTTGGGTAAAAAATCGTTGGACCGAGGTCGGTAAACTTTCCAATGGAAAAATTCTCTTAGTGAAATGAAGTCAGCATATAAGGCACAGTAATTCAATGTCTAAGAGTTACTATATATCTGCAATTGACATTAATATGATTCTCAATATCAACTATATTATTAGTATAAAATCGATCCAGAATTTTGATGAACCTGATTTAAGCATGTTTATGTTACAATATCAGATTCCTTGAGGTGATAACTTGACAACAAGAACATTACTTTATATAGAAATTTGGTTGAATTAACACTGTTACACTAAATGGATGCACGCAACATAGGTCTTCGCAACATTGAGGTTGCAGACACCAAGATATGCTCAATTGATGGCGAGAATGGCAAGCTCATCTACCGAGGCTACGACATCCTTGACCTTGTCAACCATTCAACTTATGAGGAGAGTGCTTACCTGCTCCTTTTTGGCGAGCTGCCAACCGCAGACCAGCTAAAGGATTTCAATCGCAGGCTGATAGAAGCTCGTGGAATGCCGGAGCCTCTCATAAAGAACTTAAAGAACAGGCCTAAACGCGCGCAGCCAATGGACATTCTTCAGTCGTGCGTCTCAGAGCTGGCAGATTATGACCTCAATATCGAAGATGCCTCCAAGGAGGCCCACATAAGGCGCGCAATTATACTAATTGCTAAAATACCTGCCATTGTCTCCGCCTGGAACCGGATTAGAACCGGCCATCATGTGCTCGATCCTCTTGAGAAAGTATCCCATGCTGCCAATTTTCTATACATGCTTAGAGGAGTCGAGCCCTCTCCTGAAGAGGCAAAGGTAATGGACATTTGCCTCATTTTGCATGCAGAACACAGCTTTAACGCCTCCACATTTGCTGCGCGTGAGATAGCATCAACTAGAGCACATATGTATGCCAGTATCGGCGGTGCTATAGGCGCACTATCTGGCGAACTGCATGGCGGCGCAAACGTGCAAGTGATGAAAATGCTGCTTGAGATAGGCGATCCTGCCAACGTCGACAGGTGGGTTGCAAACCGCCTCCAATCGGGCGGAAGGATCATGGGCATGGGTCACGCCGTCTATAGGACAACAGACCCGCGGGCGGACATTCTTGCGAGGCTGTCGGCACGAATCTGCCGCGAAAAGAACAACAAGTGGTATGAGATCACCCGGCGCGTTGAGGAAGCTACAAAGAAATGGATGCTTGAGAATAAGCACCAGGGAATATATCCAAACGTTGATCTTTACAGCGCCTCAGTATACTATAGCATGGGGATCCCCATAGATCTTAACACTCCTATCTTTGCAACATCAAGGATAGCAGGTTGGTCAGCCCACGTCGTTGAGGAAAAGTTTGCCGAAGCCGCACCCAAGCCTGCGCTCTATCGCCCAAAGGCAGTCTACGTCGGCAAGTACTGCGGCCCAATGGGATGCGAGTATACGTCCATTTCAAGCAGGAGCAAGTAAGAGCAGGAGCAGCTGCAGCAGCCGCCACCACTTCTGACTGACACCAACAGTAACAACACCGGATCAGGCGGAAAAAACTTCATTCTAGAATATACTAGCTTTGTCCTCTAGGTTTCTTTTAGTCTCTTATCTCATATCTCATATCTCATTTTCAAAATTGAATCCGAAGTTCCTCTAAAAAGTCAGCAGAAAGAGTGATGCAAGATTGAACAAGGCAGTGTACCCTACTACTAGTACAATTATTATTATTGGTTGATCCTATTTTTCAGCCACTCTTTGGCCCTCCTCTCAACCATGTGCTTTCTCAGTATTATCATTGCCATCTCGTAAAATGTCAAACCGTTCCTTTGCGATTGGAAGTCGATCCATTTCAGCCCTTCTGCCAGCTCAGAGTCCTTCTCAGACATTACAACAAGATCGTCTATCATCTCCATGAACTGGTCATCAACACTATCTTTGCTCCCTAGCATTTCTGCTGTGTGCTGTATTACAGTTGCGATTTTAGATAGTGATTCAAGCAGTATTGACACTTTGTATATATTATATTGACAAAGCTGTGGCAAATTCTGTTAAAAACTTGGCGTTCAAGCATTCAAAGACTTAAAATACATCCTTCAATTGATTTTACTTTAAAATGAATAGAAGGTATCTTCTCCTATTGGTTAAGGAGGATTTGTAAATTGAAGATAAAATTTGGGTTTACGCAGGGGCTCAATGTTGCTCGCCTTGGACTAGATGAACAGCAGATCATGACTGCTGCACAGATGGCAGACAGACTAGGCTATGACTCTATCTGGGCCATGGATCACTCAAACGTGCCTCAGTGGAAGAATGCAGTAGTCAACGATGCGTGGCTTTTGCTTGCCGCACTTGGCGCAGTCACCCGGAATGTTGAGCTTGGGACATGCGTTACAGATGCAATCCGCAGGCACCCTTCTGCTATCGCGCTTTCAACCATCACACTTGACAGAATAACACAAGGAAGGGGCATCCTTGGTATCGGAGCTGGTGAGGCTCAAAACGTGGTTGACTTTGGAATCGAGTTCAGCAAGCCTGTCACAAAATTCAAGGAGCAGCTCGAAGTCATCGAACTGCTATTTGACTCCGATCCGGAACACCGCGTGAACTACAATGGCGAACACTACAAACTGATAAACGCATGTCTCCAGGCAAAGAGCATAAGAAATCCCAGGCCTCCAGTCTATATTGCAGCTGGAGCTCCGAAAACACTACAGCTATGTGCGGAATATGGCGACGGCTGGATCCCGATTGGCTACACACCAGAGCTCTTCGCCCATCATGCCAACGTTATAAGGGATCACGCAAAGAAGCGTGACCGAGACCTAACCAATTTCCAATTCGCAAATGATGTCGATGTTTACTTCACAGACGATGGCGAGGAAGCGTGGAACAAAATGAAAAATGCAGTTAAGGTGAGCCTATACAAACCTGAGCTCCTCAAGGTGCATGACATACCGCAGGACTCTGACTTTGACTTCCGCAGATACTTCACTGAATATGCAATGAACAAACCAGAGCTAATGGAGCAGATGAAGCGCGCCGCTCTGAAGATACCTGACAGGGTAGCCCGCAGTGCAATTGGTGTCGGCAAGCCTGACGACGTGATTGCGATGCTAGAGCGCTTTATCAAAGCTGGAACAAACCACTTTATCATTAGATTCTGGGGAGAGGGTTACTTCAAGAATATCGAGATCTTTGGATCCAAGGTCATTCCCTATTTTAGGGACGAGGGAAGGAAGTGATATGATGGTTGTGTTTTTCTGTTAAGGTCGTAAGGAGTTATTAATCTTCTTGTTTTTTTCTTTTGTGAGTCGAGGTGCGTTCATATAATATTATTATATATATGCTCTTTTGAAATATTTCTTACGAAATTGATTTGCTTACGGTCATGCTGTGGCGTGCTCTCAAAAAGAATAACTACTGCACTCTACAGAAATGAGTCAAGCGAGAGCGTTTTCTCTTTTCTATTCTTGGAGTATCCCACGGCTTCGGCGTCAAATCCTATTCGCAATAACGCTTCAGCAAATTCTTTGGCAAACCCATGAAAAGTATAAACCTTTTCAGGGCTGCACTGCTTAACTGCCGATACCAGTTCATTGTAGTCACAGTGATCAGAAAGCGGCATGACATAGTCAAGGCCCATCATGTACCTGTAGCGACTACCTATTGCCCAGCCTGTGAACCCGATGGTCACTGCGCCGTATCTGTTCTTCATCTCCTTTAAAAAGGCGCACTTGGAAGACATAAGAGGGGCAACCATCACCCAAGGTCGGTTCTTTGCCAGAAGACCCTGCTCCTCCGCCTGTGAGTGAGTCATAACGCTTTCCAGTTTTACTCCAAGTTCAGAGTAAACTGAGTTTATCTTGGCAACAGAGTCATAGATTATGGGGTCCCAATGGCCGAACAGCTTTGTCAAAAGTTGGGCCTTACCAAGTGTATATCCCATCAATATAACAGGTATACCAAGATCGTACATTTCAGAAATTATTTTATTTGTCTTATGTATTATTTCAGATATAGGTGGAAAGACATACGCAGGTCGACCAAAGGTCGACTCAATTATTAATGTCTTGGCATGGGGCACCTTCTCTGGCTTCATGAACGCGCGCTCTCGCATTGATATATCTCCGGTATAGTAGATGTCCTCGCCTATCAAGAGGCCGCGCGATCCTAGGATATGCCCTGTATCTACAAGCCTAAAGCCATCATACTTTTCGGCGGGATTACCAATTTTGTAGCCCCTAGCCTGTGCAATTAGAGTTGTCTCTTTTGATGCTAGCATCTGACTTCCATTCTTTTTTTCTATACCACGTTTGTGAAGGTGGTCGACGTGAGCATGAGATACAAATGTAAAATGGCAATCGGCAAGGCGTGAAGGGTCAAGCGCGATTGCAGTATCTGTGTGGTGCACCATTATGCCTGACTGGCCAAGACTAACTTTCGCATTCATTAGAGCCGTCATGCTTAGAGGACATGAGTATTTTAAGATATAGATATAGCTACTATAAGAAAAGCTAAAAGTAGCTTGTAGCCTGGATTAAGTCATTATGCTTAGCACAGCAAGTCAGGGTGCGGTCATCGATATCGTATTTTGAACTCGAAATATTACAATCTCTTTGAGATCTAGATTATGATCTCCACTATGTGATGTTAAAAAATCTCGCTACATAGGAGAGGACCTGACTAGTGATCTTTAAGAATAGGCTGGCGACAAGTTATAAGACACTTGATCAGCCTTGGAATGTTAATCTCAGGCAGGGGAAGCAACATGGATGCAATTTTGGCTGCGATAAAGTCAGGGAGGATAAGAAATGCCAAGCCATCCATTGTGATTTCAAATAAGCCAGGGACCGCAGGGCTTAAGATCGCTTCAGAAAAATACGGAGTACCGACCAAGGTAATACCGTCTGACGGCTTGAAGGGCTGGCACTATGACCAAAATGTAGTTACCATACTGCACGAGCATGGCGTCACCCCCCAGTCAGGGCTTGTGTGCCTTGCTGGCTTTATGAGGATAATGAGCCCAGAGTTTATAATGCAGTATAGAATGCGGATCATGAACATCCACCCTGCTCTCCTGCCCGCATTCCCCGGACTCCATGCGCAGAAGCAGGCACTTGACTATGGTGCAAAAGTCAGCGGCTGTACGGTCCACTTTGTCGATGAAGGAATGGACTCGGGACCTGTGATACTTCAGAAGGCAGTACCAGTAATAGAGGGGGATGATGAAGAGAGCCTGTCAGCAAGAATACTTGAGCAAGAGCATGAACTCTACCCCGAAGCTGTAAGGTTGTTTTGCGAAGGAAGGATAAAGATAGACGGCCGCAGGGTTTCAATAGGCTAGGCCACATACTCGTCTGACCGGCGCCGCTTGAATATAGAAAAGCGCTCCCCTGCTTCCTTGAGTGCTGCAATCAACGCTTTATTGTCATCAATTATGCTCACAAGTGCCTCAAGGCCGTACTCCGGCACTTGGGCTTCAAGGATATCCTTTTGTCTACACATTACATACAAACTAGCACCTTATACCTAAAAATGATTACACCCTTTTCTAAGTATTGTAATTGCTGCTGCAAACGTGCTCCCTATGACAAAGAAGGCAAGATAAGGGCTGCCTGGGCCAAACGCATCTGAGGCAAATCCGGCCGCTATTGGCCCAGTCGTCCACCCTACGCCAAAAAGAGTGTTGTAGACTCCCAGTTTTGAACCCACATGTCCAGAAGGTGTGTCCTTTGTCACAAGGCTGAAGGAGACAGGGTAAAATATGCTAGTCGAAAGCCCGAATAATGCAATTGATACTGCAAAGGATAGAACTGATGTCGACGAAAAAGAAATGATCATGCCTACTGCCGTAGTCGAAACAGCCAGCGCAAGTGCAAGCTCACCGTACCTCGATATCCTTGTCACAAGCAGCAGAAGAGTGGCAAAACGCGATACACCAAAAAAGAAGAACATTATCTCAATGTCTTCGGTTGTAAGTGACGCGTCGCTCATATATGCCGGGTACACTGCAAGCACTACTCCAAACGTGATTGCATAGTAAAGGATGACTCCAGCAAGCTTCGGGTGAGTGGCAATTTCCTTCGCGACTTCGACAGAGCTTGCTCTAACCACCTCTAGATCTTTTTGGACAGCCGGCCAGCCGTAGGAATGCAAAAGTACTGATGGCACAATTCCTACTGCCATGGTGGCTGCAGCAAGCTGGAACAGAGTGTAATAGTCAAATACGTTTAGAATCAGTTTCCCAATGAGGGGTCCAACCATGAAGCCTAAAATCCAGGCTGCAATGAACACAGAAATATTCCTGACTCGCCTCTCGGGGGCTGAATTGATAGATATCAGAACCTCAGAAGACGGCCAGAACAGAGCATGAGCGACTCCTGCAAGAGCCCTATAAAACATCACTTCTAGTGTTGATTGCACACTAGAAAGAATGAAAATTGAAAACACATTAAGTAGGATGCCAGAGAGAAGAACATAGGACTTGTTGAGCCTGTCCAACAAGATGCCGATGAAGAAAGGAGCGAACATAAAAGGAAGAAAGTTTGCCGTACCAATCAGACCCACTTGCGAATAATCGGCTGCAAGCTGCTCTCTGGCAAATACTGGCACTATGGGCGAGTGCATGCCGTACGAGACTCCTACAATGGCCGAGCAAATTGCAACGAGTATGACAGCGTGATTCATTGCAACCCTACTACCATTACTTGTATGCGGCTATGATGACTGCGCCACCTATGATACCTCTATCAAACTGTACATGAGAAAATTTTTCCTTTAGCATGGACTCAAGCTCTGAATTCTTGGGCCAGCGTACATAGGTACCGTAAAGCGTTTTGAATTTCAGCCCTGACTTGCCAACGGCCAAGTAAGCGAATATTCCAAGAAAATATTTTAGATATACAGAAACCATTGCTCTTAATATACGGTTATCTGGCTTGCCAAGGTCGATTATTACAAGCCGGCCGCCAGTCTTTAGCACCCTGTGCAACTCTGCTATGGCCTGTTGAAGGTGTATGGAATCGCGAAGAGAATAGCCACATAGCACAGCGTCAAATATGCCCTCACGGAAGGGCATGTACTCGAAAACACCGGAATAGAGCGCTGCCTGTGAATCAAGCAAGTAATTCTTGACATTGGCAAGCATTTCGAGCAGCGGGTCGTACATCACAACCTTTGCGTCGCCACGAGCTTCTGCAAGGGCTAAACGTGACATGTTGCCGTAGCCAGAGCCGGCGTCAAGTATGATATTGCCCGGCATCACGCGGCCCCTAATACCTTGTAGCCTATACTCTTCGTCTTTACCAAGCGAGATGACTCTGTTGACCTTATCATAAACTGGGATGATTGCCCGCAATACGTCTATCACCTCAGTCCAATAGCGGCTCCCAAGACCGGACAACTAGATGGCAGCTTCTATCCCGCCATTATTATAGCTAATTTTGCAGCCTCTCTAGCGCTCCTTTCTGTCGCTCAATTTCATAATCAAAGCACACACATAAGCTGTCTTTCATACTACTGCTTGCCATTCAAGGCAGAGGCCTCATAAATGTGCGTAGATAACCTTGAGCTACCTTGGTTTTCGAACTATCCAGGATAAAACCGACGTAAAAGCCGGGCACCAATAAATATGGGATGCAGAACTCATAACTCGCGAATCAGCGGCGGAACTATGGATATTTTCTACGACAAGATGCTTATCATATTGTCGGAGCAGGAAAATATTAATGACATCTTAATATCGGGTAACGGTTCACAGCAGAACACCTCAAGCGCCACTTAGACAGTGTCTGGCAAGTTCCAAAAATACAGAAAAGCAATTATCTTGCTTCTGCTTATGCGCCTGCAGCTTGATAAACTACCGCTGCCCGAAGTGCAGCTCTCTACATTCAGTTGGAGTTGACAAGATATTTGATGGGCGGCTGATATTTCGATGTTCCAAATGCAATATTTGCGCAATAGTACCGATGGCGGGAAGTACAGACGAGGCTTACCTTGAGTTTCTCGACCGCTGTGAAAGTGGTGCAGGCATTGCACACGCCGACGACCTGAAACTCATGATGCAGCAAGAAAAGATAATCCGCCCTTCGGCAGAAATAGATGATCTCATGGCTGCGTCTAAAGCCACTGGTGACCCGCTTCTTGAGCAGACGCTGCGGTCTCAACAGGACTATATTGTTGACTTTCAAACAATAGACGAGCCGCCGCCGGAGCTTGGGTCTCAGCTCGACGATCTGCCAGTGGACGAAGCCATAAAAGATGTCTTGAAAGCAAAGGGGATCGACCACCTTTACAAATTTCAAGAGGAAGCGATCAAGAAAATCCTTCAGAGAAATGATGTAGCAATCACTGCACCCACCGCGTCAGGTAAAACTGAGGCTTTTTGCATCCCACTGCTGCAAGAAGTTGCAGCAGAACAACCAGTGCGCTTTAGTTCACTCCGCAGTGGCAAAGGTAAAGTATCTGCAATTTTTGTTTATCCAACAAAGGCACTATCACGCGACCAATTGCCCAAGATACAAGAGCTGGCAGAGCCACTTGGTGTAAGGGTAGCAATCCTGGATGGCGACACATTGGAAAAGGAACGCAGAGCCGTAATAGAGTCCCCGCCCGATGTCATTATCACCAATTTTGACGTGTTACACTACCACCTGATGCATAAGACGAAATTCTCACGCATAGTCAGGACTGCCAAATTTCTGGTAGTCGATGAGGCACACATATACACTGGCATCTTTGGTGCTAATGTACACCACATCATTGCAAGGCTGGAGAGGGTTACAGGGAGCAGACTCCAGATCGTTGCTGCATCGGCTACATTGCCAAATGCTGCTGAATTTTGCCAGACGCTTTTTGGCAGACAGATGCAGGTGATCAACGGTAGGGGCAGGCGGGGCAGGATAAACCTTGCGATAATATTTCCTTCGCTTAGATCTTACAGGTCATTGATGCTTGACCTGCTTAGGCAGACCACAAAGAGAAAGCATAAGACTATTGTGTTTGCCAGCTCGCACCTTAGCTCCGAGCTGATGGCCTTCTATGGGGCGAGGCAGGGAATAAACATCAGAGTGCATCGTGCGGGCTTAACATCTGCTCTCAGAAAAGAAATAGAACAAGAGTTTAAGGCAGGCCAGCTCATGGCAATATCTGCCACGCCTACACTCGAACTGGGAATCGACATTGGAAGTGTTGACGCGATAATTTCTAATATCGTGCCTATTAACCGGCTTTTTCAGCGAGTCGGACGTGCAGCAAGGCGGGGCCAGCAGGGGTACGCATTTCTTGCACTTGGTAATGATCCAATAAGCCAGTATTACAAGATGCACCCAGCAGATTATATGGACGATTATGAATTGGCGTATACTGATCCGTCGAATCCATTCGTACTAGAGTACCAAGTATTAGCAATGACCTGCGACAAGCCGCTGTTAATAGCAGAGTCTAAGCAGATGTGGGGCGTACTTCAAAAGCTTGTCTCAAAGGGTATCGTCAAAGTAGTTAGAGATAGATTCGTTCCTGACCTGAAGGAGGCATTGAAGGTGTTTGATGAGTTTAGTATTCGCGGCATAGGAAGAAGAGTCGACATCAAATTTAACAATAAGATTGTAGGCGATCGAGCATTGCCGCAGGCACTTGAAGAGCTCCACCAACACGCGGTATACTTTCTTGGAGGTCGACGGTACAAAGTGCAAGAGCTCCATTTTGAGCTAAACAGCCAGCCCTATGCGGAGCTTGCACCTATTCCATCCGACTATCCTTATTACACTAAGGCTTTGACGGACGATTGGCCTTCTATTTTAGAAATATACGAGAAAAAAGTAGTTTTCGGAGTCGAAGTAGCTTACTGTGCACTCAACATCCAAAAAAGAGTGCTCGGCTACGTCAACATTGAAATCGGTCAGGAGGTAGCACAAGGGAAAAAAGTGATGCTTGACAAGCCACTAGAATATGAATTCCTTACAAAAGGGTTTGTGTTTAGAGCACCCATACCGTCATACATCTCACAAGATGCTAAAGACGAACAGTACGTGGAAATGAGTGGATTTCACGCTTCAGAGCACGTCATAATAGAGGGGAGCGCAATGATAACAGGTGGTGCGTCGCAGGACCTAGGCGGCATATCACTTGGCTCTTCGGGGTTAATATTTGTCTATGATGGTAGCATCGGTGGCAATGGAGCCAGTAGGATATTGTATGAGAGGTTGGACATTGCTTTTGGACGCTCACTCCGCATATTATCTGAATGCTCATGCAGAAGTGAAACTGGCTGTCCTCGTTGCACCTATTCCTATCGGTGTGGTAATAACAACGAGTTTTTGCACAAGCCCGCCGCAATTGAAGTAATGAGTAGGATAGTGGAAGGTGAAAAAACCAAAATAGGCGAGAAGGTCTGGGGTGACAGAGCTCTTGTCTAATGGGATAAAGTTTAAGAGTAGTTGTAGTTGGCTTTAAATAAAGTTGGAAGAAGCCGTCAGTACTACTGCTACTGCACGTGCAAAGTGGCAGACACTTGAGCATAAGGGCGTTGCCTTCCCTCCTGAATATCAGCCAAGGGGCATCATAATCACTATCAGGGGAGAAAAACTGGCGCTCAACCGGGATCAGGAAGAGATTGTTTATGCGTGGGCAAAGAAGAAGGACACTCATTACGTCCAAGATCCTGTCTTTCAGGAAAATTTCCTGAGCGACCTCCAAGAGCTCCTGCCTGAGAGTCATCACAACATCACGATAAAGGACATAGACTTTTCGATGGCTTACAGGCTTTCAGACGAAGAAAGAGAGATGAAAGAACGGGAAAAGGAGAGATACAGGACCCTTCCAAAGGAGCAAAAGAAAAGTATCTCTCAAGCCAAAAAGGCTGAGCGTGAAAGGCTCAAGGCCATTTACGGTAAGGCAGTGGTCGATGGCATCGAAGTCGACATCGCAAACTGGCTGGTCGAGCCGCCAGGGTTGTTCATGGGCCGTGGGCAGCACCCGATGAGAGGCCGGTGGAAGCCACGGGTAAGGCCACAGGATGTTATGCTAAACTTGGGCGAAAACGCACCAGTGCCAGAGGGTAACTGGAAGGCCATCATCCACGATCATTCATCGACATGGCTTGCTACTTGGATAGAAGGCCTGACTGGTAAGCGCAAATATGTGTGGCTGCACGACTCGGCGGCGCTCCGCCAAGAAAATGATAAAGCCAAGTATGATAAGGCAAAAAAGCTTGCCGAGCGTGAGGGCAAAGTGCATAGAGAAGTGATGCGGAGGATGATGAAGGGAGACGGCAAGGTAGCAACTGTTGCATACCTGATACTAAAGCTTGCTATGAGAGTCGGCGATGAAAAGGACCCCGAGGAGGCTGATACCGTTGGCGCAAGTACTCTAAGAGTCGAGCATATTGATTTCCCCCAGGTAAACGACATGCAGACCATCGAATTCAATTTTTTGGGCAAGGACAGCGTCCCATGGCAAAAGAGGCTGGGAGTAGATTCGGAAGACACGAGGGCACTTTACAACAACCTGAAAAAATTCATGCAAGGCAAAAAGTCAAGCGACCCGATATTTGACGGTATCAATTCACGTAAGGTAAACGGCTTCTTACAGCAGATAATGCCAGAGCTTACCGCTAAGGTGTTCAGAACCTGTATTGCAACAAGGGTAGTGCAGCTGCAGCTGTCAAAGGCAAAGGTCGACAAGAACTCTCTAGAAGCTCAGAAAATCTATGCAGCCAAGAAGGCGAACCTTGAAGCTGCAATCACGTGCAACCACAAAAAAGGAATCGATCCGAAGAACCCTGCGGCTAGAAAAGCACTAGAAAAATTCGAAGAATCGATCACCAAAAAGAAGGAGGCAATAGCCAAGCTTAAGGCAGATATTGCAGCCAAGAATTGGAAGACAGAGCTGCAGGAGAAGCGACTAGGAGAGAGGCTAGAAAAGTTACAGGTGCAATTAATACTTCAGCAGGAGACCCGAGACTACAATCTTGGTACATCTCTCCGCAACTACATCGACCCGCGGATTATGAAGGCTTGGCTCAACTACATCGAGCTTGACTGGACTAAAATATATACTTCAACGCTACAGCGTAAGTTTAAGTGGGTTGAAGGCTATAAAGACAAGAACTTTATAACATTTTATCCTGAGATAAAGAATTAGATACGTCAGAAGACTTATATCGTTTACGGCATTCCTTTTAATCTTGGTAAACTCGTTTTAATGATATCTGCATATCATTGGAAAGATGGAGCCGGATTTTTCATTCCCGGTATGCTCATTCTTATTGTCATTATTGCCATGGTCCCGGCCTCTGCTCAGGAGGGGGAGGAGGAAGGTGACAGTTCAGCCTCGTCACTCTTTATCGCACTCTTTGCAACCGGCGACGCGCTTGTTGAACACAACGTCGGCATAGAGGATCCTCTTGCTGAAGAAATAAGGATCAAGCTTTTTGGAGATGACATCAGTGACCTTATCGTAGTTGATTATGAGGACAATCCGGTCGAATTTAACAGAGGTGAAATGCCAAATGAAATTGTCCTCAATAGGCCAAACGCTTCAAACCTCAAGATAAGTTATACCACTTCAGATTTTTTATCCAAGGATCGAAGAGAATGGATATTCAGCCTTAATTCCACGATCGGGCTCTCAGTAAAGCTGCCTCCAGATAGCATATTGACAGATCCAGGAGAAAATCCATCTATAGTACTTGTAGGTGATCAGCAACTCCTTACATACAAACCTGGCAACATACGATTCGTTTACGTAATAGGAACCTTGGGCACCGAAGAGCAGGCAAACATTGTCATCAAAGCAGCCGAAACTACTATTGTTCAGATAAACAACAACCATCCCGGCGTTGTGCTGACAAGCGCAAAGGATCTGCTTCAGAGAGCGATATATGCACGTGATGACAACAGGTTCAGAGAAGCTGAGAGATTGGCAGATCAAGCAAATGACGCTGCAATTGCCACAGGTAGGGAGTATGCCACAGCCCAAGAAGCACTTGCCAATGCAGAGGCGCAGATAAATAGCGCTGCAGGGGGCACAGGCTTGGATAATGCTGTCACGACGCAGATGCTCGAGCAAGCAAACAATGAATTTGCAATTGGCAATTATACAGAAGCTAGAAGCTCTGCCCAAGATGCTATTGCAGCACTAGATGACAATTCTGCACGGCCAGAAATACCAATACCGGTGGTGATCGCAGCAATAGCAGTAGCAGCAGTGGCAGGAGGGATCGGCACCATAGTATTCTTCAGGAAGAGGAAGCACTCAAAGCCAATGCCGCAAATTCACAAGGCAAATGATCTACCAAAGGCCAGTATTAACAATAGCAACATCAGTAGCGGGGCAGCAGCAGCTGTCTTCCGGCCTACTAATTCAGTCGCACCAGTGGAGCCCAAACAAGATGTTGTAGAAGTAGAAGAGCAGCAAGAGATGACAGGATCCCTGGAAGAGACCACCAGCATTCCTCCAATGCCAACTACCACGTCTGATTCTCAGATAGATAGCTCTATCCTTTCGCATATAGTTGGCAATATACTTGTAGAGAGGCCGCACTTGCGCCCAGAAGACCAGCAGGTGCTAAAGTTCTTAGCGGAAAAAGAGGGGGCAGCTTTTGAGAGTGAGATCAGAAGCAAGTTTCAGCTACCCAAGACTACGATATGGAGGTTGGTGAAAAGACTCGAGCGCGAAGAGCTTGTCGAAATACGTAAGGCAGGCGGTCAGAATCTTATAAAGCTCAGGTTTGAAGACAAACAAGCTTAGCCATGCTTAAATAAAACAGACTGGACAAATGTTGTGTATGAGCAGTTCCTTCATCCCAAACGATATTTCTGCACTGTTATCTTCACCTATTGAACATTTCATAAACACTAATGTGGCCATTCTAGAGGGGGACAAATTCACAGACCAAGCATTAAACCTCATGAAAGAGAGAGCTGTGAGAAGCGTCCTTGTGTCGCACCTGGGAGAAGTGGTGGGCATCGTGAGCAAGACTGACATTCTCTTCAAGGTGATGTCACAGGGAAGAAACCCCGGCAAAGTTAGGCTTAGGGAAATAATGACAAGCCCGGTTCTTGCCTTGGGCCCGCACAATACTGTTCAGGAAACCCTGTCAATTATGGACAAGCATGTAGTAAGGCAGGTAATCATCAGCTCCCATTCGTCGGTTCTTGGAATGGTTTCCCGGGATGATATCTTTGAAAAGATCCATATGGCTACAGTCTCCACGGCGCACACTGCTATCAAGGGTACTCCTGTCTGCATTATCAATCCCAAGGCCATAGTCTATATGAGAGATGTTAGCACTGCCAAGCTTATGTGCCCATATTGCGAATCTCCGTTTGATACAAAAGAAGGGCTGTCAAACCACATCGACAGATTGCACTCAGGATCGGGTGTGCTTGAAGGCGATGTACGTCGAATGTTTGAATGACTGTATCTTATTATTTGGCGCCGATTCATGCTTGCAACGATGATGGCAGCAACATCGACAACACCTATGCTATGCTCTAGATGCATCCTATGCAGTTCTGGTAGGAGCAATAGTCTTGCAACGGTCGAACCATTATTTTATCTCTCATGTCAATGTAAGACAATAGGAAAGATGATACTAAGCCATTGTGTGGTCAATAGACAAGAGTTACACATTCTATTGAATTTTTTTACATTTCTGGCAAACTAGCATCCTTCGTTCGATTGGCGTTCTGTGTGACCTCCACCGAGAGTACGCCTCTGGCTCATTTGTTGCCATCGTCCATAATAATATCTCTGTAAGGTCAGTTATTACACCTCGACCCTATAAGAAATTGTCCTATTAGCCATTGTTGATGCAGTCACTCGACCTGCTCTCTGCCAAAGGCGAGCAACTTTAGTCATAATCAATTTGCTACTAATAATGCATTCAAGATAATTGTTTCATTGCCCCAAGATCAGCATATTTTGCTATTTTCAATCAATCATCTTCTAACGGTTTCATAAGGAACTCCAAGGGTTGATTGATGGATATCTACTGCCAAGGCAACTAACGGAAAAGATTCGGCTTACTGCGAGGAATGCCGCTACATAGGCTGGCATTCCTGCATTCAGTCTTGTCATTCATATCCAGCAAGTTATTCTTGTATAACTTATATTATGTACTGCTAAAAACCAGTGGCGTTACACTTCGTGCCGGGGTAGCTCAGCTTGGTTAGAGCGTACGACTCATAATCTCATCTGGTAAGAAATCGTAAGGTCGCGGGCTCAAATCCCGCCTCCGGCACCTTTATTTATAATCAATATGAATGCACATCTGATTTATGCTCGCGAAGATACTTTTTCTTCTTGAATCGTTCATTACACTTTTCGCACTTGAAAGGCTTTTCAAATTCTTCAAGAAACCGTCGCTTTCGTTCTTCTGCTGAATCCATGACTGGATTTTGATTGTCAGCGTGGATCATAATATAATCGAACCATACCTTTTTTGCTTATTTACTTTAAGTAAGATAATTCTATAATAGCAGTATCCAAAAATGAATATTGCATCGGTTAAGCTTCGCTTAATGGCACAGCTATAAAAAAGAATATAGATGTCAAAAAGATAATGAGGATCCAAAGCTGAGCGAGCTTGAATTCTTTCTCTATAGGACACAGGGATGAGAGGGAAGTTCAGGTGCAGCAGGTTTACCATGAATTTGGGACTGATAGCGTCTGAGTATTTTAAGACACGATTATATATGATCCGTAAAACTAGTCTTTTAAGTGCCGTCGTAGCTCAGCCTGGGAGAGCACTCGACCTTTTAAGGGGTGAAGCTGAAGACCGAGCTGTCGTGAGCTCAAATCTCACCGACGGCATTTTACATCTGTTTTGTAGCATTTATGACGATTCTAGCGGTGTTCTCAATTATCCTTCCAGATGCAGCCAGATGGTTCTTTGCATCGAATACAGCCGCTAATTCCGGCTTTGACAAGTGAGTCGAAATATTCCAATCTCTGCATGCAGCATCAAAAAAGTGCTCGCCACTTTCAAGTGCTGAAAACGCTACTCTTTGTATATCTCGATAGGCATCGAAGCGAGCAACTCCTTTCTTTATTAGTGCGTCTAGCATAAATTCGGCATAAATCTGACCCTTTGTCATTTCAATGTTGTATGCGATCCTTTCTTTGTTTACTTTTAGCTCTCGAATTACCATAGTCATTGCATTAAGCATTTCGTCAAGTAGTATAGAGGCCATTGGAAGCACAAACCGTTCATTTGCTGAGTTTGAGAGGTCGCGCTCGTGCCATGATGCAATATTTTCCATCGACACGTTCACAAGCGATCGCAGGATTCTCGCAAGCGAAGATACTCGCTCGCTTTTTATGGGGTTGCGCTTGACTGGCACAGCGCTACTTCCCATTTGGCCCTTCCGGAAAGGCTCTGCAACTTCACCTATCTCTGTGCGTTGCAGGTTCCTGATCTCAATGGCGATCTTGTCGAGGGTGGAGCCAATAAGCGCAATACAAAACTGCATCTCCGCAAACCTCTCTCGGGGCACAATTTGTGTTGCAGCATCTACAGAGTAAAGACCAAGGTTATGAGCAACAATTTCTTGTACTTCAAGCGCCATGTCGCCCATTAGAGAGCCGGTGCCAACTACTCCAAGCGTCTTGCACACTAGAAACCGCTTTTTACCTTCCTTGATGCGCTCGATGTGTTTGGCCATTTCTACTGCCCACACTGCAAATTTTAATCCAAATGAAATGATGCTAGCATGCTGCCCATGCGTCCTGCCTACCGCTGGCACGTCCCTGAACTCAAGTGCTCTATCTATTAAAAGGTGCCCAAGCTTGGCTACCTTCGGTAGAATTATTGAAAATGCCTCACGCATCTGCATGCAAATGGATGTGTCTATAACGTCATTGCTTGTCAGCCCATAGTGTATCCATAGCTTGGATTTGGCTGAAACTTGCTCACTTAACGCCTCTACCATTGCAGCGGTGTCATGCTCGCTCACTGACTCAAGTTCCCTAACTCTAGCAGGAGTGACCCTGCCGGGGCGGGCTCCTTTTGTAATTTCATCCGCTGCATCTGCGGGAATCATATCCAGCTGGGCCTGCGCTTGCGCAACGGTTGCCTCAAAATCAAGCTGATACTGCAGCCTCCTTTCCTCCTCAAAGATATCGCGCATCTCTTTGCTACCATAGCGTCCAGAGTCTATCGGTAGTATTGGCATCAGTCTCAAGGATACAGCGACAAAGCGGCGAAAATAAATCTTCTTGCCAGGTGTACAATCACCACACTCACCACCATCTTATTTTGTGTATATATCATTCAGCATGGTGGATGTATGCTCTATAGAATTATCTACATGTAAGTAGTCAAAAAATATGTTAAATGTTTGCCCCCGTCCCGGGCAAGGCTTATAATTGCTTCACAAGAGATAGCAGCAACAGAATTGGATGAACTTGTCACCAGGATCGGCAGCCATCGAGTCAAGAAGGTAAATGATCTTGAGTATAGAATAGACCCAGAGCCGGCTAAAGGTATGAAAGTCCCAGTTACCATCTACGCCAATGAATCGTTGATATCAAAAATGGTGACTGACAGGACGATCGACCAGGCTACAAATGTTGCCACGCTTCCAGGCATCAAAAAGCATGTGATCGTGCTCCCTGATGGCCATGAAGGCTATGGCTTTCCTGTCGGCGGTGTTGCGGCTACTGATCTTGAAGAAGGAGTGATCAGCCCGGGCGGGGTCGGCTACGACATCAACTGTGGTGTGCGCTTGATAAGGACGAATCTGTCAGAGCGAGATGTCAGGCCGCGGTTAAAGGATCTGGTAAACGAGCTTTTTAGATCAGTTCCCTCAGGCGTTGGAAGCGAGGGAGCAGTCAAGCTGACAAAGACAGAGCTTGACGAATTACTAGTAGAAGGCGTAAGATGGGCCGTCAGCCATGGATATGGTACTGAAGATGATGCGGAAGCATGTGAAGAGAGTGGTAAGATGCAAGGAGCAGACCCTGCGAGCGTCTCAGACACTGCAAGAAAAAGAGGTGCAGCTCAGCTTGGGAGTCTGGGTTCTGGCAACCATTTCCTTGAAGTGCAAAAAGTAGACAAGATCTTTGACGAGCGGGCGGCCAAGGCAATGGGCATCAACCAAGTCGGCCAACTTACGGTGCTTATTCACTGCGGCTCCCGGGGCTTTGGCCACCAAATATGCACCGATTACTTGCGTGTTTCTGAATCAGTACTACGAAAATATGGATTGACGCTTGCAGACAGGGAGCTTGCATGCGTGCCCAACAATTCCAAAGAGGGAGAGGACTACCGCAAAGCAATGTATTCTGCTCTCAATTTCGCATGGGCCAACCGCCAAATGATAACACATTGGACACGGAAAACGTTTGAGCAGATCTTCAAGTCAAAAGGAAGTGACCTTGGCATGGATCTCGTTTACGACGTTGCCCACAACATCGCCAAGGTGGAGCGCCACAAGGTTAATGGCAAGGGCACATCGGATGTGGTAGTCCACAGAAAGGGTGCTACAAGGGCTTTCCCTGCAGGCATGGAACAGGTGCCAAGCAAGTACCGGAGCATCGGCCAGCCAGTAATAATACCCGGCTCAATGGGCACTGCAAGCTGGATTCTGCTTGGCAACCAAAATTCACTTGATCTCAGCTTTGGATCTACTGCACATGGAGCAGGACGGATGATGTCGAGGTCTGCTGCAAAGCGGACCCATACGGCCGACAGCGTGAAAAGTAGCCTAGAGTCAAAGGGAATCTATGTCAAAGCACTCACAAAGGAAGGCGTGGTTGAAGAGACACCGGAGGCCTACAAGGATGTTGATGCCGTAGCCAATGTATCGCACTCCCTTGGGATTGCTACCAAGGTGGCGAGGCTCGTGCCTATAGGAGTGATAAAGGGCTAATGCCATCCGACGACCCTGACATTGACATAATCAATGCACGCAAACTAAGGGAACTTCGTGAAAAGGCAGCTGCGAAGGAAAAGGCAAAAGCCAGCCAGCAGCAGCCGCCAAAGTCCTCAAGAGAAATAGTATCTGCCTACCTCTACGACAGGGCTGACAGAGTACTAGACCTTGCTTACGGGCAGTATCCTGCCCAGACTGAAGCGATTATCACAAGAATCGCCAGACTTATTTTAGATGGCGAAATAACAAGCAGGATATCTGGAGGCGAACTCTTGATGCTTTTCAGGTCTGTGGGCCTTAACATAAGAGTCAACACGACAATCAAGGTCGAAGATGATGGCAAGTTTATCTCGTTCTCTGAGAAACTCAAGCAGCAGAATGATTTGCCTTGATAATGGGAACATTTATTCTGGATTTTCAGACAATTGATTTCGAACCTGATGCCAAGATTGCATTAGATATGCTTTCTGACTACCAGAGGCTCTACCAGCTGGAAAACTCGTTTGCTCTTGACCCACCGGTACAGAGTCTCGGCTGGTCTTTTGCGAAGATGTTTCTGGCAGGTCAATTCGTGGAGAAGATATATGCACATCAGGCTTACAAAATAGAGGCTTCAAAAGGCAAAAAACTTGAAGACAAGTTCGTTGCGTGGCTTCAAAAGGAATTGAAAAATAGAGGCTGCAGCGCGCAGATAAAAAAAGCGCCAGAAATGAAATTGATCTAGACTCTGCGTCCTCTTCTGCCGCCTGGCTTTCTTGTAGTGTCGTGCGGTACAGGAGTCACGTCGTCGATCCTACCAATGCGAAAGCCTGCTCTCGCAAGTGCCCTGATGGCAGCCTGAGCGCCGGGACCTGGAATTCTTGGACCTACTCCGCCGACAGCACGTACGCGAATATGCAGGGCATTGATGCCCTTTGTCTTGGCCATTTCAGCTGCGGCTACAGCAGACTTCATAGCTGCGTAGGGAGATGATTCATAACGGTCAGCGGTAACGTGGCGTCCGCCAGAGCTAAATGAGATTGTCTCGCTTCCACTTAAATCGGTAATATGGACAAGCGTGTTATTGTAACTGCTAAAAATGTGAGCTACTCCCCACTTTGTTTGGGTAATGTCGCCTGTTGTTTCAGACATGCATTTGAACTTGCTTCTGTAGAGAGTTAAAAACGTTATCGCTTATGGAAATGCATATAGCCCCTGTTCTCAAGCAGGTTATTCCTGACAAAGACGTTGCCGGAGCCCCTTTGCACTCTGCCTATGACATGCAGACTAACGCCTGCTTTCCTTGCTGCAGCTTCTGCCTGCCTTATTTTTGTATGTGAAATCGTTGCCACAATCTCATACTCTTCACCACCGTGGAACACCAACTCGTGCTTGTCAAGGTTGTTTTCCTCTGCGAACTTGTCCAGGCCTTCTGCAGCTGGAATGTTATAAATTATGATGTCGACTCTCTCACTTTGGCTTGTCAGTTCATATAGAGATACTGCAAGTCCGTCACTTGAATCAATTGATGATGAAAAATATCTTGCAAGCGCCAACCCGAAGCTCTGCCTTGGGTGGGGCTCAAGAACTGACTTCACTGCGTGCTTTCTGAATCTTCTGCTGCTGCTGACTGTAATTTCATTTGCATTTTGCAGCAGAATCGCTAGGCCTGCAGGAGCAAATCCAAATGCCCCAGATACGATGACGTAATCTCCTGGCTTGGCTCCATTTCTTGTTGGAACTTTGAATCTGGGAAAGCCAATCATGCTGCAGTCAATAACAAGCTCGCCAGCTTCGTTTGTGTCCCCTCCTACTATTTTGACTCCAAATTCCTTTGAGGCAATAGCGAAGCCCTCAGCAAGCCCTTCAATATCTGGCCGCCGCATGGAGCAGCTTTTTGGTATGCCAAGTGAAATTACTGCTGCATGTGGTCTGACACCCTTGGCAGCAAGATCGCTTATGCATGAGACAATACTTTTTCGTGCAGCCTGCCAGGGTTTCATGCCACTAGGAACATCGGTACTTGCAACCAGCATATCGCTTTTGATAACAATTCCATTGTCTATCAGCGCCACGTCGTCAAGATTGCTTATACCCAGCTTATTCGCAAAGATCCGGATAATCTGTTTTTCATCTAACTTGGTCATACACTGTCTGAACCTTTTCGGCTGCCTTCTTGTAAATGGCCTGTGCCTTCTCGCCTCTGGATTCGACAGATATCCTGATCGCGTGTTCAGTGTTTGATGGCCTGATCAGTACCCACGAGTCTTCATCTATTATTGCCTTGATGCCGTCTTCTGTCAAAATCGAGTACGAATCGCTCTTGAAGATATCAGGCAGCTTTTCGATCACTGCTTTGTGCAGCGAAGAATTAGCCACTATCTTCGATCGTATTTGTGCAAATTGTGATGCAAACTTTAAGCATTCCTCTACAGTCTTCTTGTCAAGTGTTGAAATCGTTGCCGCCGCCAAGAGACCATCGCGGCACATGTTAATCTTAGGCATGATAAACCCGGCACTACTTCCCTCGCCACCTGCCTCTGCATTCACATCAAGCATTTTGCTGACGACGTTTGCCTCACCTACTTTGGAATATGCAAGAACCTTGCCATTGCTCTTATGGATGTATTTCTCTATTGCAACACTGGTATCGATGCTTGTAACAAACTTTTTCAGACCTATCTCCAATGCCCTTGCGATACACAGCAGCAGCGTTGCGTCCGGGCTCAATTTTTTGCCTTTGCTGTTGACAACTACAAGCCTGTCAGCATCTAGGTCAAGTCCAAAACCATGGTCTAGTTTGTTTGCAGTTACAAGTGCGCGCAGGTCTGCCAGGTCATCTGTAGTGGGATCCGGACCCCTTGATGAAATACCTGCAATGCCATTGATGCTGTAATACGTGTACCCTAGCTTTTTGAACAGATGTTCTGCATAGCCGCATGCTGCGCCTCCAGCTGCATCGATTCCCACTTTGACGGCCGCAGTATTATTCTTTGCCATCTCTGCAATTACATCAGGATAGTTTGAGGAGATCTGAAATTCATTTCCAAATTTGCCCGGATGATGGCTAGTCATCTTGAGCATTCCCTCTAACTCATGCTCAAACAAGCCTCTACCATCTATTATGAACTTGAGCCCATTCCACTCTAAAGGATTATGCGACGCTGTCACTGTAATACCAGCGCCATACTTTCGCGCTTCTCTAAATGCCGCGGGGGTGGGCGCAATGCCAAGGTTGTAAACATCAATGCCCGCAGCCATCAGGCTTGCAGTGACAATTTGAGAAATAATCGTGCTAGATGGACGGGTATCGCGCGCAACTACACACTTGCTAGACTTGATTAAGCCTGCAAATTGGCCTGCAAACCTGTCCATCTCATGAAGGTTGAGGTCTAGTCCGTAGATTCCTCGGACTCCTGAGATCGATATTTTCACATCAAAAACACGGTTCTCAGTGTTATTTATTTTAGCGTGAAGCATTAAATAACGAGGTGCTGAAGTTGCATTTGTTTTGCCCTAGTAGCTCAGCCGGCAGAGCGAAGGTTTCGTAATCCCCCGCTCTTGTTGTTGATGATGATGGTAGCGGAGGGCGAATACCTTAGGTCGTGGGTTCGAATCCCATCTAGGGCTTATTATAGCGTGGCTGCCAGCAGCCACGACGAAGAAGACGCCGCAGTCATTGGCAGCCACGATATGGCTTATAGCGGCAGAGAGGAGTTAACTTCTCCTTTTCTTAGCTGGCTCCAGTCACAAGGTAAGACTAGATGGACCATCAGAGAGATAATTATCTATTCAAGAAAATATGGCCATATATTGGAAAGTGGAGATGCTTCGGCACTTGGAATGTTATCTCCGAGAAATAAACAACATGCCATGACAGCCTTAGCAGCACTATCAAAATATACTGGCCGTTATGACCTGTTTCTGAAGATAAAGGAGCGTTATAATTTGAAATGGACATCAGGCAAGGAGTCATTACAAACTTTTGAACGCTTCTTCAATGACGAGCTCAACTATAACACCATCTTGCAACGAATACGCCAAATGATAAGTAATACCTCCACCCAAATGGCCCAAATTATCAAGGTTGACTGTCTTACAGGCCTTAGGCCATCTGAAGCTGTGCAGTCTGTCAAGCTACTTAATGCCGATAGAGAAGTAAGAGCATTTGAAAAATATTACAACCCAGAACGTCAAGCGCTAGAACATTTCAAGTTCCCCGAGGTATTTCTTAGAAGAACAAAGAAGGCTTATCTTTCATTTTTAAGCCCTGAAATGTTGGATATCGCACGCAATATTCATTTCATTCCTTCTTACAACGCTATCAGGCTAGCATGTCGTAGAAAAGGCATCAATATGGATATGCGCTATTGCCGCAAGATATTTTCCTCTCACCTAAGACAGAGTGGAATAGAGTCCGAAATTATTGACTTGCTCCAAGGCCGTGTACCAAACTCTGTTTTCGCCAGGCATTATTTCACTCCTTCTTTAGACTATAGAGACAAAGTAATTAATGCCTTGAATAAGCTCAAAGAACAGATAGAGAAGGAAGAATGAGAAGTAATTAACTAGGTCTTTTTTTTCTATAGTCCGTTGGCGCCCTTTCGGGCACCTCCTCTCTACCTGCCCCTCTCTCCCTAAAGTGCTGGCTGGGTTTTAACTATCTCCTTTCACACTACTATCGGTTTGATATCCACTTCCTCTTCCTCTTCAATTTACGACTCTACAGAAGTAGTCATTCAAGAACTGATAGATGAATGTCAAAGAAGTATCGACGAACAATACAACAGTCTGGTAGCAAACGAGTATCTGAAACAGAAAATGAATACTCTGCAGAATGCGCCACGAGACTTAAAGAAACTCGAAAGGCTCTTGAAACAAAAAGAAAAGGAGTGCGAGAAGGCCAAATATGTACTGGACATAGAAAGTCTAGTTGCAGAAATTGAAGTATTGAGAGTTATACGGTATTTGATAAACAGAAATGATGATAGGCGTACGCTTATAACGAATTCAAAATAAGAGTATCGTCTTCTCAAAAGAAGCTGTTGGAACCGCAAGCAATTTTCTTGATTGAATTTACCGCTTGATTATCCTATATGCTACATTGCTGCTGACGTCAATAAGTTTTCTATCGTCTTGGATAGTCTCTTTAGTGTTAAAAGTATTGAGAATAAAGACTGTACACCGCTGATTGAAAAACAGGGCTCATAATTTGAGACGTAAAACGGACCGGTCTTTGAGATTTACTTGCGAATTTTTGCATTATTGCTTTTTTGTAAGTTTAGGAGACCTGCTTTTCCTCCATGCTGATAAAAAAGAAAAAAAGGTGCCGAAGGCCTCATAATCTACTCATAAATTTTCAACTACTTTTCATATTTCACCCTTAACACAAAGTCATTTTTGAATAGCTGTATGCTTATTTTGCTACTTTTTGCAATAAGACGGATTATTTCATATGATTGAAGATTATCTAATCTTTGGCTCAGTGTTGACAGCTGGATACTGCGACGTATATGCCTGATATATGACGATACAAGAGGAGAATGAGCAGCAGTTGGTGACGCTAATAGCACTTCTCTACTATATCATTATTATAGAATGACGGTCGGGCAATTCACCTTTATTTTGCTTCACAATTATTAATTATGATAGGTTCAGCGGCATACGATAGAGTATGAATACGTCCAAAAGAGAAGACGTAACAAGATTGAAGAGTAGTAGTAATAGGATTGTCATTGCTGTTGCTGTCGTCATAACTGCAATTATTCTGATAGTCGGAGGTAGTACTATGGTACCTGTAATAGCTCAGTCAGTATTAGCAACGCAATCTAGTTATCAAAGTGGAGAAATAGACGAAGAAGAGTGGGGATTGGGTGCAGAAATTAATCAGTTCACAAACAATCTTATCGATAGTATCTTTGAAGATAATGGTCTAAAAGATAACGATGAATATGGAGAATTGAGCGTAAATGAACAGCAATTTAATATTGATTCAGAAGCCGGGGGAACTCATGTCATTATACGTAGTAGTAGCAATAGCGGAGAAGACGGTGAGGAGGGAGAATTGAATAGCAGTTTATCGACATTTGTACATAATTTCCAACACAGAACATTTGCAGATGATGTAGCAAGTGGGGAATCGGATGAAGATAATTTTAGTGCATTTGTGGAAGATGTTATCACTGATAGCGTTGATGAAGGTATCGCAAACATGTCACCATTCTTGTGGTGATGAAGATATATAACAGCAACTTGACACAACTGTGTTTATCAGATAAACATGTCATTTAATCCTGAGGAATTCGATAGGAAGAAAGATGTTCTCCAAATGATTTATGGAGAAGAGAGTGTTGTGCCAGCGAACCTGTATTGTTATTCCTCTTCCCAGAAAATAATTGATGCATATTCTGAGGCTAGTGGTGTTTATGTATTGTTCCATTATCCTGAATTTCAAAAAAAGCATAAAGAAGCTCTTAGTCGAGGAGTAAGGATAAGAGTCATTACAGAAATAACAAAAGATAATCTTCCTTACATTAAGGAAGCCTTGCAACAATACATCTCGGACATACGTCACATGGATACAATTACACACCATTTTGCAGTATCTGAAAAGCATTATCTGAGTTGTAAAGTAGTATATGGAAACCCAAGCCTTACTCAATGTATATTCTCCAGCATAGGCTGGTTTGTAAGAGAACAACAATATCTCTTTGAGGGCCTTTGGAACAAAGCAATACCTCTGAAACAAAGGATAAAGGAGATAGAAGAAGGTCGCAAGAGGGAGTTTGTAGACACGCTAAGAGAGCCGGCAGAGGTTCTTAGTCTATTACCTAACGTAATATCGTCTGCCTATGAAGAAATAATGCTGCTTTTTCCAAACTCAAATACGCTCAGAGGACTTGAATCGGCAGGACTAGCCGAGTCAATCAAGAATCACATACAGAAGAATAGTAACGTCAGAGTAAAGCTTTTACTCAAGAATCAGCAACAGCATTTCTCCTCTCAAGTCAAGAGTAGTGGTACTACTAGTAATACGCTCATAGGGCAGAACAATGTGGAAGTGAAATTTGCCAGTCCTGATAAAATGAATACAAACACTGCTCTAGTTATTGCAGACACCGAGAAATTGGTGACAATCGAGTTTGATGAAAAGGAAGAGGAGGAAGTTGATGATTCTTCTTATTCTCTCCAACCAAACCTGACCGACCGTATCAGATTTGCGACACATACCAATAGCGAATCAACCATAATGTCACATACCTCTATATTTGAGAGACTTTGGATTGAATCAGAAATGAAACAGCGGTGACAAGTTTATCATACACACTGTCTTGAACCCTAAAACCAAAATCTATTTGCAGTTGAAAGGTGGTGTTTACCTCTGGCTTGTTATTGGGGTTAATTTGCTCTTTTAGGAAAGATGTACGCTCGTCTATTATTTGCTGTAGAGTTTCTATGACCATATATGATATCTGTTGAAGCCAAGCA
>DASUUX010000056.1:0-9133 GCA_036373855.1 Nitrososphaera sp.
CAAAAAGAATGTCTGAAATTTCTAAAAAAGGAATACGAGAATGTTGGCAACTACTAGATGAAGCTGTACCAATGAGTACTGTGGAACGAATAAGATATTGTTCGCTTGGAATAATGGATTGATGTGATTGGTGGTTTTATGTAAAACACAAAATCTTAGTCTCTGAAAATATTGCCAGACTATTCTCCACTTGAAATCGATATGCAGGTGGATATGAAATACAAACGTAGCTTAGAGTTGCAAGCGATAGTTGCCTAGATCTGTTAGTTTAACCCCCCTAGGACAGAAATATTGCAAATAATAATATTGTAATCTGATATCTTAACGCTCAAATACGTTACAGTGCTTATAAATCAAATGGAATCGCCGCCGGTAGCAAGCAAACTTAGTCAAGAAGAAATAATTTATCTTGACTGGAACAATGCCTTTGATATTCTAGAAAAAGCATACAGGTCAGGCCTCTTTGTTTTGATTATTGGTCCAAAGGGCACTGGCAAGACTACCCTTGTAAGGAGATTTGCTTCACAAATGAAAAAGGATCTTGATTCTGTCAACTTTTCACTTCGCACCAGAGAATCGCATCTAGTGGGGTCGAGAACTCTGAACAAGGGCGAAATAAACTTTGTCGAAGGCGTGCTGGTGAAGTCGATGCGCAGTGGTACTCTATTGTATCTTGATGAGCTAAATGCGGCAGAGGCAGACGTACTGCTAAGACTTGACGAAGCACTAGACGACAGGCGACAGCTCGTGTTAAAAGAAGCAGAAGGGCAGATTGTCAAAGCAACCGACGATTGGTTTGTAATAGCCACGATTAATCCATTATCGCACGTTGGTACAAAAGAGTTACCGCCGCAGCTCCTGAGCAGGTTCCCTGTGAGGATGAGGCTTGACTACCCTCCAGAAGATATCGAGCTTGACATTGTTAACCGCCACGTGAAAATTGACGATTCAAAGGTCAGGGATGTCAAGCACGCAATCCAGCTTGCCAAGAGCCTGCGCGACGCGGCAGCAGTTGAAGAACTGTATTACAGCCCATCGATACGCGAGACAATAGCGTTTGCCAAGATGCTCAACACTGGACTTTCTGGCAGGAAGACTGCCGAAGTTGTATATGCAAACACATATGACCAATGGGGGCAAGTCGAGTATCAGAAAGTGATGGACATGATAACATCCATCTTTGGCGACAGCTAATGGCCAAGATCGCAAGCCCTGTAATGCGAAACGATGTTTTGCTCGACATAGCGACTTTTCTTGCCAGAAGATGGTCTGGCAACGACAAGGTAGTAATCATTCTTATACCCGACAAACCTCCGACTGCCAAGCTAGACAAGAATCAGATCATTCTTTCTCTTCTCAACTACTATCCCGGCACAGACTTTCAAAAATATAGACAGTGGCGTGTAGCCCTCTGGTTTGAATCAATGAGAATGAAACACTCTTCTAAGGTGCTGAGCAATGAGCATGCCTTTGGGTTTTTGCTCAATACACTTGAAACAAAGAGAATCGAGATCCTTGGCTTGCGAGAATGGGAAGGAATGGCCAATGAGCTGATGTTCAATGAGGGCATTTCGTGGATGTCGCGTCAGCTTTTGAATTCGATATATGGCCGCTACAAAATAGCGGAGGCATTTTCGCAATATTTTCTCACAGGTTACCTGAAAGGTGAGCTATTTGGCGGCGAATTTGACAAGGTGAAAAGGGCAACTGATTATGCAAATGAAATAATAAAGGAAGCCATAGACAACAACTACGGCACCAACTGGATGGAGCAACACATCCCAAAACTGATCAAGATACTTGAGCTTGACTCCTTGGTTTCGATCCCAATATTATCTCCAAGGACAAGAGTCGGTGCGTCACTTAACCAGAGCGACATGCTCAAGCAGGTGGAAAAGGTAGTGCAGATGCGACACAAGAAAGACGACGTACAGAAAAAGACTAAAGACATCTACGAAGGTCGCGATGTGCTTCAAGAATTCGAAGCTCTTATCACGGAGAGCAAAAAGACAGAAAGCAAGGGATATGAGTCATTGGAGAACTTTGGTCTAAGCGTGCCAGACAAGATGGACGTTGACGAGACACAGATCTACGACATTGACCTAATACAGAAGGTCAAAGCGGCATTTAGGGACTGGAAAACAGGATGGATCGAACAACACGATGAATCTGGCGACGAGTTTGATGTAGAAACCTACGTTGAGGCGCTGCCCAAGACCTTCCTCGCTGACTTCAAGCTCTCAATCAAGACCAAGGTTGTAATTTTGCTTGACCACTCTAGCAGCATAGCTGATGTAGAGTTAGAATACAAGCAGGCGACAATCGCACTCTGTGAAGCGCTGCACTACCTTGGAATCAAGTTTGCTGTCTATGCGTTTAGCACAGACAAGCAGCAAGTAAAGTGCTGGGTCATCAAGCCGCCCAACATCAAGTGGTCGGTGGTGAGCGCTAGGCGTCTTGTCCAGATAAGAGCAAGTGGCGGCACACCCTTGGCAGAAGTCTACGGTCTGCTCATGCCTATGCTCAAGTCGTTCAAGCCAGACATCTTTGTCACCTTGACAGACGGCGAACCGTCAGACTTTGACGCAGTAAGACAGATGGTGCTCTCGTACAGGAAAATGGCCATCCATATGATGGCGATAGGGGTTGGCCGCAACCTCAGTGACTCTGTTGGCATAGGGCACAATTTAAAGTACCTCGACTACGAAAAGGCGATCTCTGTTAGCCGGTTACAAGATATTCCAAAGAAAGTGATCAAGCTGCTGCGCAGCAGCTAAATGACTAGATTGGGATTTTCCTTCTTGACCTTTTCCCAGTCACTCAGGAAAGCGGAAAGTCCCTTATCTGTCAGTGGATGGGAAATCATCTTGCCAAGTATGTCGGGTGGAAGCGTCACAACCTGCGCGCCAATCTTGCCGGCTTCGGTGACATGCAGAGGATGGCGAATGCTTGCAACAAGCACATCAGTGTTAAACTGGTAATTCTTGAATATCTGCACTATTTCACTGATGATTGTCATGCCCTCATGCCCTGCATCATCAAGCCTACCAATAAATGGACTGACATAGGCAGCACCGGCTTTGGCAGCAAGGATCGCTTGGTTTGCTGAAAATATGAGCGTGACGTTTGTCTGGATTCCTTCCTCTTTTAATTTCTTGACGACCTTCAATCCGTCTGGGATCATGGGAATCTTAACCACGACGTTCTGTCCGTATTTTTTGAGTCCGTGGGCCTCATTGACCATTTCCTCCATTGTAGTTCCGATGACTTCAAGGCTCACTGGTCCCTTGACTATCTTGACTATCTCGCGCATGATCTCAGCAGGGTTGCCCTTCTCCTTTGAAAGCAGCGTCGGGTTTGTGGTGATGCCATCTACCAAGCCCATATCGCTGTACTTTTTGATCGATTCAATATTTGCAGTATCAAGAAAGATCTTCATATTATTTTCTGCTCCTGCTTCTTGCTTCAAGCACCGCCTTTACTATTTCAGTTGCGGTCAGACCATAGTGCTCCAAGAGCATATCGATTTCCTCATCACGTGCAGACTCGCCAAATATATCATAGACTCCAACGCGCTTGATGGGTACAGGGTAGGTCTCGCCAATAACTTCAGACACTACGCCTCCAAGGCCTCCGATGACATTGTGTTCCTCGGCTGTAGCTATGGCACCCGTCTCCTTGGCGCATCTAGCTATTAAGTCATTATCAATAGGTTTTATTGAAAACATGTCGACTACCCTGCAGGAAATACCTTTTCTCTTGAGCTCTTTCGCTGCTTCAAGTGCCCTGCTCACCATAAGGCCGCATCCAATTATTGTGGCGTCAGAGCCATCCTCAAGAATGTTGCCTCTGCCAAGCTCAAACGCCGTTGATTGGTCTGCATAGATTATATCAGACGAGGGTCTTGCAAGGCGCATATAAAAGGGACCCGCGGTAGATGCTACCATCCTTATGAGATATTTGACGGCAACTGCGTCAGCCGGCACGAGCACTCTCATATTAGGGATTGCTCTCATCTCTGCAACGGCTTCTATCTGCTGATGAGAGGCTCCATCTGGTCCCACCGTAAGCCCTGCGTGAGAAACAACTAGCTTGACATTGAGGTAGGGGTAGCAGATGGTGTTGCGGATCTGGTCAATACACCTCCCAGGGATGAATGCAGCATAAGTGCTCGCAAACGCAATCTTGCCGGCTATTGCCAGACCGGCCGCCACTGAGACAATGTTGGCCTCTGCGATCCCGACGTTGAACATTCTCTCAGGATACTTGTCGCCAAACTTTTTCGTCTTAAGAGACTCAGTTGTGTCGCCTCCAACGCACACAATGCGGGGGTCATCTCTTCCAAGCTCCACAAGAGTATCGCCGTAGGCTCCTCTCATGTCTGCGGTTCTTTTCTCGCTACCTAATAGCATGTAGCTCTTCCTCTATCCTAAGCTCATTTGCATAAGGAATCAATATATGTTTACGGGCTTTAATCCAGTCCGCCCTTATGTTAATCTGGGTCGCGTGGTTAAGAAGCCTTCTCTCAAGTGCCACTTCCGCCTTGTGCCTCAGCTGGATGACTGCGCCGTGAATGTCTCCGCCACCATACACAGCAGCACCAGCAACAAATATCCTTGCACCAGCATCATATGTCTGCTGTAGCGTAGTCGCATCGATGCCTCCGTCAGCTTCGATATATCCCCTAAAGCCATGCTGCCTAAGTTGCTTGTTAAGTGCTACCATCTTGGCCAATACTTCCGGCATGAACTTTTGGCCTGCAGAGCCAGGGTTAACCGACATAACAATGACAACATCAAGGTTATGCAAGCAGTGGTAGAGCCACTTTGGCACATCGGTATCCGGATTAATTGCAATGCCGGGGCTGATCCCGTTGTCGATCAGTCTTTCCTGAATTTCTCTAAACTCATTTTCGATGCACGCCTCTGCATGCACTGTAATGATATCACATCTTGCATCGATGTAATCCTGTATGTTCTCTAGTGGGTTTTCTATCATCAAGTGAGTGTCAAACGGCAGACTGGTTAGTCTCCTTAGTTTTTTGATAGTATCAGCAAAGAATGTAGTGTTTGGAACAAACCGGCCGTCCATCACATCTAAATGGATCATATCGACTCCTTCGCGCTCGACCTTCCTTATTTTGTCCTCGTAGTTCTCACGCTCGCCTGCTATTATTGAAGGCGCGATCAGACACTCGCTCTCTAGTTCTTCCAGTAGCACTTCAGTTTGCCTCTTGGGCGGTGCTTTTCCATGCCACTGGGGGTTGTTTGCCATGTGGCGTATACCGTTTCCTTTGACCGTGTTGGCAATTATCATGACAGGCTTGTCATGCACCTGTGCAGCCTTGTTAAGAGCGTCCAGTATTTGTTCGACCCTGTGACCGTCTACCTCAAAGACCTCCCAGTTAAATGCAGTCCACTTGTCCTTCATGGGATCAAGTGGCATAATGTCTTCAGTAAAGCCATCCTGCTGGATGCGGTTGCGATCCAAAATGGTGACTAGATTGTCGAGCTTGAATTTGCCGGCGGCCATAGAAGCCTCCCATATCTGACCCTCATTTGACTCGCCATCACCAATCAATACAAATACTCTATTCTTCTTGCCATCTAGTTTTTTTGCAAGTGCAATGCCGACGCCGACTGAAAGCCCAATCCCTTCTGAACCTCCTGAGTATTCAATACCTGGCACGCTATGGTGCTTTTGGTGCTCTGAGTACCTTACTGGGTGCCCTTGAAGGCGCGACCCAAGCTGGCGGAGTGTCCTGAGCTCTTCGGGCTGAAAGTAGCCTGCAACTGCAAGTGCAGAGTAAAAGCCGGGCGCCGAGTGCGCCTTTGAATTTATGAAATAATCGCGCTCGCTCCAGCCTGGGTCTGCTGGGTCATGCCTCATCCTCCTGAAATATAGGGTACCCATTATTTCAGCAGCAGAGAAGGAGGCACCGGGGTGGCCAGAACCCGCCTCAGTGATGCCTTGAATTGCCCACATGCGCGCATCGCGGATTTTCCTCTTGAGGTCAAGATAACGCATGTTAAAGCCTATAGTGGTTCCCCCCTGTAAACAGCAATATAAGAAAAAGCTCATTGCAGGAAAATAAAAAGATATAGCTCGGTAATATCTCTCCCCCTAAGATTTAAAAGTTCGACAACACAGTTTTATATACATCGTGTCGTCGCTATCATCCTCTTTCAAACGACCACTCCTTATTTATGATGACAAGTGCTATTCTTGCGCCAAGTTCGCCAAAGTGGCTAGCATGCTTTCTCGCGGCTGGATAAGGGCAGCGGGCCACTACTATTCGCAGGTAGCCAAGGAAGCCAAGGAAATGATCTTTCCTACTGACTATAATGCAACTAAAATGTTCTGGCTTATCAACAGGAGCGGTGCTCATGGCGCACGATCGGGTCTGCTGCCCTTGGCAAAGGAAATTCTCGTAGGCATTGTCCGAGGAAGAGGAAAGGTTAGCGATATTAGTGCAGCATGCGAATTTGACAATACCAACAATATCTCGTGCTATACGCTCACGGATGTATTAAAGAGGATTGCTGGCACACTAAGCAAGGGAACAACTTTCAGGTTTAACACATAGCAATTGCCATTGCCCTTTATGAAGACAGAAGATGTGTTTGAGGGTAATGACTATATCGTCGTCTGTATGGGCATAGGCATAGAGGCGATTTCCCTGCTGTAATGAGTAGGTATCAGCAGAGAATGCAGGCATGTTCTGACCCCTAAGGTAATAATTCCCTGCATCACTTCTGCTCGACAAATGTGAAAGCTAATTTGGCAGAGGGCTGGGATAGCTCAAGGGCAATAAGGCGATTTCGCCTCACCACCTAATGCTACTTGTGTGCTGTTATAAACTTAAAATAAAGTCGATAATGAACTCTAGTAGTCGTGGTACAGGTCAAAGTCGAAAAGGCTAAGATAGATCAAAAGCAGACTCCGCTTCTGGTGATAGGTGTATTTGAAGGCGAGCAGGATTTTCCACATTCAAAAGAGCTAGACTCATCAGTCTCTTCTTCAATCAGGGAAACGCTGGAGAACAAAGAGTTCCGTGGTACATTTGGCTCGTCGATAGTAGTTTATACTTTGGGCAAGGGGCCAATGAAAAAGATAATGCTTCTTGGTCTTGGCAAGCGTGAAAAATTCACGGACGAAAGTGCGCGGATCTGTGCGGGCAAGGCAACGCGGAAGGCTCGAGAGCTGGGAATAAAGGAATTTTCAATGCTACAGTTCTCAAACCTTGACGAAGGGCTTGTAGAGGCCATGACAGAGGGAATTACTCTTGCACTATACTCATTTGACAAGTACAAGGAGGCCAAAGAGCCGGCCACAAAAATTGAAGAAGTTGCAATATTGATCAATTCTGATTCTCTAAGATTTCAGTCGGTTGCTGAGAAGACAAACCTTATAGTCGAAGCGGTAAACTTTGCACGCGACATCGGCAACCTGCCACCAAACGACTGCCCGCCGGCCCATCTGGCAAGTATTGCGGTTTCGTTAGCGCAAGACTACGGCATGAAGGTACAAGTAATGGATCGCTATGAGCTTGAAAACATGGGGATGGGTGGTATTGTGGCGGTGGGCAAGGGAAGCAATAACCCCCCCAAGCTCATAGTCCTTGAATACACTGGCGCAAGCGACCCTCAGCAAAAGCCCTATCTGCTGGTAGGCAAGGCGGTGACTTTCGACACCGGCGGCATTTCTATAAAACCCGGCGAAAAGATGGATGAAATGAAATTTGATAAATGTGGCGGTTGCACAGTTCTAGCCGTTATACGGGCAGTCGCTTCGATGAAGTTGGCAGTCAACGTTGTAGGCATTGTACCATCTGTTGAAAATATGCCGTCTGCTACTTCGTACAGACCAGGCGATATCATCAGAATGTACAACGGCAAGTCAGTCGAAGTGCTCAACACGGATGCCGAGGGCCGCATGATACTTGCCGACGCCCTAGCATATGGGATCGCTACATGCAGTCCAAAGGCTGTAATTGATTTAGCTACACTCACTGGTGCTGCCGTAATTGCACTTGGATCCAATGTAGCCGCGGTGGTAGGCAGCAACAAACAGTTGGTAGACAGGCTGCGCAAGCTATCCGATAAGACCGGAGAAAAGATGTGGGAGCTTCCGCTCTACGATGAATATCACGAGCAGATCAAGAGCACCTATGCAGATATCAAGAATATTGGGGGCAGGCCTGGTGGAGCGATCACCGCTGCAGCATTCCTATCTAACTTCGTCAACGATGTCCCTTGGGTACATATTGACATTGCTGGCACTGCATGGATGCAAGAAGGAACGCATGAGAAAAGCTACAACCATAGAGGAGCTAGTGGCTTTGGAGTAAGAACACTTGTCAAACTGCTGATGGAAGATGAAAAGCAGCAGCCCGCATGATGGAGAATATATGCCGCTGTTCCCGCTGAGCGCACTTGTGCGAGCCCTTCAGGAGCAGGGCTTTAGTTGCAGAGTAGGCAGCATGGAGCAGGATGTGCATCCTACAAAAAGACCGTACTTTGAGCGATGGCTCTCAAACAGGGACGGCTTTGTCCGGATAATGAGTGGCAGCATCGACTTCGTCGGCATAGAGGAAGTAATGCGCATGGGGCCATTCTATGATATCTACTGCATTGTAGAAAATGACTTTATTGTAGATACCGACGACAATGCCCACAAGTTGCTCGACGCCACGCCGTACTACACTCTGTCCAACGGTAAGGTGATAAACATGGGATGGAGCGGCGGCGTGATTGCAAACATGCTGGCAAAAGACGCGGTATTGTCGAAGGACTTTGCAAGAAACATAATGAAGGAAGAATTGAAAAGGATAATTATAAAAGCAGCAAACTATTGCTGCGTCATAGAAACACAGGCATGGGAGCCGGCCGGCCTTGCATCAGCCTTCCAGACAATAGATCTGATAGGGTATAATATCAAGCAATTAGTCAAGACGATACATTTGGGAGACTATGCTGAAAAGTAGTGAGAGAAAGATGCCAGCACTGCTGCTTCCCGACCGCTCTCGCAGATCAGTAACACAGCAGCGACAGCAGGTTTGACTTCCGGGTTCGGAATGGGACCGGGTCGCACCCTGCCGCTATGACCGGCTTATCCTAATATTTGCCAAAGG
>DASUUX010000057.1:0-3938 GCA_036373855.1 Nitrososphaera sp.
GCATATGGAATCCTTCTTGATCCAATAGTTGCAGCAGGCGCGATGTCTATCAGCACCATAACAGTCGTCTTAAATGCATTGAGGTTGAATAGATTCAGACCAGCTCAGACATAGCATATACACTTCTTTCACTTCTGTATCTTAATATAGGGTGACAGATGCGATTGCCGATAATAGTACGTGCTATCTGAAACTATACTTACGTACGCTTTGTACGTCGTATGAAAATCTCCGGATACCTAAAATGTTCAAGCATCATTCTGTCACTTTTTAGATATTTCGAAGATTCTTGGTGAAGCAATCTGATGCTATTAATTTCTTCATCTGCTCTGAGTCCAACGAAAGTATTGAATACAAGGATATTAGCCTGTGGTTTTGGAAGGATTGATCAAGCATTACGAAGCCAATCAAGCATGGCAGGATAGTTTTCCTTCTCACCGACGATGTTATCGAAAATCTCAAAGCTATTTCCGCTTGTCCATTTCAATTGGTAGCGTTGACGCATTTCCTGCCACCTGTCGTAGCAGCCAAGGTATTTCGACAATGCAGCAAGGGACTTCATGACATTCATTAGCTTTTCTTCGTCAAGCGTCAATAAGTCTTGGGCGTACTCTTCCAAGAGCACATAATAGAATTTCTTTGCATAGAGCATCCTGATTTTGGCGGTATCTTTGTTGTATGATTTGAAAAGAAATTCTTCAAAACCAGACCAGAAGCTTTCATCAATTGCTATTGACTCATTTTGGTATTGGACGCTTTTGCGAATGTCTATTATGTCAGGAGTTTGGCTGCCTTGATAATAGCTCAGCCTGGTAGAGCGTTACCTTAGTGAGGGTCTTACCAAAATTAGTAACCTTACTATTTTTGGTAAGGGCTCGGAAATCCGAAAAACTTCACCATTGCTATTGTCTGATTTAGCATCGTTATAGAAAGAGGAGCCTTGGGCGGGAATCCTGACGCCTTTAGGCGATTTCGAGCCCGCGACCTCTAACTTACCAAGGAACGTCGTCTTTTCTTCTTCTTCTTCTTCTTCTTCTTCTTCAGTAGTGCTGCTGTTGTCGTAGGCGCCGAATAATGGCGTAGTAGTAGCCGGTCGCGCGACTGGCACACACGCGCGTATATGTGCCAGAAGGGTGAACCAAAAAAGGGAGAATAAGAATGATGAACTTCGTCCTATACCCATCGTCTATAGTCAGGGCGTCGTAGTAGGCGCACGAGCTTTTACCGGTTTTCTCTCTCTTACTCTCCTACGGGACCATTATCGTCAGATATTCCGAACTTTCCGCTGTTGCGTTCACCGATGCTATTCTCTGTATTTCTGCTGTCCAGTTACCATAATCGCCGACAATCGTGACTATTATAAAGTCCGCAGACTGACCAGCTGGTATTGTTGAGGGAGATGTGACTGTAGCGTCAAAATCAACAAAATTGCCTGCTGCGTCGTAGAAGGTGGCTACCACATCAACAGATTCAGTAGGAAGATTACCGGTATTTGTAACATTGCCGGTTACCTGATACAACGGTAGTCCTATTCCGCTCTCTACCATACCATGCTCGTCTACCACAACCTTCAATGCCGCCGGCTTATCCTGAAGGAAGTCCGAGTCTAGCCCTGCACTCAGAGTATAGTTCGCTATGCTCTCAGACACAGCCGTGTCGTTGATGTAGATCCCAAAGGGTCCCTTCTCTCCTGGTCGCAGCTCGCCCAGCTGCACAGGACCATCAGCAATATGGATGAGCTGCCCCGCGGAATCGTAGAAATTACCGCTAACCTGCACCCAGCCTATTTTTTCAGGTGAATCGTTTCTCACCTCACCGGCAATGATGGTGATGCCGGATCCTGCGTCGATCAGTGAGTGGCTTACGATAGTGATATCGCTATCACTATCGCTGCTTTGTTGTTGTTGTTGTTGAGCCATCGATGTTAGGGGTGACGATAGTAGTATCATGAGAGCTGTTGTCACCGTTACAGTTAGCGTTGTTGTCATATCTCTCTCTATATCTCTATCTCAATCTCTATCTATCTCTATCTATCTCTGCGTTTGTCTCTCTAATATTATGGCCGTCACCCTCAAAAGGAAGGTCTGCACCTTTCCATTCCCACATTTCAATAGCGGTTCCCGCTGGAGAGGCTTTAACTTGATATATTGCTATCATATTATCAAGAAATGCTAGCTGCCCAGTAGAGTTTGTGCTAAAAAATATAACACCAGTTGAACTTCTTGGGTCATCAGGTCTTATTCCATTAAGGTCAACTAAGACGGCAGTTGCATTTTCTTGTTGTTCTGCGCCACCATTATTATTACTATCTCCCTCAGTCACAAGAAGGCTTTGCCCTTCAACAAAAGTAATACCATTCGGTTGGAGATTTAGCGTGAGGTTTCCTGTCTCTGTTGCATTTATAGTTGTAGTTGTAGCGTCTGGAGGCATTATTGTTCTGTTACCTACATATGATACCTCAGTGTATGTTTCATTAATTGGGTTGAAGCTTGTCAATTTATCTTCCCCAGTTAAGAACAGACTGCCCAAAACAGCATTTGAATTATTATTGTTGTTGTTGGTGGTGGTGGTGCTCGTGTTTGTGGTGCTTAAAGCTTCTTCTTCTCGTACTGTTTCAGTCATTACATCAGTAGTAGCACTTGCTGATTGAACTAATAATGAAGCAACTGCTGCTATAGCAATTCCGGCTAGCGCTATTATTGTCACAGCTAGAATTAACTCTATAATACTGAGGGTCGTCATTATATGCCGAGCAACACATACGCATATTCCTTTTAATAGATTCTAGGGAATTTACTGTAATTTGACACTGGTAACTTGACAGAATGTAGTAGCCGGAGTGCTGCTTCCGCCCGTTGTCATATCATCTATTGGCGATGCTGCTACTGTAGGTATCAAAGAGCTAAAGCTTAGAACTGATATTGCAAGCAGCAGCAACGACAGCAGCACTACTTCAGGAGAAGAAAACAACTATAACCAAAAAAGCAAAGACAATTGAGTATCAGCATGCGCATCACTTTTATGACTAATTACTAATGCGTTCATAAAGAAAATGACCAAGTTTGAGTTTACTTATGCAGGAATAGATTCGTGTCATTTCTGCGGCGCTGATGAAACTAAAGTATACTGGGTAACCCATAACAACATCAAAGTGTTGCACATATGCGATTATTGTTTAGATAAAAATCTGAGTAACGACTCATAAACTACTAACACTCAAAGTTATTCGCTACCGGGGGTTGCCCCAGGTATGGGACTACTCTCGAACGTAGAGCGTGATTTCTTGACAAGTAACAGACAGTTTACAAAGCAAGAAGAGAGTTGTATTCGATACAGACTTAACAAAAAGTTAAGGGAGTTTTCTTGCACTGACTTGGTGTTATTGCAGGATAAAAGGTTCTTGCCCATGTCAGCCGCATCAAAAATTAGCTACGCCGCAGCAACAGCTTCACTCAGAGATATCATAGGATAATTAAAAGACAAAAGGGACTAACTGGTTAATTCTAAAAACTCAAACAGAACGCTCGAAGGGTTGTGCCGGCGAAACCTCTACGATCCATTCGCAGTTTATGTTGACCTTTGCATGGTGTTTCTCTACTGCATCAATATTAGGGGCCTCTTGCAAGCAAAAGCAAATTTTTGCATCCATGTTGTATAGGAGGTTAATAGTACGAACACCGAATTCATCTGTTGGTAGTGCACACAACCCCTTCAAATCTGCCTCACTAAAGGAGATTTTGTGAACATCCATGAATATTGGCATTTATGACATACTAGGCGTGAAGTATATTAATAACCCTAATAGAAGACGTAGCCCCCAGCTAGCCAGTACTCAGCAGCAGTAGTAGTAGTAGAAGAAGGTAAGCCATCATTTGCCAAGGCCTCCAAAAGAAAAGGATAAAGTAAAAACCAAGAACGTTAAGGTGAGCGAAGAGTGC
>DASUUX010000058.1:0-5890 GCA_036373855.1 Nitrososphaera sp.
ACATATGCGACAGACATACAGCTTATGATGCCTTTGTCAGAGGTCTTGATATCATTGTACCAGAGGACGGCGTTGAGGCATTTACCGAGAATGACCATGTCTCCGGGCTCGATTACATGAAGAGGGTATATGGTGCAAAGATTATGAAAGTTTCTGATATAATTAGCAGTCTTTGAGCATAGTAAAGGGACCTTGTTGTTCTGGTATTTGGTATTTTCAGTTGTCACCATTGATTGATTGTCTAGACTTTCAAATTTCTTCTACTTCTATGTACAGTTTGTCACTATTCCTGCGATGACTCCTAGGGCCGCAAACCACGGCGCCAGAGCTAATGTTACTATAGCTCCTGTCGCTCGCCAAGTAACCGGGATAGGCAACAGTGCATTGGGCTTTTGATCCTTGATGATTACTTTTTTGACTTTCGCATCGCGTATTATCACCTTAACCTTTCCGACAAGTCCTTCAGATGAAACTTGATAGACATCTTCTTTTTGTATTTTTGCCACTTCAGTACCACAGTTTACGCAAAATTTGGCATATTCGGGGAGGTTAGCTGCACAGTCAGTGCATTTTAGCTATAGGGTCACGATTCATCGTAGTCCTATTTCTTCGGTGATCTTTTTTACTCTGAAGCAAAGGATTCTACCAAATCCCTTGCTGTAACGATGCCAACTACTCTGCCTTTGCTGGTGATAGGCAGACGTTTGATGTTATTTGCAAACATTAACCTTGCCGCTTCTCTTGCTCGTATACCTGAGCGGGCAGTTACCAAAAAGCCTGAGCTATACTTCCCTACTTGCTCCGTGAGATCAACATTTCGAATAAGAATCTTGGTTAGAAGGTCCCTTTCTGTAAATATTCCATCATGTAAACCCTCTACCGTGACTATAATACTTCCGACTCTTCTATTGTTCATTAATTTGATCACTTCAAGAATTGAAGAGTAATGCTCTAAACTAAAGATGGTTTTTGTAATCACACTTTCCAAGGATGGATTTCTATCAGTTGTATTCAAGAATGCTTTGGCTAAATCAGATGTAGTTATGATTCCAACCAAGTTATTCTGCTCATATACCAGCAACCTAGTCTTAGTTGAAATCATTATTTTTGCAGCCTCATCAATCGGTGTTTGAGGGGAGACTTTCGTGAATTTTCTAAGCATTATATCGCGGAGCTCTCTGTCAGGAATCTCTCCGAAAAGCTCTAGATTCTGTAATAGTTCTCGTTCCGTCAATAGTCCAATGCTTGCACCATTTGTTATCACTAGGTTGCCAATTCCATGTTTGACCATGCTTTCTACAGCGTCTTTCAGTGTAGATGTATGTTCCATGGAGACTGGGTCAGAAGTCATATGACTCCATACCTTTGACATGATCTCTTGAGCGCCTATCATTCGAGTAAAGTGATATGTACTAATACTTAACTAACAAGACTGCACTGCATTACACTGAAAGCTCCGACTCAAATAATGGAAATAATGCATGGCAGAATGCTTGAATAAAGCTTTATGGTGATATGTATGCCAATATCCATGTTTAACATAGCGAAACTCGATGCTGCGCTTCTCTCATGCAATGCATATGAAATACAAGCGATTTGCATAGTTTACGCTCTTAAAGAAAGAACTTAATGTCATTCCTTGAATTGTTTTCAACTGTGTGTACCAAATTGGCTGAACTTGAAGGAGATCTTTCAAATTGTGGTCTTGCCAAGGTCCTTCTCGTCAATGCTTCTGTGTCTTATGACTAGACGAAATCGATTCCAGTTGAATGGTGATCGATTCTTTCGACGCCAGCTGATTTGTTGCGTTCATAATTTCTACTATTTCTTTGAATAGTGGATTTTAGAGAACTTTGCCGGTCGCCTCGATATCCAGTAGTGATTAGACACTTGTTATGAATATAAAACTTAGCCCATATCCTTATTGATATATTGCCATGTTCCCATCTTAAAAGCCAAACATGTCCCTAATTTACCACTCAATCACCCGAATTCAACAACAGGTAATAGAATCACTCGAGGACCAAGGGATCTCATATTCGGTTCTGGCAGCTTGGAGAAAGAAACATAACCACAAATTCACAATGAAAAAAAATGATCTCACTTTGAATTTCCAGTGTGGCAGAGCATTAGAGATTATGAAGCGTGGGAAAGCAGAGTATCGGTCAGGGCCACCCTTATTGTAGAGATGCCAGTTCGGAACGGAAAGGCCCCGCTTCCTTCACCAGTTACGGGATTTACCCATTCATAGTAGGCAAGTGTCTGCGGATGGTTTTCCCTTGTGAGCTCTGAAAGAAGATCATTGCACTCATCGTATCTTTGAAATCTACTTCTCGCAAGTATCTCTATTCCGGTTATCCACGGCCAGAAGGTATGGTTATGGTACTGATTAGAATCCAATATCCAAGGGCCTGTCCTTTTCAGTTCCTTTTCTGTAATTAGCGGCCATGCACCGTCCTTCCATATGCGATTCTTGATTGTTTCAAGGGCGCGAGTAGCCCTGTCTTCAATGGTTTTATAAGTAACTCGGCGCGAGGTCTTTTTGTCAAAATGATGCCTAACATTCGGGCAGCTGTCGTTGGCATCGTTGCTGTTATTATTGCCTTTGAATCGCACGCTAAGGCTATCATTAAGGCTATTCTCGGTTATAGACACGAGGTAAAGCGAGACATCCTGCGTGAGCATTCTTTCTTCTTTATTCTTGCCGTCTACTCCATCGTACTTGATATCTATGTAAGCTCCGTCTTCTTCCGACCACAGCTTTTCCTCCACAGCGTTAACTGTCCTTTCTGCCATCCTCGTCAACTTGCTTGCCATATTTTCCTCGCCAATTTCGCATAACAATGAAGAAAAATCGCTGGCCGCCAGTATCCAAGAAGCCTGATCATAAACTATCTTTCCAGCGCGAAGCGCAGTGTCCATCCAGTCTTCGTTATATCCTTGCTCAATAAGTCCATCATTATCTATATCGCGACTTGCAAGGTAGTCGATAGCAGCAACCATTCGGGGCACGATAAATTCTATCAATTCTGCAGGCTTCAAAATGACCCTTGATAGAGGCATGCTCAGCTGATTAAGTGTAGATGATTGTCTTAAATCATTGCTTGAATTAGAACTTTGTTTTCTGTAATCTGCAGAGGATAGTGGCTTTGGTACAGACAAGTCATCATAGTAAGAATAGAGACCTGCCTTAAGGTAAGTGTCCAAAATCCATGAAGTAGTAGATACCATCAGCGCAGTAGAATCAATATCTGGATTGCGAGCATAAACTTCCGAAATACCCTCATCTTGATATATTGTAGAGGGCAGCGCTCCCTTGAACTTCTCCTTTGTCCCAGCGTCTGCATGTTGAATGCTGAAATTAAGCTCAGGCGACCCTCTGCCGTAAACTATTTTTTCGTCGTTCAGACCAATTTGGTATGTCCAGATGAAATACAGGGACCGGAGAACATTATAGGTGTCTCCTGTAAGAAACTGGTCTCTGAGTATATATGCTGCATCTCTTGTCCATATCGCCCTGTAGTAATCACCTGGGTTCACACCAAGATGAACATATTGCGCTGTTTCTTCTAGAAACCTGTCTGCCCTCTCAAAAAATACGCTCCACTCTCTTTGTCCTAGTTCGCGAGGTGTAGGGTCATTCATCGTAGGTTATCCATGAGGCAGCGTAATTTGACAGCTGTGATTTCATGACGTGACATTCTTTTACTTTGAGATCATTATACTATTTTTATGTTGCGTAATCTCAAGCACGTAGTTTGTTTCCTTATGCAAAGGCTTGTGTGCACATCCCTTACATAACTTAATTCAAATATTCATTATAGTGATGCTGGCAAAAGACAATCTATGATGCGTGCAAAAGTTGTCCATGACAACATCAACGCAGGCGGTGGAAGCGAGCGCCTGACTGTGATAACGATCGATCTGCTTACCAAGATGGGCTTCAAGGTTGATCTTGCATCATTCAACAAGCTGGACATCGAGCAGTTGAAGAAAGATTTTGGCGACGTTGTCAACACTGTAGACATCAACCCAATACCTCTTGATCTCTTTTCAATGATAGGTTTGACAGATGCCGCCCAAACTGCTCCAACCAATTCTGAAGCAGAAGGCACAGGTAGCGCCAATCAGTTATCACTGGATGCATACAGTAATAACAAAGACTATACCTTGATTATCAATACTCACGGAGATGTGCTGCCATACTATGATCAGCAAGAACTATTGAGCAAGAGAAGGATCATCACCTACTGTCACTTTCCAATTGTCCCTCAACTGATGCAAGAGGATCTTGATCTCGATCATATGCCATTTATCAAGAACTGGATCAATATAGAAAAAGTGGGCCCTGACTTGAAGCAAAAGTTGATAGAAAAAATAGGAAAAACTTATGATTTAATGATGACAAACACAATTGTCCTTACAAACTCGTACTTTAGCAAAAGAGCTATTGAGAAGCTCTATGGCTCTGCAGTAAAACCTATAGTAATTTACCCCCCTGTCGATGTAGAAAAGTTCCGTACTAATGCCCTGCACTCCAATGAAAGAGAAAATCTGATTCTTGTTATTTCCAGGTTCAGCCCTGACAAGCAGCTGGAGAATGTAGTGGATATATGTAGGATCCTTGTAAATGATTTAAAGCTAAATGCAAATATGGTTCTTGTAGGAAATATCGCTGCTGGAGACGATCGATATCTTGAAATGCTAAGGCGGTTGACGCAGAAACACGGCTTGAACGACAATCTCGTAATAGAGGTTGATGCTAGCTTTGACCGATTGCTAGAACTAATGCGAAAGTCCAAAGTGTACCTACATCCTTTTGCAGGAGAGCCTTTCGGAATATCTACTGTCGAGGCTATGAGTGCAGGCCTGATTCCTGTCGTCCCAGATGAAGGCGGATACACTGAATTTGTACCAGAATACTACCAGTTCCATACCCACGAACAGGCTGCCGACATTATCGGCAAGATATTGATTGCGTCAGATAATAACATGCAGACAGAGAGGGACCAACTCAGCGAATCAGTCTCAAAATTTTCAAACGAAAGATACCAGGCGGAATTGCGGAAGGTAATCGAATCACTATTGCCATCCAATACGTTAATAGCCTAATCTTACAATTCATCTTTAGTCTCCAACGAGCTATCTTCTCCGATTTCATGTCGATATGATGATGAGAATCTTTTGACTAAACTTGAATATTTGACCCCCCCCAACAGTTGCAAAAGATTATTGTCATCGTTGAAAATAGATTTTGTCACTATGCTTAAACCAGACACTACGGCATATTGTTTGTAATCAGCTAGGAGAAGGAGGATGATAATAATGCTAATCGGGAAAACCATCAAATTTTAGGCACGGGAGTTGCAAGAAAAAGAGCGGTATAAACCTAGATTTATATAGTGATAACCGCGTTTTCTGCGAAATAGACTTTAATGAGGATTCATAAACAGCTTCCAGCAGCGAAATGTTTGCCAAGATTGTCGATGTAGCTACATCCCTTTCGACGGTAAAAGATGATTCTGTCGTCGCTATCTCCGGCTTTAACATGGCCACAACACCGGAATATCTCATTCTGGAATTGTACAAGCGCTACTCGGAAACAGGCCATCCTAAGGGCATCTTCATAATATCAGACGCGCTCCCTGCTGTATATGGAAGAGCGCTGGACCAAGTAGCTGAGAGTCTTTACAACGATTCGGACCAGGACTTTCTCCGTGGGGTCTTGATACCCTTCCTAGCCTATTCGCCATGGCTTCAGAAGATGATTACAGATAACAGGATTGAGTCTTACGGGTGGCCCCTTGGGATAGCGGCGTACTGGTTTAGAGAAGTGGCGTCTGGCAGACCTGGTATTATAACAAAGATAGGACTTGATACCTACCTCGAT
>DASUUX010000059.1:0-5661 GCA_036373855.1 Nitrososphaera sp.
TTCCCATGCAGGAAGGAGAATTGTGACAGGCAGCATGTGTGGAACTGGCTGAAGTTATTTGTACTGTACTTGCATATGAGAATGGACAGAGTGCGGTTCATGACATTCTTGGTAAGGGATGGTGGTTAAGTTAACAGAGCCATTTTTAATATGATTTTGGTTTTTAAATTTTTGTGGTATTTTGCGCTGACCTACTCTTCTAACATTATTGTATGTATCATACCTGGTTGAGGTGTGATAGGAACTATTGTTGTTGTTGTCGTCGTTGTTGTTGTTGGCAGTGTTTCTTCTGCTTCTTTGAGCTTCTCCAAGAGGGCTAGGCGTTTTCTTGTTAGAAGGTTATACACAGGATGAAATCCTTTGCCCCTTGGCGGCTTGCGCTTCTCTCTTTTGACATATCCAAGTTTCTCAGCACGCTCTATTACAGTCTGACCGTATCCAGTCATGTGAATCTTGTATAACAGATTGTTGGGAAAAGAAGAAGTTTTATCGTTCTCTGTCCTTATAATACTTCAAAAGCCTAGAAATCACGTATTCAAAATCATCTGTCATGCTCCCTAACTTTATCAGCTCTTGATATGTCCTTTATGTAATCCTGATTTGTCTAGTCCTCTTTTCCTTCTTCTTCTTCATTGCTCTTTATGCATGCACAGCTTCTTGAAATTAACTATTAACCAGCATTATTGGTACTAGTCTCATTTTCATAGGGCTGCATAAAGAGAATCACCCATGTATTTGAGAATGTTTTCACTGGATGGTATGATACACGCATCATAGTATTATTGACTATTTCAGTAGTAGATCCTGACTGTCCATTTATGGCATTCTTGAAGGCTTGTAGATCAGCAAATGATTCACTTTGTGTGGTGGTGTTTGCGGGTAATAAAAGTTGGGTGTATGAATCAGCAATTTTTTGCCCCTGTCCATCTACATATACAATGCGTTCATCATCACCAGCAGTACTCGTCAAATTAAGTGATTGCAATGAGTTGCTCAACCTGGAAAAATTCAAGCCACCAGACCATACTCCTACTAGGCTTCCATTATTTGAGTATACTGGTACTGCTATATTGGCTTGTGGCTGGCCTGAAGAGGTAGAAACAAAAACATTACCCAAATAGGTATTGCCAGTTTCAACAGGTCCTTTAAAATAATCTCTAAAAGCAAAGTTGTTTACTGTTAGATTCTCTTGCCTGGAATAAGGTTCATCTAGATATGCATCTCCATTTGGCATTAGGAAAAATATTACCTGAAAATCTTTATCTGCAGCCAAAATATCTTGAGCTACTTTTCTCTTTGGCATATCAGCATCTCTTGGAATGCCATGTAATTCAGGACTGATTGAATCAGCAAAAGGAGTGGAAGTTACCTCAGGCAATTTGCTTGTAATTTCTAAAATTGCACCTGATTTGTTAAGTCTAGTCTCAAGCTCATTAGCTAAAAGGCTTACTAGTAGTATTGCATCTTCTTTGTCTGCTTCCATTATCAACTCTGTTCGTGCTCCTGCTACTTCTGCTTCTTGTGTTTGATTTAGATCTGCTATAGTAGAAGGAGAAGACCAAGACAGAGTAGCAGACAAAACTATTAGTGCCATTAGGGCAGATATTACTACCATTGTACTAAGTGTAATTGCAAAAGTCATATTGGAAGTTTGCAATGATGTCGATATTATATATTTTTTTATAATGAAAGCATGTTCTCCTAACCGTATCCAGAATGGGTTTTTGGCGTCGTCATCATCATCAGTAATACCATCAGTTGTGCTATACTTCACATCCAAATCAACGGTCTCATCAGATTGTAATTCTATCTCTGATTGTTGAGGTTGATGATGCGAATGATGCTTCGAATGACTATCTGTAGAATTCCCGCAATAATTACAATAATACGCATGAAACTCACGAGCATAGACCATTCGCACACCGCAATGATCACAAACTACAGCGTTAGAATAGGGCCTGTTGCGAGCAGATGCTAAAGAGTTTCCGCCGGATTCAGATCAGGCATGATAGACTGGCGACAACATTCCACTTTTACTTAAACTCTATAGATTGTTAACTACTATATCGATAATGAAACTAAAAATTGCATAAATCTAATTTCTTCATAGTGACAGCAGAGTAAACACAAGTTTGGCTCAAAGACATTTTTAAAATAAGTTCTGTTCGACCTAGGATAAATAGAACATAATGAATGTGATGTACAGGAAATACAACAGCTTCACGTCTTATTGAGATGCTAGAAGAAAAAGCATAAAGCTTCCTTTTGAGAAGAACATATACACTGCATAAATTGAGCAACAGCATGCATAATAATAACAGTATTCATAATTTCAAAATTGAAGAACGTAGAAAGAAAGTTGCTTCTCTGATAGCGCAATCAATGACAGAAACTGAAATAGCTCAACAGCTCAATGTTGACCAGTCTGCTATTAGTAGGATGTAAAGGCTCTCAAAGAAATGTCACAACAATTTGTCTTTGATTTAGCAAAATCTGATTTGGCTTATTATTACCAAAGCAATCAATAGATGGAATCGAAGAAGCAAAGAAAGAGGCGTAGAGGATATACAATAAGAATAATGACGGCAATCTCTCACATTTCTAGTAGATTTCTCTCTTCTCATTCTTGCTCTTCCCCTTCTTGTCCTTCTCCTTCTCCCTCATTTTCTCTCTTAGCTCATCTCTCATTCTTATCGATTCGTCTAGCTGACGTTGAAGGATTCTGACCATTTCATTGTCTGCTTTTATCACTTTCCACCTGAGTTTTTCATCACTTATGAGAAGAGGCATGTTGATACGGAGAACAGAATGATATTCTAAGATAGCCTGCTTTTGCTGCTCCCCTATAAACGAGATGGCTTCCTTGAGTGTCTCTTTCCCACTTAATCCTCCTTCCTTGCATTGTATTTCGATTGATTCAAGCGCTTCATCAAGCTCGTTGCCTAAATCATTGTAGTTATTGTCATGGTCGCAGTAGTCGTCATCATAGTTGTTGTTAGTCATTTTTACTTCTTTATCCTTCTCCTTTCTCTTCCTTTTCGCCGTCGTCTAATTCTTCATCATCATATTCTTCCTCTTCCTGTTCTTCTTGTTGGTGTTGGTGGTCTTGGAGGCGTCGCTGCTGTCGTCTTCTTCTTCTTCTTCTGTATTCACCTACATCTTTCATCCTTTGTTTTTCCAATGGGTCTCTTTCTTCATCTTCTATTGCACTCAGTCCAAGCGCTGGAAAAGCCTTACCTTTCTTAGGCTCAGGTGGCGGTAATAATCCTTGAACCTTAAGATAAGAAGGTGCAAAATATGTCATGTCGTGTGCTGCTCTTTCAAGCTCTGTTGCAAACTTGTGTGCTTCTATCCTTTGCTCTGCATCTACATTTTCATTGTCACCTATTGTAGCAGATAATTTCTTGGCTCTACGAAGATATCGCTGATTAAGGATTAAAGTTTCATTTAACAGTCGTTGATAAGTGTAAGCGTTTCCTGATATGGCTTCTTGCTCTGCTTTGAATAGGAGGTCTAAATATCTAAAGTAGGTGGATGGTGATAGGTTTAGTCGTAATTGTATCTCATTATGTGATAGACCCTCGTCAATTAAGAGGCGGCGAATCTCAAAGAGTGCTTCTCTCCGCCGTGGCATATTATAAGAAATCGTCGAGCGATTTACTCCCAAATTACTCCCAAATTGTTATTGGAGGTTATCAGCTTTAAGGTTTATCTGATTTTTTGAGAATTAATAACAACAATAACAATAATAGCTCTCTCCTTTTTTTGTCCCATTGACAAATGCTAGCTTGTTTTTCCATAATTATGCTTCCCAGATACAATCGGAAAATATCTCCACCATCTCCACTACCTCCTTTCCTGCTCTACTTTAGAAGTTCTCACAGTCTGCCGTTTTAGTATCTCCTTCAGCTGCGTTAAAGTCAGTTATAGTATCTCTTCCAGTACCGCAGGAGAAAAAAGAATCTGCACCTTCATCACCATTCAATATGTCATTATTCGCTTATGTCTCCAAACTGTATTACTGCTTGCTTTAATTCTTCAATGGTTGGCGCAGAAGAGCCTATGACCTGCACTTGTTCCAACGGTACTGCAAAGTTATTTGTACTATAGTATATTTTCAGCAAGCTGTCTGCCATTTGGTTAGCATAGAATGTTACTTCTTCTGAGTCTCCAAACATATTTGCAGCAGCTATTCCGCCAATATTTCCTCTGACACTATGGGCTAGATCGTAGATATCGCTTGCGTTCAATGTTGTAAATGTTGGGTTAGGTGGAAGTCTGCCTTCTTCAATGGCTTCCTGTTCTCGCTCTTCTAGCCCTACAAACCTTTGACCACTGTTTGATAAGTCTTCTTCATCTGTTGGGCTTTCTGATTCTACCAATGTTATTTGTTCCGGTGGTATGATAAAGCCTACTTCTAGTTGTGCATCTAACATTTGGCGCTCTATCTTTTCAGAGTGAAACCTCGCTGCCTCTATATCACCAAATGCTAGATATGTCCTAAAGAAAATCAAGTCACCAATTGATTCCTTTGCGGCGTCTCGAATTATTCTTACATCAATGTCTGTATTTGTCTCGGCTGCCCGTATTTGGTCTGTTGCTGAGGGTTTGCTTGCAGATATCATTGAAGCCAAGAGCGCATAGTTTGGCCGCTCTCCGTCATCGTCTTCTGCATCTCCACTAGGGTTATCTGGGTCTATACTGAAATCTATGCCGCCATTGTTGGCTAAGAAGAAGCCTTTGATACTACCATCGTCTACCGCTGCTGGTGCTGGTGGTATTTGTCCAAATGCTGCACCGCCTACTGGAAATGATATAGACATTACCAGTAAGAACAACACAAAGAGTCTTGTTGTTTTCATTGGTATCCCTGTCTACTATTCCACCCTGAAGGAATTGAGCATATGCTGTACTGCTGGCAGGTATTCGTCGAAGTGTTCAACGGGTGAACTGTAGGTTAGTAAATATGTTCTACCAGCCACTCCTCCCAATATCTGCATGTGTGTGACTTCTGAGTCGCTTATCAAGCTTGTGAACGTATATTTTATCATCCAAGCTGGCTGACCTGCTACAGTTGTCGGCACTGATTCTATGATTTCAAATTGTTCATGTATAGCCATCAGCTCAAATGCCCGCTGTTCTAACCAAGCTCTTGCTTCGTAGTCAGCCATTGCGCCTCGCTCTTCGGCTACTTCGACATTAAAGTTTGGCCTGTCTGCTGTAAATACACCCTGTTCTCCCTCAGGTGCAAAGATATGTAGCAAACTGTATCCATGTGGACTATTGTATGGTGGTCTTACTTCCCAATCCGGTGGATGGTTTATCACTGCTCCAAACAAAGCAGAGCGCACTTCGATATAATCGGCTGGAATTGGCGCCGGCGTTGGTGTTGTTGTCTGAGGTGCTGCTGGTGATGGTGTTGGCGCTGCTATAAACTCAAATGAATCAAATATCTGTCCTACAGCTAGTGGTAGAGTAGTAGAACTACCTTCGTAAAAGACACTATATCCCTTTGTTGTACCTAGGTTTGGGGGTGTTGCATTTGTAGCAGTTAAAATGAAATAACCTCTACTCGTTACATTTGGAGTAACATTAGTGCTGTACGTCATTTCCACAAACTTGGCTGGCACTGTTGCTATTATTTGGTTTGTCTGCGGATTT
>DASUUX010000060.1:0-6244 GCA_036373855.1 Nitrososphaera sp.
GAGATGGCACAACCTCTGTGGTGGTGCTTGCTGGCGCGCTTATTGAAAAGGCTGAAGAACTTATCAACAAAGATGTCCACCCTACGGTCATTGTTGACGGCTACAGAAAGGCTGCGACGAAGGCTATTGAAGTGTTAAACACCATCGCACACAAGATTGTCGGCAATGAAAGGCAAGAGCTGATAAGGATAGCCAAGACAGCAATGCAAACAAAGCTAGTGTCAGGAGAGTCCGAGGAACTTGCTCATATAGTAGTTGACGCAGCCCTTGCAGTGTCTGAAAAGACTGACTCTGGTTTTAGACTCGATATTGATGATGTCAAGGTGGAAAAGAAGGCTGGCGGTAGCCTACACGACACTAAATTGATCAAGGGCATCGTATTGGATAAGGAAGTTGTGCATGGCGGCATGCCAAAGAGGATAGAAAAAGCCAAAATTGCCCTCATCAACTCTGCTCTTGAGATTGAAAAGACGGAGTTTGACGCCAAGATAAACATCAACTCGCCTGATCAGATGAAGATGTTCCTTGAAGAGGAAAACAGAATGATCAAGTCGATGGCCGACAAGATCATCGAGTGCGGTGCTAACGTAGTAGTGTGCCAGAAGGGAATTGACGATATTGCACAGCACTACCTTGCAAAAGCAAACGTTCTGACAGTAAGGCGTGTCAAGGAATCAGACATGACAAAGATGGCGAGGGCAACTGGCGCAAGGGTTGTCAATAACCTTGATGATCTTTCAGCCAAAGACCTTGGAAGTGCCGACTTGGTTGAAGAAAGAAAAATAGAAACAGACAAGTGGGTATTCGTTGAAGGAGCCAAACATCCCAAGTCTGTAACCATCCTCATAAGAGGCGGCTCCCAGAGAGTTGTAGATGAGGCCGAGAGATCAGTGCACGATGCGCTGATGGTGTCAAAGGACGTCCTTGAAAAGCCGGCCATCGTTGCAGGCGGCGGAGCCCCAGAGGCCTATGTCGCATCAAAGCTTAGGGAATGGACAAGCACACTCTCCGGCAGGGAGCAGATTGCTGCGGAGAAATTTGCAGAAGCCTTGGAAGTGATACCCCTGTCTCTCGCAGAGAACGCTGGCATGGATCCTATTGACACACTCACAGAGCTCCGCTCAAAGCAGAGCAAGGGCAGCAAGTGGACAGGTGTCGACGTACGGAACGCCAAGGTTGCCGATATAAGCAAGTTGGACATAGTAGAGCCGCTTGTAGTGAAGGAGCAAATAATCAAGTCCGCCACAGAAGCCGCATCTATGCTCCTGAGGATCGACGATGTTATCGCCTCAAGCAAGTCAGCAGGCGGAGGACCACCAGGACCACCAGGCGGTGGAATGGGAGGTATGGGCGGAATGGGAGGTATGGGCGGAATGGACATGTAAGCCTCCTCCTCCTCCTCCAATAACTCTTCTTCTTCCCTTACTTTTTTAATTCCACCTCAATCACTTCTTTTATCCACCTACCTGTTTCTTGCATGCCCGATAGTTTGGTCAAAAATTCTTCCCACGATATCTTACCATATGCGTTAACCCATGCTTTGTAGTGGTTGATCATGCTATCAAATGCTTGTTTATGGTGCAGGCAATATTTGTTGCCTGACAAGGCTTTTCTGTGGCAGGCAGTACATTTCGTCATGGAAGGTTTATTTATAGTCAGGATTTTTAAGAGTTATAACATCATCATGCTTACGACCCCTTCTTCTAAAGTTGTATGGATAGTCACTGTAGCATACTTGACGACAGTCTTTGCGCTCACCTCAGGCCTAATAAATGCTCTGATTGAGGGCAGGGGTATCAACAGATTCATGATTCCATCGCGCTCTGCCCAGACTATTGGCGAGACCGTAGTCTTTACACTGCTTCTCTTCATGGGAATGACAGGCGCCTTCATGCTCTACTATTCGGGAAGGTCCGCAAACCCAAAGGTACAGAAGGCGCTGCTAATAACAGGATTTGGCGTGCTGGGAATTGCCCTTCTACTGGGATTCATACTTGTAGGAGTCAAACTGTGATAGGGTTACACTTGTACACAAATATCGTACCCGCTTCAATCGATTGATGTTGTACTATTTTGAGCGCCAAGTCGCTTTTATGCCAGTCTACGCTTAGCTTCACTGCGCTCTTGTGCTGGAGCAGCCTGCGACTTGCAGGCGACTGTACCCAGCCACCTTCTTTTCTGTAGCGAAGCATGCTTGTAGCAAGCACCGGAACATTTACATCGACTCCACGCCGGACAAGCAGCATTATCAAGACAGAAAGCAGATGGTTCAGAATGCCCATCCGCTGCCTTATCGGAAACAGGTTGTAAAAGCTATTGACAGAATCGAAAATTACAAGCGAGCTGTCACCCATTGATTCAAGCACGTCTTTTGTCATGGCAGCAAGTCGGCCCTCTGACGGCAAATAGATGTCGACGCTATTTGTATGCATGAACCCCGCATTGAAATATGCTGTAAATGTGGTGTCAAGGTCGATATAGATGACTCTATCAAACTGCGACGTCAGATGAGCCGTGTAGCAGAGCTTGGCATATGGGTCGGTAAACATTAGCGTATTTAAGCCGCCCCTGCTCAATACCTTGGCAGAGTCCACTTGCTGTTCTATTGCAGGAGGTTGAATATAATATGAGTGAAATTGACTATGGCCAGCTAAGAAATGATGACTATCCAATAACAAAGAAGACTATCTACATGAACAATGGAGCCGTTGCTCCAACACCGCTATCCACCATCAAGGCAATGACTGACTTCATGCTCACATGTGCAGAGGGCGGTCCTGACTCACCTAGTACCTTTGATTATATCATTTCGCTCCTTGATGAGTTGCGGACAAGGATAGCCCATCTGATCAACTGTAATCATGATGAAGTCGTGCTTGTGCAGAGTACTACTGAGGGTCTCAATATGGTGGTGAACGGGCTGGACTGGAAGACTGGTGACGCAATAGTGGTAAGGGGAGGCAGGCATGAGCACTATGCCAACTATTTGCCGTGGGTTGCACTGTCACAGAAAAAAGGCGTGCAATTGAAAGAACTTGCCATGACAGACGAAAATGGATATTTTGACCTTGCTCAGCTTGAAAAATTGGTCAAAGGTTCCCAGCTCATTACACTGAGCCATGTGCTTTACAACACCGGAGCCATAATGCCAGTTGAAGAGGTTGGCAGGATTGCTCAGAAAAACGATCTCCTGTTTTGTGTTGATGCAGCTCAGAGTGCCGGCACTATTTCAGTCGATGTCAAAAAGATCGGATGTCATTTTATGGCATTCCCCGGCTTCAAGTGGCTCTGCGGCCCGACAGGTATAGGTGTGTTATATTGTAGCAAGAAGGCATCTGAAATATTGGAGCCGTTTGAAATCGGCGGCGAGTCTGCCACTCTGTCTGAACAAAACATCATTGCGTATTTGGATATGCCAGATAGGCTTCAGGCCGGCTTTCGTAACTTTCCTGGTGCAGCAGGACTTGAAGCGTCCTTGCGCTACATTCTTAGAATTGGGCTTGAGAGGATAAGGAAGAAGAACATGAATGTTGCCAGCATCCTTCGTGAAGAAATAGCTAAGATCCCTGCCGTCAAAATGTATGGCCCTGATGATGAAAGCAAGCGCTCGTCTATCGTCACATTCATGCCGCAGAAGGCCGACTCGTCAACATTGGTAAGACAGCTTGAGCAAAACCGCATAATACTTGCGGCTAGAGACACTGGAGGCGGAAAGAAAGCAGTGAGAGCGGCTCCCCACTTTTTTAACAGCGAGGAGGAGGCATCAATTACCGCAAGTCACATCAAGGGCCTGCTTCGATAATCAGATCTTTTTTGTTGACTGTTCGCCCTGGCCCTCAATCACAATCATAGTCAATGTCGAACGCACTTTATCTATTCTCCTAACATGCCAAGTTATTGTTTCTCTTAGTTTATCCATAGAATCTGAGCTTATTCTAGCAATTATGTCATAAACGCCATATACACCTGATACTTCAACGGTTTCTGGCAATTTTCTTATTTCTCGAATTATTTCTTCTTCAGAACCCAAGTCACAATTGATAAGGACGTATGCTGTTGGCATGGATATGTTTGATTTGGTTGTATTATTAAAATTTCTGCTTCGACAGCTTTTTAGCCTTGATATAGTCTACAAAGTAGAACAGGTATGCTCGCTCATTTATCTTGAGTACCCATGGGATAAATGACTCATTCTTGCTGCTCTTTTCCCCTATTTCAAAGCCTGAGTTTTCCAAAAGCCTGCGGAAAGACTGCGCATCGTAGATCTTTTCCGCTGCCGGGTCGCGGTTATAATCATACGGATCAGCAATTATCATATCGGCATGCGGCTTAAGCAGCCAGTGTATTGACGCCAGAAGCTTTTCCGGATCCACGAGCTCAAGCAGGTTCAATGCAAGTATTAAGTCAAACTTGCTGGGGTTGAATGGCGTGTTCAGCAAGTCAGACACACAAAACTCAACATTTCCACGTTTTGATTCGTACATCTTTTTTCTAGCTTCCCGGATGAATGAAAAGGAGATGTCTATGCCAATTACAAACGCATACTTTTGCGCAAGGAGCATAGTGCTATAGCCCATTGAGCATGCCATGTCAAGTGCAACCCCATCCATCTTGGGATTGATGCTATGCACTATTCTGTTGTAAACTTCATTCGGCCTCAACCGCCACCGGAGCGACTTGAGCAGCCTATCTTCTACAGAATGCTCGTACTGAGTCCACCTGTAAGGGATGAACCAGCTGCCACCCTCTTCGTATCTGTCATTTGATGCAGCGCCCGGCGAAAGTTTTGATCCGCTTTCCTTTAAAAATTGCTTCATCTCTTTTGTCTTGCAGTCCAGAAGCCACCTGCCGTACATCTGCGGTCGACCTGCAGCATAGGCAAAGAAGTCCTTGACTACTATTGCCACCCCCTGTATTATGGGGTATCTTGTGCCACACTCTTTGCATCTCAGGAATCCCTCCAAACACTCGTTTGCACCATCCATTTCAAGGCTCTCAAGGTGGAGGCGCATCTGCTTGTCGGTGTGCTGGAGACAGACGAGGTGGTGCGCAAACTGGATCTTCATGCTTGCATATCCCGGGAGCACCTTCATATATAAAATCAGAGAAGCCCGTCTTCATGCAGCTTGTTAAGCAATGGAGATAAAAAGTCGCGCACATCCTTTTCGCCTAGATTGAACGTTCCAACGATCCCAAGCGCTATTGAAAGCATGTTGCGATCTTCCCTTGCAGTATACACTGCAGAACCTGCAATATTGAATGGTTCGGCGTTATCGTGCAGCCACTTTTTCCACCTGTTGGTTCTCTCCGTGTTTGCTTCTAGTGATGAAATGACATAGTCAATGTCCATTCCTTCATTGTTATCAAGCAGGTTCAGCTTGACCATCGGAAGCAAAAGCGTTCCTTCCGTGACTTGGGCGTGGATTCTATTCAGCTCAACAATAATTTCTTCATCTTTGGGCTCAATATCTCTGTATGCTGGGAACAGGTAACCTGCAAGGTTGCCACCCCAATCATAGATCTTGTAGAGCGTGTCGTCATATTCTGCCTTCCATTTGTTACTGCCTTCTCTCTTGCCAAACAAACGCAACTGGTTATCAGTACGCATGTCTGCCTTACATATTTCTCTCTATAATACATCGCTAGTGATAATCACAAAAGGGTTAAGATTGGAGTTAAAGAAAGATGCTTTGTTGACCGTTGACTTAAATTATCCCTAGGGCTTTAACCCATCCATGTCAGAACCACCACAATCACCACAACCATCACAACCATCACAAGAACAGACAATCCCACGCAGAGAAGGACCCCACGACACAATATACATTGGCAAGAAACCGCTCATGACATATGTGACGTCAACTCTGATCCAGTTGGCCAACCAGCCAAAAGTGACAATCAAAGCAAGGGGCCTGAGCATTGGACGAGCAGTAGACGTATCGCAGATCACGCTGAAGAGGATGGAAAATGCCGGATACAAGATAGGCGACGTAAGGATTGGATCTGAGACAGTCCAATCGGAGGACGGCAGGACGAGAAACGTCTCTACGATTGAAATCGAAATAAGGAAGAACTAGGCCTGCTGTTTCTTTTACTTTTTCTTATTATCTCTTTCTTGTACTATCCAAGTTAAATCATGAGCACTACTGCCGCCGCCGCCGCTGCAATCTATCTTGTGCATCTAAACCCGATGACTAATGCTCACAAATCAATAATCTCGAGGCTCAAAAAGGACTATCGCGTC
>DASUUX010000061.1:0-19983 GCA_036373855.1 Nitrososphaera sp.
TTTTTGGGCTACCATAGAATATGGTGTCAAGAAAAAACAGATGGCAGAAAAGATAAGTGTATACGACTTTTACGTCATAAACAAGTGAATGCCATGAGCTTTCAATTGCTACGAGCTAGCATCTATTCCACACACTCCGCCACATCACCATGCAGGAAGAGATTGTATTCAATAATACAAGTTTGCTTTAACGCCAGAATCCGCTAAGACCGGTCCCATATCTGAGTGGTGTCTAGTCGCTAGGCATGCTATGCTTGCCACTACTCAAGTAACTATGTATATCATGAGCTTAAAATAGGCCACAAGTCCTCAACCGCTAGCGGGGAGTAATAATCGAGCCAATCAGGATGAAAACTAGTAAAATCGTCATAAATTGAAATGCATTGCTAACACGACATTTCTCGAACCTCGAAGACATCCTCCCTTACAAGATGTGTGGTAATTAGCCAAAAGAGCATATAAGCAAATTAGTGTCCATTACGACAGACAAAGAAAAGAATGAGAAACCACAAATGTTAAAGACGGAACAACAACCGGACGTATCATTCTGATTTTTTGAATTCTTGTTGCGAAATCTAAAACATTCAACCATCATAATCTACTTGCGAGTACTAGTGTTTATTTGCATGAATTCTATTTGTAGAATTATTCACTTAAAGTTCTGGCCTATATGAAATCTTGACAACTTTAAGATCTTCTGCTGCTTCAACATTGTAATGAATGGTGCTTGCCTCTTTCACAAGTGGGGAAGTCTCATCGTATCGCGCGCTAAAGTGTGTCAGCAACAGCTTATCGACCTCTGCCTTTTTTGCTATCGTTGCGGCTTCAGCTGCAGTCGAGTGTCCGTTCTCAATAGCCTTTTCTTGCTTGTCCCGGCTGTAAGTGGATTCAAAGACCAAGACGTCGCATTCTTTGAAGAATCTGGCTAGCCTGTCTGTCGGTCTTGTATCTCCTGAGATGCCTATCTTCCTCCCTTTGCGGGGCGGGCCGACAATATGGCTTGGCCTGATCGTCTCGCCTCTGTAGACGATGTTCTGTCCACGCTGAAGCTTGCTGTACAGTTCGCCCTCGGGTATCCCTATCCTCTTTGCTTCTGAAACATTAAAGGTGCCTGGCCTATCAAATTCCTCAAGGCAGTATGCAAAAGAAGGAACTGAGTGCAGGGTCTCGCAGCAGGATACTTGATAGTCCTTTTCCCTGACTACCAGTCCAGCTTTCTCTATTTTACGCACAATGATATCAAATGTAAGCCTGAAATTGATGATGCGCATATTCTCTCGGAGGAACTCTTCAAGTCGCGGCTCGCCGTAAATGTCGATGCTCTTTTCTCTTCCTTGCAGGCCCATTGTCTGAAGGAGTCCAAGTAGTCCTACACAATGGTCGGCGTGCATATGCGTAATAAAGATCTTCATTTTCCTATTCATCCCGAGGCCAGCTTTGATAAAGTTGCGTTGCATTCCCTCGCCGGCATCAAAGAGCAAGAGCTCAGCTCCCCTCGTGAGCGCAATCGAAGATAGCCCACGGTCCGCGGTAGGCACGGCTGACGAAGTACCTAAAAAAACGAGCTGCATATCCACCATATGGCGGGATTTATGATAATGATGGCCAAATTTATGCTAATAGCGAGACTTGAGCGCCGATGCTATTACCGGACTTAGCTCAACCTTGGAATACTCGCCTGGCACCGAATTTGTGGAGATAATGTCCTGAATGCCGGCAGACTTGATTTTCTGAGCTGCGTCTCTAATTAGTAATGCATGAGTACACATTGCATATATCTTGCCTACTCCTTTTTTGTGAAGAACTTCGGCCCCCTTGATGATGCTCCCGCCACTGCTTATCATGTCGTCTATCACTAGTGCATCCCTCTTAGAGATATCCATCTCTAGCTTTTCGTCTACAGTGACCTCCCCCGTGAGTCTATGACGGGACTTTTTCAAAACAACGACGTCTATATCAAGATGCCGGGCAAACTCCTTTGCTCTATTGGTTCCGCCTACATCAGGCGACACTGCAATCGGATCACGCAATTTCATCTTCGAGGCGTAGTCTGCAAGGAGTGGAACTGAAGAAACATTTTGAATGCTCGTAAAGTATGACATGGCAAGCTGACTGTGTATGTCAACTGTAATGATATGCTTAACCCCCACTGCTTCAAACAATTTAGCCACCAAGCTAATGCTCACCACCTCGTCTTCGAGAAAAGCCCTGTCCTGGCGAGCGTAACAGAGGTAAGGAATGACAGCACACAAATGCTGCGCACCGTCGTCTGTGCACTTTTTTGCCATCATCAGTAGTTGTATCAGGTGCGTGTCAGTAGGTGGATGGGTTGATTGCACGATAACACAGTTCTTGCCAACCTTGCCAAGTTTGATGTTACTTTCGCCGTCTGAGAATATTCTCAGACTCGCCACAGTCAACTGGGCTCCAAGCCTCTTTGCAATGTTGTTGGCAAGATCAAATGATTCCGGTCCTGCTACTACTGATACCTCAGTCAATGTTTCAGACAGGTAGAACACTCTGCATCCTAATATCTATTCTCTCTGATGACAGAGTTTTTAAAATAACCGGTCAATCTTCAAACAGCTCATAGTTGAGATATCTGATAACAACTATTACAACCTTGTGGGAACCTCTGTTTTAGAGCTTTACATGCTTGCTGTCTTATTGTATTGCATCAATTTTGCTTCCATCGTTATGAGCAGAGACTAACGGCAGAGGTATAATCGCCACCTCCAGAGTTTTAGATTGTGAACCTGTGTACTTTGGCCGTATTGATAATTTCTGAGATAATGTCAGCAATTCTGTTTGTGTCAATTCCATGATACTTGCCGCTGGCTCGGTCAAGCTTTTTTCTAGCCCGGCGTAATATAGAGATGCAAACGTCGGTCTCGTCCTTTTCGTCATGTACAAATGCAGCCGCTACAAGTATGATTCCGTTCAAGATTTCCTTTTCAGTGCCCTTTGCATTTTTCCATACGTATTCAAGCGCTTCATGAGCTTCCCAATACCTTTCATCATTGAATAGCTGTACTGCACGCACGATAGCTTTATCCTTTCCCATGTGGCGCTCAACGATTTCCTCATAGTCGGCCAATGGAGCAATGGCTTCAACCCTTGCGAGTATCGTTTTCACATCCCTGCCCTCAGATATGCTGGTATCAAACTCGATGTATTTTTTGGAAATACGAGCATCACGGATACTGGCTTCAGGCCCAACAAGTTCCCTTGCCCTTTGAAGAAGGATAGTAGCGTGCTTCGGAGTATACCGCACGGTATTCTGTAGATGCAACATATATCGCCTCATTCACTGATATAGCGTTATTCTGCTACAAAAATAAACCTCTCTTAAAATAGCCTAGACTAGTAATACAGTCTATATTAACAGTGGTTACATCGAATAATAATAACATGCCTGTACATATGTGATATTTGCTTGTTTAGACCAAGACTACTGCTAATGTCTGCAAAAGCAGCTGACCTTGTAGGCATCACTATTGCCTTTTCTTCCTTCTAGGCAAGCTAATCGCTGCTGATTTGAAACAATAAATATCCGCATAGATTGCACCAAAATAATGAAGATGCTGAGCATCGACGAGCAGACGTACAGGAGGTTAGCATCAATTATGAATGACATGATGCATACAGAAAAGCGCAACATTAGCTACGAGGATGTAATAAACGAATTAATAGATGTGTACCAGGATCGTCTGGCGTTAAGCGGAGAAAATGCCGGGGGCTAGGGAAACTTAAATTGTGGCGTCGCACATATGGCTGACAGCTGAAATCATGCCAGACCTATTGAAATCTTCTGAATGCAGAAATTTCCGCCTTGCAGTGCAAGCCAATGCAGTCCAACAGGTAATATTCTTGTCAGTCCATAAATCAGTTATGATGTCGTACAGGATGCACATATTAGCTCTGCCTGCACTAGCGCTTGTAGTCACTTTATCGATTAGCACAAATGCTTATTCTTCTGATGATTCTGTAAAAATAATTGCCCAATCATCGTTTGTTGATTCTGAGGGTAAACTAAACATCGTAGGCACAGTCAGGAACACCGGCACCTTCCCAGTTCAGGCCATAGTGGGGTTAGAGGTGCAGGATGAAAGCGGGATCAGGATCGAGCAGCAGCCGACATATGGCCGCATCATGTGGCCACTGAACGACTCGCCTTTCAAGTTTGTAATCGACTCTGGAACCGCAGGCCACCCCTTTATAGCGGATGTCAAGGAAGTTGAAGGAACACATACCACAGATACTATCATACTTAACTACACTAGCATGGCCGCAGGAGAAGAAAGGGTTTTCGTTGGAACAGTCAAGAACAATGCTCCTTTTGACATTTACAATGTCAGCGTCTTTGCCTCGGCGCGCAGCGAGAATGCGACCCAGCTTGACAGTGTAAGAAGCAATGTGATCTCTGTTCTGAAGGCAAGCGAGGAGCAACCATTTATTGCCATTACTGATGCAGCAGTCAAATCAAGGGTATACTATTACAGCTGCGCAGGCCTTGACTTTGACGCACCCATAACAACGATAGACGCTGGTGACGGCAAGTTTATTGCTTATGATCTAAATGCAGCCGCGCAGGTAAGCGAAATCCGATATGAAAATGAAACGGATAGCATAGCGTTCAGAATAAGGCCTTATAGTCCCACAGGTGGACCCGTAAGCTTGATGATACCACAAGCGTCGCAGGATCAGAGTGTGACAGTGACGTTAGATGGCAAGTTGCATGAATCCTCGATAAGAGATGACGGCAAGACAATCTATATCGACTTTTTTGTTCCACAGGGCGGGCACCAGGTGCAAATCCAAAGAGTCACAAGTATGCCTGAGATGCCATTTGCTATGCTAGGGCTGGCAGCGGTGACAGCTGGCGTGTTAATTGCAGCAAGACTCATGGCAGCATTTAAAATCCGCTAATCGCTCACATTTCGTATATGTCACTTTAATAGAGAAATCATCAGGAGGTTTGAAGCTGAGAGTCTACAGTGAAAGCCTTACATTGGTAGAATCAGAGTCTTTTAACGATTCATATACGTTGAATTTTCATCTGCAAGCTCTAGCAAGAAAGCATGGGATCGAAAACAGTCTGCTGGTTATACATGATAAGGACAGAAATGCCGTGGAGCTGTCGCTAGCACATGAGGAAAATTTATTCTTTGTCAGCTACTCTGTAGTTTCTCCGGGCGATTGCGACCTTCATTGTGGAGTGGCATGCTGGACATTCTGCCCAGTTCCGGCCCCCAAAGTACTGCCATTCAAAGCCACATTTTCTATAGGTGCATCTTAGCCACCTACCTACAGGTGTCTTGGGCCAATTGTCCTGCAGCGGTTTTCGCGCTCGGCGTGCCGACCTTGGCTTTCCCTTAGATCCTAAGTAGGGCAAACAATTGCCCATTAGTCTATCTCAGTTAAAGATATTATGATCATCATCCTACGCTATTATCTAGAGACCATAGGCCCCACAGAATTGACGTAAGGCGCACCCTCACATCCATATAGAAAACTAGTTTAGTCCTAAAATGATACTCTGGTGTTGACAACTCTCCATAAGGGACAATGGGTAAATTCCATCAACGAGGTGGCAAAAATATCCGCCGGGAGGGAACAGATGCTCTCTCGAGAGATTCTTTTTTCGGCCACAAAGCTTTTCTATATACAGTCTTACGATTATTGTATTGGCTAAACGTCAGTTTACAATAGATACAGGAAAAGAGCAGATACCCGTAGAAGGCCAAGTGCATAGAAATGTGGCAGTCAAATATCTTATGAGGAGGCGCAGGTCGCTTTTGATGACAAAGAACTCTGAAAAAGTGGAAAAGCTATGGGAAGACCTACCAAAAAAGATCAAGATAATAGGTAAGCAGGTAACCAGGGAATATAGGGTAAAGTGGGAGCGGCTCGGAAGCGAAGAATATGAAGGCTCACGTTTTGCCTTCACATTAGAAGATCTAGGTGAGCGATCTGCTAATACTGGTTTTTTTTCTAATGACACTTAAATTACTCAGCATTTTGTCTTACCTTTTTGTAAAGAGAGAGACTTTTTAAAGCTATGTTGAAAGTTTGCATATCGCCTCGTAGTCGACAAGCCCTTTCTTCACTAAAATTTGAAATTTCAAATATGTTGGTTTAGCTGTGTGTATGAAGAAAAGCCTTGTACATTATTATGTTGAGTCTGAATCTTCTCTTGTCATGAAATCCTCCTCCTTTGACGTAGATAAGATTTACGGGCATATTCCATACCTCTGTCTTATCTTATCTTAGGTTCTAGAGATGGGTACAGTTTTTCTATCAAATTCAATACATCGTGCCTCCGATTTAGACAGTACTGATTGATCTACAGTCTTTCAGGTACATATTCCTGCAGTAACTCGACATTCATAAAGCATGAGTGGCTTGACATGCTCTTATCTATTAGTGACTTCACTTGTCTTGCCCACAGATCGTGTGTTTGATTCATCGGTTCGTTTCATGTGTTTCTATCAAGTTCATGTCAATTTGGCAAGGAGGAATTGAAAAGCTGCTCGACGATTTGCTCACAGTCTGCCAGCTTGCTGGTTTATCGACTACCTGAATAAAAAGAGAGGCAATCTTCGAGCCAAAGGTTGTAAAGACTCTCTTATGGTCCTGCTGAACTATAGTTATGGTGCCAAACACGTTGGCCAAGAGCTCTTCCCCTAATCAGCTGGAGCACTAGGAAGGACCTAGATCAGCATCATTCTTGCCGGCAAGAAGAAAGTTTTTGTCAACTCCATCCACTACGCGTTCATCCTGTGGAACGGTATTCGATCATGTAAGGTTGAGCTAGAACCTAGGTGAGCTACTAGCGAAGATATTTCAAGCTACAATAGATAATATTCCTGCGGGATGTAGTGAAGATATTCCAAGGCACATTGATAGTTAAGTTTCTCAAGAGTTTTAAGATGTGCTGTTAAGAATCTAAGTACATCATATCTGTTGGGATCTGCATGCCTGCAAGGATCAATAGCACAGAATAATGATCCCTTGATGGAATCGGAAAAGCCAATCATCTTCAGTTACGATTGCATACTAGTCTTTTGCTCCGCCCGACAGCCAAGGACCAGGTTAGGTGCGAAAGGCTCGATACAAGCAAAACCTTATATCAAAACTGCCTGTAAGAAGATTAATTATTGCCCGCAGGGTTCATCCGGAAAAAAAAGGGATCAGAGTACTTGGCATAGCTGAGAGTTTCAAAAAATCCAGCAAGAAATCAACCCTTGCCGGTGTGGTTATGCGACGAGACCTCATAATAGACGGTATGGCATACGGAACTGCCACAATAGAGGGCGATGATGCAACCAACAGCATAATTTCGATGCACAGGTTACTTGGAAGGGATGACATCAACTGCATTCTGCTTGATGGCCTTGTGATCAGCATGTACAACATCATAGATGGCGAGAAGGTTGCTGGAGATACAGGTCTCCCTGTGATTGCAGTAACATTTGAAGATTCAAAAGGACTTGAGGATAGCATCAGACATCACTTTGACGATTGGCAGAATAAGCTTGCACGGTACCAAAACCTCGGAAGGCGCGAGCGAGTGACACTCAAGACCGGAAAGAATCTTTTCATCCGGTGTTGGAGATTAAATCAGAGGAGAGCAGTCGAGATATTAAATTCTTTTACTCTACAAGGCTCTATCCCAGAGCCGATTAGGGTGGCCAAGCTTGCCGCGCGTTCACATGCCAATGCTTTAAATTATGAACAGGAAAAGAACTAGCAGCTGTGGTGGGGTGGCAGAGCGGCCATGCGTTCGCCTGCAGATCACACCAGCGGTTAGCGAATTTATAGGGGTTCGAATCCCCTCCCCACCTCTCAACAGATGTCAAAGTTCTCCTGCTATTTGAAGTAAGACAGATCAAATTGATTCTATCTACTATGACCAAGCTTACAGCCTGACTTTTTTGAGCATTATCTCAACTTCAGACTGAATAATACTGCTTGGGCGTTAAAGGGCAGCTCACGGTAGGAATTCAACTACTAAATCACGCCAACAGACTTTGCAAGCTCTAACGCAGATTTTTTGTCCAGCCTGACCTTGCTTAGAATTGTATACCTGTCAGGGCGAAGCGACTGTGCCGCAATCAATGCCCTCACGACATGCTCTTCGCTCAGTTTAATTTGTTTTGCCTTAGTGGGCGCGCCGATATTTTCCAATGTTTCCGCTATCTTTTCCCAGTTAAGGCCATGTAGCTTTGCCATCATTATTGTGCCTATGCCGACGCGCTCACCGTGCAGTCCGAAGTTTGAACCCGCTACATATTCCACTGCATGGCTGAAGAGGTGCTCAGCCCCTGAGCATGGTCTGCTGCTACCTGCGATGCAGGCGGCGACGCCAGCACTTATCAGCGCTTCAACAATTGTGTGTATAGTGAACTGGCTCTTGCGGCTTAGTTTCTCCGATTCCCCAAGTATTATCTTGGCACTCATGTAGGCAAGATTGGCTGCATAACTGCCAAAGTACTCGCCTTTTTCATCACGGGCGAGCTCCCAGTCCTTAACTGCAGTTATTTTTGCAACCAAGTCCCCGCAGCCGCCTGCCAGAAGTCGGAAGGGTGCTTCCAACATCAGTCGAGTGTCTGCAACCACACCAATTGGGGTATTTGCCTTTATGGAATGTGGCTTATTGGTACCTCTTATGGAAACAAACGGGCTTGATATTCCGTCATGCGATGCTGATGTTGGTACGCTCAGAAACGGTCTCCCTATCTTGAAAGCTGTCATTTTCGCGATATCGACAGACCGTCCACCGCCAAAACCAATTACAAAGTCGGGCAGCTTGTCGCCAATCTTATCCTGCAGCTTCTCAACAACGCCCATTGATGCATGGCTTACTATGTACTGCGAGCTTTTTAGAGAGACCTCCTCAAGAGAGGAGTCTAGCTCATCGCCTGCCTTTGATTTGACAGTCCTGCCAGTAACAACTGCAACCTCGGCTGCACTTTCATTAAGAGTTCGAATAAGCACACCAACCTGAGAAACAACGCCCTCACCTATGAGTATCTTTCTTGGCAACTCCATCAGGTGGGTCGGCTGAGAACTCAATTAGAAAAACCTGCACGCGGCAACTAATTAATCTTGCACCTATTTGTGTTGATCTCTTGGCTTAGGGAATTCATATTGGAGAGATTTGGCACCTGAGCGTCTTCAGATACAACATCAGCTCAAGCGCTCCAGAACGCTATCTTCTTGTTCGCGTCACTGAACCTGTGTTGATCAGGCTTGTCTTGTTAAGTATCTCTCTTATGTCCCTGATAATAATAGTAAAATCATCATCAGACTAACTTGCATTTTAGAACTTCCTTTTGTAGCTGTTGATTTATCAATCAGGCAGTCTTGGTTGAAGCGGACTGCGAACGGTTTGAACAAGGTTGGGCTTTCGAACCTACATCTGGCGCCACCAGTAAAATCCTGCCTCCTCCATATCTAAAGACTCTTGGCTCTCTGCCATAGTGATACTTCGGCAGCATATGAGTAGCATGAGCTATAACTTGCGATTTGAATGACAATGCAAATTAAACCTGCATTGTATTTCAACTCCACCCTTTAAGAAAAACAAGCCAAATACTTAATAATACCGGCATCAATGTAAGAGATGCCATTACTGTTGACGGAGACGTTCGTTTGACGGTCGTCTAGGAATTACATTCATGCAGCCCAAACCGCCGTACCATCATGAATCTGCTAGCCAAAATATCATGGCAGTAATACTGCAGAGTCTGCCGCATGAGGCTAACCTGACAAAAATCGAATACGAAGGTCCTTGCATTGCACTTTATTCTAAGAACCCAAGCTACCTACTACAGAACAATCAGCTTGTCCTAAACATGGTGAATACCATAAAGAAGCGGATCGTTATCCGGATAGATGAGTCGCTAAGGCTTTCTCAAGATGAGTCCACCAATGTTATTAAAGAGACCATTCCAAGAGAAGCTGGCGTTACCGGAATATTTTTTGACGCCGTTTTAGGCGAAGCAGTAATCTTTGCTAGGAAGCCGTGGATCATTTTGCACGAAGGTGGGGATTTTGATCTTACAGAAAAAATAGGCTGGAAAGTCCGGGTCAGAAAAGCTCCGCAAAACATGCTGCCAATTGAAACACTTTATAAGATACTAGGTAAAACAGTGAGCCAACGCACTAAGTTCTACCGAGAAGTGGGAGATAAAATATTTCGGGCTAAATTGACTGAGCAGGCCGAAGCCAGCCTTCTCACGCTAGGGGGATTTGCAGAGATAGGCAGGTCATGTATGCTGCTTGAAACGCGTGAAAGCAAGATTATTCTGGACTGTGGACTCAACTTATCGGCGAAGGACTCACTCGGAGCCATTCCTCGCTTTGACATCGCAGGCATAGGTATGGAAGATATAGATGCAGTCGTTCTCAGCCATGCGCATCTGGATCATACTGGCTTTTTGCCAGCGCTCTTCAAATACGGATACAGGGGTCCGGTCTACTGCACCGAGCCAACTCTCTTGCTCATGAGTATTCTTCAGCGCGACTATCTCAGGCATTCTGGGAGTGATGCGTTGTATTCCGATCAAGACATCGACAGAGCAGTAACACACACGATCACACTGATGCTCGGTATAGTAACTGATATTTCGCCGGATGTCAAGCTGGTGCTTTCAAACTCCGGACACATCATAGGATCGACTTCGATTCATCTGCACATTGGGAACGGCGAGCACAACCTCGTATATACAAGTGATATGAAATTTGGCAAGACGCATACACTTGAAAACGCTTCTTGGAGTTTTCCCCGAGTTGAAACTATGATAATTGAAAGCACGTACGGCGGCAAGGAGGATATCTTGTGCCCACCAGAGCGGGCCGAGGCCAATCTTGCCAGCGCGGTTGAACGGACAGTTGCAGCAGGCGGTCATGTACTGATGCCGGTGCCCGTAGTTGGCATTTCCCAGGAGCTGATTCATCTGCTTGACAGGTTTACAAAAGGCGGCAGGCTTCAGACCAAAGTGTTTGTGGAAAAGATCATCTCAGAAGCGACAGCTGTCTATGAGGCGTATCCTGAGTTTCTTTCAAAAGAGCTAGGCAAACATGTGCTCGAATCGGAAACAAGCCAATTTGGCTCAGAATTCTCAATAGTTGAATCGGAGACTCTTAAGCCTAGTGAACCTGCAATAGTCCTTGCTCCTTCTTCCATGCTAATCGGAGGACCATCTGTTGAGTACCTGAAGCAAATAGCGAATAATCCAAAAAGCACGCTCATTATGCTGTCGTATCAATCCCTCGATACTCCCGGCAGGGCAATACTAGACGGTGCCAGACAAATTACAATTGGAGGGGAGACAATCGAACTTCAATGTCAAGTCGAAAGGATTGATGGTCTTGGCAGTCACAGTGACTATAACCAGCTTATGGCATATGTTATGCGGCTTCGGCCCAAGCTTAGGCGAGTTCTTGTCAACCACGGTGAGCGACCAAAGGCGCAGAACCTAGCAAGCATGATAAACAAGCAGTTTAGAATACAGACACAGCACCCCTTGGTGCAGGAAGCAATAAAACTACTTTAGATCGTAAATGCCACGCCAGATCTTGACCCCAGGAGGAGTGATCACAATGCGCTCTTCTCCCAGCCTTGCAATGTCGCCACCTGCTGACTGCGTATAGGAATACAGATCCTCAACAATCTTGCGCAATTCCTCCAAGTCCTTCTGCGCAAGCGGTGTCACTCTAATAATCAGGATCATATGTTTTTTGATATCTTCCTTTACTACAGTGATATCCGACACATCGCGCAGCGTAAGCGCCTTCAAATAAACCGGTGTTTTCTGGGTCTGCATGTACTACCTATCTTCTGCGAATTGCAGTTGAGCTTGCCATGTGCAATCAATAGTCATGCTGGTCAATTCTCATTCACTGAATAGTTGATTTTAGCTAAATGATAGTAATGTAGAAGCTCTTGTATTTAGGGGAGAAGATATAATATTATTATTATTATTTTTGGTTATATGCGCATCATCTCTATCGTCTCATTGTCAGCTGGCATGACTCTAACTTCACTCTTGTCTTCGTTAACGGTTATGGAGACCTTAGTGAGGTCCTGCCTAGGCGCATCTGAGTAACGTGCCGCTATTGCAGCACATTTTACCAGCAACGAATCATTGTACTTTTTACAGCGCAGCATACAGGTTGGTCCAACATAGTCCTTCACCTCTAGAACGATATCCCCGTCAGCTACGAGTGCCTTTATAATTTCATTTTCGTCCTTATTCCTTCCAACCACGAACTTAGCATCATGCGTAATTCGGAAATGCCTGCCAACCTTCAAAAGCTCAATATCGTTAAGAGTTGGAATATCGTCGCAGTGATCCAAGGTATCCTTGACGCGCTTTGAGAAACTAGGATCTGTTAATAGGCAGCCCCCGGCGGCATTTGGTGGTTCGGAGATACCAAAGTGTTTTGCCAGGGTCAACTGTCCTTTCCTTGACCTACCCTTGATGTCCCCCATGCTTTCACGCTTTATCAATCCCAAGTTTTCGGCATCTGTCGGTGGCAGGTGCTTTGCAGATAACGGACGTAGAACCTTGCATTCCATACCTGTCTCTTTTTCAATGATATGTAATGCGCGGTTGTTTTGGCTCATCGGGCGCTGAAACAGTACTTCGCCTGTTATTACAAAATCAGCATTTATCTTTTTCATATGCTCCTTGGCGGCATTGTACATCATGCCTCTACAATCGATGCATGGATTCATACCCGAGCCATAGCCGTATTTAGGATTCTTTAGCATACGAAGGTACTCTTCTCCAAAGTGCACAGTCTTTAGCTTGATCCCAAGTTCGTCGGCTACCTCTTTGACTCGTTGGCCGCAGCCCTTGCCACAGTCAAAATCGCAAAACGGTGTCTTGATAGCAACGGCTTCGATATCGATGCCCTCCTCTAGCATCATTCTTACAGCTAGGCTGCTGTCAAGGCCACCAGACAGCAATGCAACTGCCTTTGGCTTTTTGTTTTCTGCTGGCTTGTCACCATCTTGCTGTGACATCATTGGCATTCGTGGTATATTGGTTATAAAAATGATATGTGCCCCGCCTCTGACTCACACGCTGTCACTGGTTAGCCATAAGCTGTGTCCTCTGCGTGCTCTTTAACGGGGTACGTTATCTTTCACGTGGTGCTATTTGTCTTTTATGATGGCAAGTAGGTTTATCTCAAATGCTGCCACAGGCGTCCTCAACTTAAAGCTTTCAAGTGCAAGGGGAATAATCTCTCCAAGTACACCAACAGATTTACCGTCTAATGTCACCTCGGCACACCTGCCTTCCATGAACATATGGTTTGTCGAGGCTTTTGTGGTTGCCTCTTTGCCAAAGCATGATCTTAATAGTGCCTGCATTGTTGATTTTATCTCTGTATAACCTGCTTCATTATGTGCTATCACTGCTCCGACATTCCATCTCTCTTCTATTATTCTGGTTGATTTGAGAAAGGTCTTGCCTATCTCAAATAATCTCTGGGGGTATTGTTCATGAATGTTGTAAGAAAGCGACTGAAGGAGCAACGGAATAAGTGAGTTACGCAGGATTTGGTGCTCTGTGCTCTTAGAGCCGTCGACTGAGAGCATGTCCTTAGCAAGAATACCAAAGGCATTATACTGCACTTCTTTGCTTGTTAGCAAAAAGTTGAGCGATTCAATCATACCCAAACCAACCATAGTCTCCCTTATTGAGTCAAAATAGACGGAAAGGGAATCCTTCTTCCCCGCCGTTGGTGAATTAGGAAACTTTGGCTCTAGGTTGTAAATGCCATACCCTATCGCCACTTCCTCTGACATGTCTACCGGGTCGCTGATGTCTATCCGATATCGCGGAATAGTGCAGACGATTTTCTTGTCTAGTGCCTTTGCATCTAGCCTGCTTTTCTTCAGGCAGGTGATCATCTGCTTGGCGTCAAGCGTTAGGCCAAGGATGCTATTGACATAGCCCATGTGTGCAGAAATTACTTTTGGCTTCATCTGCGGCGTTTCAATTTTTTTCCTGTCTGAGTCTATACTGACAGTTCTTATTTCAAAGCCTGCATCATAGAGCGTGATTGCGAGAATGGCAAGCAGATCTTCAGCAGTCTTTTGGTCAATTGCAGTTACTTCGACAAACAGATTGCGGCACTTGTCGTTAACCTTCGTTGCTTGGCCGTTTATTATGGGAGGTAATGAAAGCACTGTGCCAACATTGTCAACTATGAGAGGGTATCTGTCAAATGCAGACAGAATGTGACCATACTGCTTGCCAGTTTCTAAATCTTTCATTATCTTATCTATGGAGAATTCTGAAGACTCATCTAATGGTCTGAATGAATAGTCGCCGCTTACTGTTTTATATCTGACAGGGAACTCGATGACATCAAGGTTGTGGATTCCAATCGATGCCTTCTTGCGCTTTCTGCCAACACCATTGTGAAGGTCTTCCTGCATTACGATCAACTGCTTTAGCGTTTCGTTGTCTAGTGTTCCATTTTTTGCCACAAATGCCATGACGTAAGGTCTTATCTTCCTGACTGCATCTTCAACCCTTACTGCTAATCCGCTTTTTCCAGCTATTTTGAATTTTGGCATGCCAGTCTCAATTTCAAGCAAACCGCGCAATGCTCTTGCTACCCCATAATCTGTCGATAGGTCTGGTCTGTTTGGGTTGTATTCGACCCTGATCGCGTCCTTACCTACATCTTCAATATCGAGTGCAACGAAGGGTAACATATCAAGAACCTTATCCATCTTGACGCCCGGAACGAGCTTTTTCAGGCGCTCAAATTTGATCTTTACAACTGGCACATTGGCACGCCCCTGAGCCATGAAAGCTTGTTGCCATACAATTCACGTACATCATCCAATCCAAAGCGCAACATAGCGATCCTTTCAAGACCCCCACCCCAGGCAAGCACCGGGTTTTTGATACCAAGCGGCTTTGTGACCTCTGGCCTGAAAATACCCATGCCAAAGAGCTCCACCCATTTTTGCAATTTTTCATTGTACACCATACTCTGTAGTGAGGGTTCCGTATATGGAAAGAACGTGGGCCAAAACTTGATGCGCTTGATGCCCATCTTGGAATAGAATTCTTTTTGCAGGCCCATTAGGTCACGGAGTGATGCTTCCCGTGCAGTTGCAACTCCCTCTACCTGGTAAAATTCAACAAGATGTTTGTATGAGACCTTTTCGTTTCTAAAAACCCTGCCCACCGAGAAGAACCTGCCGACATCCGATTTGACTTTTGCAAGATGCTGGACAGTTACAGGCGTGGTGTGAGTACGGAGGACTAGCCGCTCGGCTTCCCGAACGTCCCATTGGCGATTCCATCTTTGCTTGTGAACTCGAGAAACTTTTGAAATCTGATCTTTGCTTGCTGGTATTGGCTGGGTCTGAGCTGAAATGTAGAATGTGTCTTGCATCTCTCTTGCAGGATGATCTTGGGGAGTAAATAATGCGTCAAAGTTCCAAAAGCCTGATTGAATCACAGGGCCCTCTATTTCTGAAAATCCTAAACCAATAAAGATCTCCTTAATCTCTTCAATAATGTCAATTAATGGGTGGCGCCTTCCTGGATAAATGGCTGGCGCATGTGCTTCTACGTCAAGTGCACTGAAATTGGTCTCCTTCCATTTCCCTGAAGTAATAAGCTCTGTTGTAAGGCGGCGCCCCAGCATTTCTTGATTCAGCATAGGAATGATTCGCCTTGCTGCATCGGTAAGTGAAATTCGTGATTCTTTTTCTTCTTTGATCTCTATGTAATTAGGGCGCTTTTTCAGTTGCTCAAATACACGCTTTTCTTCTTCTGTTAGTTTTGAAATTTCAACCCCTCCCTTTAGGTTTTCAATGAATCTCTCTTCGGGAGACTGCTTGGCAGTAAACGGAGTGGGTACCATCTTGCCTTGGACGAGTTGAATCCACTGGTTGCGCCTTGCTCCCGCTATAGCAGCGTTTATCTCTTCATTCTTTATTGCACCACTGGCAAGCACTTCTGCAATTGAGACTTTGCCTTCTTTAAGAGAATTTACTAATCTTCTTTCAGGAAGCCCACTTTTCGCTGCTGCCATTCCCTCGGAGGCCACAAATACTCTTTGTGTCGATGATTCTTTAATTGAGATGAGGTTCTTGAATTTTAGCCACTCGATGCCTCGTCTGATCTGATCTAAAGACAGGCCCGTGCTAGCAACAAGTGATTCGCCCCGAACATGGTCATTTTTGGACAGGGAGTTGAGTATCGATCGTTCAATTGGATGGAGCGCCGGCGCAGAACTCATTAATCAAAGTTGTGGGAGTGTAAGACTTTTTAAACGTTTAATGTAATGTTGCTCCAGCAGGGATGAATTTAGCCGACAATTACGATCAGAATCACTCACACAACAACAGCACTGACTTCAAGGTCACACCCTGGGAAGTTGAAGGTGATATTAACTATGCTAAGCTGATCCTAAAGTTTGGCACACAGCCTATAACGCCTGAGCTAATGCAAAAGGTAAAGACGATGACAGGCGAAATCCATCCGCTGCTAAAATTAGGTTACTTTTTCTCTCACCGCGACTTTGACTGGCTGTTAGACAAAAAGAGTAGAGGCGAGAGCTTTTACCTTTATACAGGAAGGGGGCCCTCGGGCATGGTTCACATGGGGCATATAATGCCATGGATCTTTACAAAATACCTGCAGGACAAATTCGACTCAAAATTACTATTCCAGCTTACGGATGACGAAAAGTTTCTCTACGTTCAGGACAGAACAATGAAGGAAATTGAGCGCTACACCTACGAGAATATCTTAGATATCATTGCGATTGGATTCAATCCAAAAAAGACCAAGATAATTGTGAATACAAAACACATCCAACATCTTTATCCAATTGCGATCGAAGTTGCAAAGCGTATCACATTTTCTACGGCACGTTCAGTATTTGGGTTGTCTAATTCCAGCAATATCGGGATGATAGGTTTTCCGCCCATGCAGGCTGCGCCTTGCTTCCTTCCTTCTGTCATCGAAGGCAAGAATGTACCTGTATTGATACCTGCAGCAATTGACCAAGATCCATACTGGCGCATGACAAGAGACATTGCCGACAAGATGAAGTATTATAAGCCTGCCCAAATACATAGCAAGTTCCTGCCAGGCCTTGGCATGCTAGGCAAGATGTCATCCTCTAAACCCGAGACTGCAATTTTCACCACAGACGACCCAGAAGTAGTTGACAAAAAAGTGTCTACAGCTTTTACTGGCGGTCAACCTACTGTGGCGCTTCAGAGGCAGCTTGGCGCCAATGCCCTTGGCTGTCCAGTTTTCTGGTACTTACGCTACTTTTTCGATACTGAAAAGCAGTCGGATGAACGCATGATAAGATGCAAGAGTGGCAACCTTTTGTGTGGCGAGTGCAAAGCAGACCTGTCGAAGGGAGCCAAGCCTTTTGTTGTAGAATTCAAGAAACGGCGAGAAAAAGCCAAGGATGTCATTGACAAGTTCATGTATGACGGAAAGCCGTTTACGACATGAAAACTCTAAAATTTGAATGTGACGACCGTTATGAGGCGGAAAAGCTGTTAAGCCTTATGTCAGTACAGAAAGACAACACCGTGTGGGTTTCAGGTGTCAAGGCAGTGGCTGACAACGAAATCGTCGTACAGTTAAAGGACGGGTCGTCCCACGCTGTTTTGCTCAAGGATGAAGAAACAGTAGTCAGGCTCAGCTCTTTCATGACAGATCTTATAAAAGGAAAAATAAAGATACACTCTAGCGACTGTCTTGGATCCGTAACAGGAATAACAATTCTTGATTAGCGTAGCTCCTTGTTCATCTCGTCCGTCAGTAATTCCTGCACTTTTGTGAAATAGAGTGCTGTCGAATATGGCATCATTGGTATGTACTCTTGGATGACCTGCATGACATATGGAACTGCCCTTTTTGAGACATCCAACTTGAATTTCATCCACAATATCCTGTCTTGCTCAAAGTGAATCTTATCTTTAAGATGTCGTGGAACGACCTCCTTTGACCTATCCTCGACGCGTTTGTACCAGTATGCGAGAACATCTGGATCTAGTCCTTCACGAAGGTTTTTCACCCCTAATATTATCTTGCTTGAAGCATAATCGATAGGTGTTTCTGGGTACACGCAGTGGTATACACGCATCAGAATAAAATTTTGATAATCAAAGATTGCTTAGTATCGCATACACAATAATCAACATGCCTATTTCTTGAGCTTTCTTTAGCTGTGTGTGGGTTTATCCTAATACTAGAGGTGTATATGCCTATAATACCCATCGGTACTCGTGGCAGTATATGAGATTTGAAGTGTCAGATTCCATAAAGCATGGTAAGCAACCAGGAAAAGGCAAGCGCATAATAGATTTTTAAGTTAGGATAGGGCTTTAAGTCATGCCATTATTCCTAAAGCAATATGACAGCTTGGCTCATAAAACTTAGTTTGTTCCTATCTTTAAATCATTGAATACTCCAAAATAGCAGAATTCGAAAAACAGTGATTTCTCCAAAGACAATAACAACTATCACAAAAGGAAAATGAAACCTTAGAGAGCTCATTTCTTTACTGCGATCTCTTGATTTGGGCATGATCTCTTTCTTCTCGTAATGTTTCCGTAGTGTCTCGAGTTTCTGCAGTTGTTACTGGCTCTTCATGTTACCTTAATTCCTTGCCCTGTCAGTGTCGGTTTTGGAAAACTTTCTCATTAGCAAGGAGCTTCGAAAGTCCACACAACAATTAACAGAGCTATCAATACCTTACATGACCATAATGCCGGAAATAATATTTACTATCTGTCTTGCTGATTTACTTTAGGAGATATCTATCTATCTTCTAGCAGATCAAAAAAATTACTTCAGCTTATTGATAGGAAAAACTCCGTTCATCAATAGACAAAAAAGCTATACATCGTCTCACAACAAGTGTATTTTTTTAGCACATTCCTTATGAAAATACTTTCGCCTTCTGCCGTGTGCTTTGCTAATTATGGTAGCCTTATCTTTTATTCTTTGAGCACAGAAGTGACAAAGTCCTTCTTGCCTTGCGCTAATTCTAGTTAGAACAGCGTTGTAATTGTGATTGTCTGTATCTATGACACATATTCTTGCCAAAAGAATCTTCCGTGCGTTAATAATACATTTTTAATAAAAAGACTGACTTAACCATGTTAATCACGACGTATATACAATGAGGCGTAAATCGGGATCAGCTAGGGTCATAGAAATATCGAGAAATGGCTTGCAGAAATATTTGTGAGAGGTATAGGGCGACGAAAGATAGAAGGAGTAGCTATTATGTCCAAGGATACAAAAGGTGCCAGATATGTGGTATTTTCATTAGGTGGAAGGGAATTAGATGCCCTTGTTGTCAAAGGCCGCTGAGGTCAAAACCTCATAATAGAAAAAGAAGAGGAAACTAGTGAGAGAAGAAGAATTAACTATATTAATCATTACATAAATAGTCATTTGAAAAGATTAACCTATATGACAAAGAAACGCCGCCGTCACCAGAATGGGCATTCTGTATCTTCTGTGGGAATGACCAGGAAGAGAATTATTACTTATGGAATAATCGCAGCCATCATCTCGGGGATTAGCATCGCTGGCTACAAGTCGATGATTCCCGCAAATGGTAATACTCCTGTTTTTGGTATTCCAAGTAATCACTTTGTTAAAGCAAAATATTCCGCGAGTTCAGGGTATGCTTGGATTAGCATGTCTCCTGGCACTGCCAAAGGTTTAAGGGGAAGCGGCGGAGGTGGGATCATGAATCCTACATACGTTTTCAACAGGGGGGGTTTGCAATCTATGCATTTGATAAATGAGGACTATGAAACCCCTTCAAAGCATAACTTTAACATAGATGAGCTAAATATCCATTCCAAAGATCTGGCTTACTTTGCTAGCCAAACCATTACCTTCATTGCTGACAAACCTGGCACTTTCCACTATTATTGTAATCTCCATC
>DASUUX010000062.1:0-4144 GCA_036373855.1 Nitrososphaera sp.
ATTGGCCCAATGTAATAGAGCTCCTTTTTTGATAGGCGTTTGTCATCATGCCATACATACACACACCATCTTCATGCATGAGAAGCCAGTGCCTTGACAATATCCGTCTTGGTAACTATCCCTTTCAGATTTTTGCTAGAGTCTACAACTGGGAGCCCGCTTATCCTATTTCTCAGCATTATGTATCCCGCATCTGCCAGGTCTAGCTCTTCGCTCATGGTAATGGGGTTTGGTGTCATGACATCGCTTGCAATAAATATTGCCTTCATGCCAGAGGGAATGAATGCCTGCTTCTTCCTTTGCTCAATGAGGTCTTCACTTAAGGTCCAGTAACTTCCAAATGTGCCTGTTCCAAACACTGCGCTCACAGCGAGAAGATCGCGACCCGTTATAATTCCTACTGGATGGTCATTCTTGACAACTACTATACGTGACACCTTGTAGCTGTTCATAAGCAGAATGGCCATGTGTAGTGCCTCGTCTGGGGCTACAGTATGGACTCTTTTAGTCATGAACTCGCGAATCACGTGTTCGCCAGCAAAGTTTTCGACATATGCATGAAGTAGATCAGTCTTGGTGAATATCCCCTTGAGATTTTTGCTTCTATCAAGAACTATCAAAGAGCTGATCCCCTTTTCAAGCATCAACCTTGAGCATTTTCTTAGGTCAGAATTCTCTTCTACTGTTACAAGATCCTTGCTCATTATTTCGTTGACGATAATTTCGTCAAGGCGCCTTGAGGGAACCTCAGAATATAGGAACCTTGCAATATCCTTTTCTGTCAATATTCCAACTGGAATGCGATCCTTGACTACGACGATTCTGCTGATGTTGTATTTTATCATGGTGTTCCTGGCTTCAAGTAGCGTCATATCTTGTTCAAGCGTAATCGCTTTCTGCGTTATGCCCGTTGCGTCGAACCCTACGATTGACATGCGTTGATCTTCTTCCATTATATGCCCTGATCCATCTATACTTTTGCTGGTTGTCTCAGTCATAGGTTCAACATGTATATTCTGCTCATAATATAGAGTTCATTGGGATTCTCTGTCACTCGACCTTGACCCTAGCCGTACTAAATTTTTCCTTCTTCTCCTATCGTTGTAGGCGTTTTCTTAGGAACTCGGCTGTAGATTTATCTTTTTATTTTCAATGGAGAGAATTTTTATCTTAGATTCATATCTGCCTTCTTTATCAATCATATGACATAAAGGAGCTTCTTTATGTCAGGCAAACTGTCAAATATCCTGGCTGGAAACCTCTCAAAAAAACAGAAGTACATCCCGCGCAAACTGACTCGATCTCTCTCCACTGTATGGAAATGTTGCAAATATATATACTCCTCTCCTCTTTTTAGAGGATTTGTTTGCCTCTTTCTTCTTTCTGTCGTTTGTGGTTTCTCAGATGAGTGAGTTATATAGAACTGTAACAACCATCACATCTGTAAGACAATTAGGCATACGCTGCATTGCTAAGGACATAGCTCCCAAATAATTATTATTACGAAACCCAGAATATTAATCGAGTCACTGTATATGAGTCAGGATAATAATATTCAGTCCCGGTCTAGTATTTCATCAGATGTAGAACAGGTGCCATACGAAAGCGTATGCACCTGCAAGATGTGCAATCATGGTTCTGCAAGAGATTGTTCGAAATCGGGTTGCAAATGCTGCAAAAAAGAAAACCATTCCATGATTATGGATGGCATAGAAGGCTTTTACTCTACCGACAAGTGAAAAGGACCGAAAGAGAAGATTATGTAAGTATTATACATAACAAGCCAGTGCCCGTTATGTCAGACGATCTGATTCTTGACGAAGTTTGCATTGGCAAGTATCACCAATAGCATAGTGCTTTTTTTTCATTGAAGAAGAAGTAATACGCAAGGCAAAAGGAATCAGCATCTTGTGAGAGTCTGCTTAAATATGCAGGTCTGGGCAAACCCATCATCAACCTACTCACAGTCACTGACGTGTGAATTGAATTCCACACTATGCACATCTGGTTTGACGGGGAATGTTAGCGCATAGACGTGGTGGCACGAGGTTGCCCCATCAAAAATCCAAGAACCGAATGTGCCTTGTCTTAGCATCGAGTATTTTTCTGCCAGCAAAGGCACTCTAGTGGCACTTGTGGCAAGCGGCTATCCATCATATGGATGTGTTAAGAGACATAATGGCACGCAAATGCCTACCTAACCTAGCAGGCTATTTATTCGCCGCTGTAACGGCCCAGACCCTTTAAATCCTTAATGGTAATTATTATACTGTTATTCGACTAAATGATCAGGCATGAAGACAAATGACTTCAAAATGCAAAAATGTAGTCATGCCAGGTTACTCTTGAAGAGACAGGCAATCTAGAGGAGTAGCAAAGACTTCTCGCAGATTTGTTGTCAAAAATGACAACTAACAAAAGGTGGGCCATAAGCAAGGCCCGCGATTATTTATGAGATTATAAGCAGGTCTTATCATATCAAGTGACATATCAATGAGTTCTTTTCCTCATACGAGTTCACCTGATGCTGCGGTAACCCAGATAACTAAACGGTTTCTTTCATTTAGCGAAGAAGAGACTGCAGGGGAGATCAAGAAATTAATTGCTAACAGGGCAAAGGAATTTGATGTCATAGATTATATCTATGTTATCTACAATGGCCAATTTCTTCATGGAGTTGTCTCGTTGAAAGATATTTTGCAAGCTCGCGATGACATCCAGCTAAAGAAAATTATGAGAAAAAACCCTATAACAGTGCATCTTGATACAGATCAGGAAAGGATAATTTATCTTGTCCTCAAGTACAACTTAAAATCTATACCTGTGGTTGACAGCGAGAATCGTCTGATCGGAGTTGTAGCTTATGATACAATATTGAAAATTTTTCATAATGAATTTCGTGAAGATATTTTGAAGTCTGGAGGTATCCATCACCACATAAAGGAAATAGAAGATATAACAACACCTGTATCAAGACTTGTAAGAGCTAGGACACCCTCACTAATATTAGGACTGATAGGAGGGCTTGCAGCCGTTTATATTGTAAATGGATTTGAGAATATCCTAAGCTCTTACTTTGTGCTGGCATCATTCCTTCCAGTCTTGATCTATCTTAGCGACGCAATAGGTACCCAGTCGCAGACACTGATCGTACGAATGATAGCTCTTGAACCAGCATTTTCGGTAAAAAGATACCTGACAAGAGAAATCAAGGTTGGAGGGATTCTGGGAATTATCTTTGCTTCATTACTATTTGCTGCTGCTTCAGTTGGATGGGGAATATCGCAGGTTGGAGCGATTATTGGATTATCCATGCTAATTAGCATGGTATTTCAAGCGGTTATCTCGACTTTTCTCTCTATTTCACTTGCAAAGTTTAATGTCGATCCAGCTGTTACTTCCGGTCCACTTACAACAATCATTAGCGACATCACTACTTTGACGATGTACTTTGGGCTCGCGTCTTATCTGCTTGGGTCTTTCTAAATATTCTTTACATTTGTTGCGGCTCACTATGCTGAGGGAAATCAAATTTGCTACCGGGGCAGCAATTGAAAGCTTGTTTGTGCGAAATACCTGCAATGGCATAAGCGTAATTGTGCGCTTGCAGAATCTCCTCGAGCATATATAGCGTATGTTAATGTTATAACAGCGATCAATCACTGCGCACTATAAATGACTATAATTGATTATTAGTGTATCGTGCATTGAATTGCAGTGCATTCTGTTGCTTTTTAAGGAATGCGAGCTTAGAAGACATTGAATTGGCTCAACAACAACAACAACAACAAGAAATTTCCAAAATAGTTGTACCAATAGATGGTTCAAAGAACTCTATGGAAGCAGCAGACTATGCACTACAAATGGCACAAAAATACGGCTCTGAAGTTGCTATCGTGCACGTGGTAAACATCGACCAGAATCTTCAATTACTGGGCATTTACCGGCTGTCCTACCCCGATCCAATAAAGAAAAAGGTTGAAGAGGGCAGGGCTGAGGCGCAAAAATGGTTTACTGAAATAATCAGAAATGCTGAGCAGAAAAGGGTTCCCATCAAGACTGATGTGATAGATTCCCCGATGTCTGTCGTAGCAGCATTAGTGAATTATGCAGATCGAGAAAAGGCAGACCTCATTGTGATTGG
>DASUUX010000063.1:0-5289 GCA_036373855.1 Nitrososphaera sp.
CTCAGGAAAGTCTATTCCAACTATAACATTTCTGCCTGCTGCCACTATCTCCGATTTTGGTATATCAAATCTGTAATCATAGTGTCCAAACACTACAATCTTGTCATCTGTTTCCTTTACCACATGTCCAACATGGTCTGCGTTGTCTGTCCTCACACCTTTGTTGAACAGCGATTTCGGGTACTCCCTTTCGTAGGTCGCTAAGTCAATGTTCTCGGTCCTTGTCCAAGGGTCTTTCGTTGCTTTTCCTGTCGGAAGAGGCTCTTCTCTGCTAACCTTGTACCTTTTTGCAATTTCATATAAAGTCAAATCAATCAGAACATTACCGCTAGTAAACCGGATTTCTGATTTTGGTATGTCGTATCTATCGTCTCCACCACCAAACACTACAATCTTGTCATCTGTTTCTCTTACCACATGTCCTACGTGAGGCGAATCAAGCGCCTTCACTCCCTTGTTAAAGTATTTTCCGGAAGTCACATTGTACAACTACGTGGAGAGGGTATTTAACAATGCTTATCGGTTCCATTTCAGGCTAGATAAGATACTAATTGCTTGTAGCTTTTTTTATCCATGATTTGATGCTCGCAGAAGTGTCGGTAGAGGCTATAATACCAAATAAGAATGCATATACATCTTCTTTTGTCAATTAATACGCAGGAATACGAACCCAAGGGTCCCCGTGCTTTTAGAAGCGCTAAAATGAAGATTTGAATTGAGAAGTACAGATAAGTAGCTAAAAAGTTCTTGTTCCCGAGCGGGCCCGTCGGGATTTAGATAAAAATTCATTTGAATCCAAGACTAAATTTCGGCAGTTAGTATTACTTATGGGCTAGCGGTAGTAACATCTCACAGCTTTGCGAAGGAGCACGTTAGGCATCACTATAAGCTAAACCAATAAAAAGCTCCTTTGCACTAGGAACAATTGGAATAACATTTGTTACTATATTGATCTATAGAGATACACTATAGATAAATGAACGAAACAAAGAAGAAGTCTTTGGTTCCAGAGCTATACCACTATCCAGTAAATAAAGGCGGGAGAAAGCAAAAAAGCTGAAGAGAGATGAGAGAGGGAGGCATTTACATGTCTTTTGTCGCCATTACATGTGCTTCCTCTGGGCTCTATCTCATCTCTCTTCCTTTATTCTTACTAATATTGTTCAAGATCATAATGCCTCAACGATATACAAAAGGAGTGATATAATTTCTGGTATGCCGAAAAGGCAAAGTAAGGAAATGTTTGGGTGCTGACGTCTTTTTTATTCTTGCAATGTTATACTTCAATTCAAATAATATCCGCCATCTTTCGCTCAATTGCAGGTAATGTGCTATCAATCCATTTGAACAATCGTTTGGCATAATCTGTTGCATTTTCATTTGGTATCTGATTTGCCTCAGGAGCTTCAATCGCTTCCAATTTTAATTCAGACGGAACGCATGCGATCATACATTTCATGTACAAAGCTGCGTGGGTATAATGCTTGTTAAGCATAGCAGTAAAGATTGCTTCTCTGTATTCACTTATCGTTTTCTTAATTTGGTCTCTGTCATCGTTTTGCATAATCTATCTCATCAGGCAACAGATATTAGAAGAATAAAGCAGGAATAGGTGCCTAAGGGCCCGTCGGGATTTGGATATAAATTCATTTGAATCCAAAGACGAGAATTTTGGCTTTTGTTATTGAAAGTATTGTAGGTCTAGTGAATTAGAGAGAAGAAAACCTTCAAACAAAGGACTCAAACACAGATGAAGAGCTACTACTGCTACTACTGTTGGTGATGCTATCAATTTCACATGCTAGGCATTTAAGATTACATTAGTTCAGTGGTAACTACCTGATACGGTGCGCCTTACTGACTTGGCGCGCAAAGACTACCCAACTTATTAGGCAATCCGCCTCATTTACAATCGATACCATGGACGATAACATGACTTCCGCACAACATGATTTCAATATCCATCCAGCCACAAGAATTGGCTATGTAAGCCTGAATGTTTCTGATATCGACAGGTCACTTGACTTCTATGAAAAGGTTCTTGGGTTCAAGAAAGTGGACAGACCTTCCAGTGAAAGGGCACTTCTTTCTGTTGATGGACATCCATCCTATCTTGTAGAACTTTTACAAGCAAAGGAGGCAGCAGCAGGCTACAAGGCCAGCATGTCCGAGACCAGAAGGGCAGGGCTGTATCACTTTGCAATATTACTTCCGGAGAGAAAATATCTGGCAGACATGCTTCAAAACTTGAGCGAAAGGCGCGGCGAGATATGGTTTGATGGCTTGGCCGATCATCTGGTGTCCGAGTCGATCTATATTCGCGATCCCGACAACATTGGTATAGAATTCTATTGCGACAAGCCGTCTTTACGATGGGAATGGGACGGAAGCCGGGTGAGGATGGCGACAGATAGGCTGGATACAGAAGACCTGCTAAGAGAATCGACAGCCTCAGGATGGAAAGAGATGCCTGCCAAGACAGTCATAGGCCATGTCCACCTCCATGTTCGAAACCTTGCAAAGGCTATGAAGTTCTATCGCGAGATCCTTGGGCTGAACTTTACGGCAACTTATCCTGGCGCTTACTTTTTTGCCGCAGGTAAATATCACCACCATATTGCAACGAATATCTGGCTTGGAACCAGCATTCAGCTAGCTTCATCAGAACATGTTGGATTGAACCATTTTGGCATCGAACTTCCGAACAAGGAACAATATGAGAAGATGGCAGAACAGCTCAGACAATACAAGATCGAGACGCCACCACAATATGGACAATCGAAAGGATCATCAAAGTCTGTTTTCTTGCGCGATAGGGATAGCATAACTATTCGACTCTATACCAGATAACGGAGTCTATAACGGCAATACAACCGTTTAAGTACATGAGTAGAGATATAATATGCTGGCATCTTCCTAAATCTTGATTTTGTTATTTGGTCCTAATTCTTCTCTGCATTGGTTCTATACAATATGATATAGCATATTGTGCTCATAAATATGAAAAATAGTGAAAGACTCTTCTCCACAGCGATCACCTTCTGGCGGGCAACTAAAGCGAAGCATCAGCCTCTTCCAAGCGGTAATGTATGGAACAGGGCTTATCCTCGGCGCGGGAATCTATGTCCTAATCGGCGAGGCAGCAGGGATAGCAGGCAATGCGATGTGGATTTCCTTCATAATAGCCGCGATAATTGCAAGCTTTACTGGATTGAGTTATGCCGAGCTGACCTCTGTATTTCCTAAGACTGCTGCAGAATACGTCTTTACAAAGAATGTGTCAAAAAATAGTTTCCTTGCGTTTATTATCGGTTGCCTAATAGTTTTCGTGGCGCTGGTCTTTGCCGCCACCGTAGCAGTTGGCTTCTCCGGGTATGTTTTTTCGTTTCTGTCATCATACTTGGATATTCCTGCGATTGTGTACGCTGTAGTACTTGTCGGCTTCCTATCTTTTGCCAACTTTTATGGGATAACAGAGTCAATGCGGATGAACGTTGCCTTTACGCTGATAGAGTTAGCAGGTCTTGTAATCATTATTGTAGCAGGCTTTGCCTTCGCTTCACCAGCTGAAATAAACTATCTTGAAATTCCAGAAGGCAACAATAGAGGAGGAAGTAGCGGTGATGGTAACGGCGGCAGTGTCGCAGAAGGCATTGTAGAGCCTTTACTATCCTCGCCGTTACTGATTGCTGTCATATCTGCGGCTGGGCTGGTATTCTTTTCATACACTGGCTTTGAGAACATGGCAAACATTGCTGAAGAAACCAAAAACCCTTCAAAGGTATTACCAAGAGCACTACTCCTCGCGATACTGATAACTACCGTTACCTACATAGTCGTGGCGATCTCCTCGCTGGCACTTACAGATGGGTGGTCAAAACTGTCAGCATCAGATGCACCTCTTGCTACTGCTGCAGAAAGTGCATTTGGCATGAGCGGATCCTTCCTACTCGGCGCCATCGCTCTTTTTGCCACTTCCAATACTGTTCTAATGATGATGATATCGGGCTCAAGAATAATCTTTGGGATAGCAAAGGATGGATCATTTCCTGCCTTTTTTGGAAAGGTTCATGAAAGAAGAAGGACTCCATGGGTGGCGGTAATCACTGTAATGATTGGGACCCTCGTTACAATAATTCTTGCATCACAAGATATTGCAGCGCTTGCCAATGTCTCTGTATTTGGGATATTCATTGTATATGCAGCCGTAAACCTATCTTTGATAGTTCTAAGATACAGGCAGCCTGATATGCCGAGACCATTTCGCACTCCAATAAGCATAGGCAAGTTCCCCGTGCTGGCAGGATTTGGGCTTGCCACATCAATAGCCATGCTGTTCCAGTTTCCACCCAGTATCGCAATAGCCGGTCTTTCAGTAGTTGGTGCAAGCATAGTGCTCTATGTGGCGCTAAGAAAATCAGGTTCGCAGGTTAATAGATGAGTTCTTCTTCCAAATCTGTCAGCTGCCGCGACATATCAATCGCAATTCTGGGAGCTACAATTTGGCCATGATTTTTTGGAGAACTGGTAACTTAATGGGAGAGGACAGACAGAATCCCTCACAGAATTAAGCTGACCTTCTGTCAATTTACCAGAACTTCTCTATATATACACTCCATAGTATATTTGTTGATTTTGTAAATTCTAAATCGCCAAGACTACATTGCATCTTGGATGCATATCTCTTTGGTAGTCTAGCGCCTTGGCAGCTTGTCCTTTAGTCATCTTCGTCGTTGTCATGGGTTGTAATTCAGTGAATGGTTATATAGCAACCTAGGTTTACATTTGTAAAATCATATCTCTGCAATACAACCTTACAGGTGCAAAGTGTAGTCTTTATCTAAGAATACACTCACAGATGTAGTGTATATGTTCAAAGATCCTGTGTGCAATATGATGGTGGATGAGAAGAAAACCAAGTTTGTGTCAGAATCTGGCGGCGGAAGAAAGGTGTATTTGTGCTCAGCAGCATGCAAAAGCCAGTTTGAAGGAAATCCTGCCAAGTATGGCTACTAGTGGCAAACAATAGCAGAGCGCTAAGTATAGACGTTTGCTGTATGTATATATGTCTCATCTTCCCTCTTCTTTATTTTGCTGAATCATGTAAGTAATGCTGTGTTACCAGTATGAACCAACAAACACAAAAATCAAGATTCAAAGTTGTTGGAATGTATTGCACCAGCTGCAAGCCAATCGTTGAAAATCAACTAAAAGGCAATGAAGCTATCAAAAATATAGACATCGACTTTATGACAGATTCTGTTATTGTGGAATATGATCCTACGTTAA
>DASUUX010000064.1:0-15049 GCA_036373855.1 Nitrososphaera sp.
CAAAGAACAATAAGCTTTGTACCGCAAATCTCACAGCTCCTAAACCGGGATTACCCTGCACACCTTGATTGAAAGCAAGCGGCGCATATACTATTGCAAATATTATTTCAATTGCTACAGTTACTATAATAAAGTCGACAAGCCATGCCCAGAATCTTGTACTCCATCGTGCTAGTACTATCTCTGGTCGTTGATTTGGTGGTTGTCCACCACCACTAGTACTACCACCATCATGATTGGATGGACCTTTTGGTTCTAAAGTCATGTGTCATAATTTCACACCAATTGTATTATAAGATGATGAATGTTGTGCAATGCACTGCATTCCTATATTTTATTATTGAATAATTCCAACATTTCAGCTATGAGCGGCCAAGGAATAAACCCGAGAAATGCTCTCAAGCTTGTAGCAATCGCCTTATCATTATACATCATATGGGTTGTAGCAACCTACATTTTAGAAGGCAGAATTCATCTTTTTCAAAAGGTTGATCCAATAGGCAGGATGACTTATGTGATAATAGCAAATATTGCCATTGGCACAGTCCTATCTGCAATAGCAATACGATACTTGCTGAAAGCACAACTCGTCAAGCCAAGACAATTAGGATTGAGCAAGTCACGACTTAGAACTGCAGCCATTATTGCTTCAGCCGCAGCAGGTGGTCTAGCTCTCTTCATGCTTCAGAATCCAAGAACCACAGAACCAATCGTTGTATTTAACGCGTTCATGCAAGTCTTGCCTGTCTCAATAGCAGAAGTTATGGTATGTTGGGCACTAATAGGCTCAAGCTTTGAATCACTTGCCAAGAATAATAATAATAAGGCAAGAATTCTATCAGTCCTAGCTGGTGCAGTCGCCGCATCGCTATTGTTTGGAGTCTACCACTATGCGCATAGTCCACCTTTCAACCAGACAAGCATGGTACTATTCTTGATGCTCCCAAGCATTGCAACTGCTGTTACGTACTTTTTGGGAAGAGATATCTACGCAGCAGTGATAGTGCAGAATTTCATGGGAATAGTTGGTGTTCTGGCGGGACTTCCCAACTTGGAAGTGTATAGACAACCAATGGTTCCAATCTATGCACTCTCCGTCGTTTCTGTTGCAGCGCTTATAATATCAGTATCGGTGATGCTGAAAAAGACTGAACGGAGGATAACGATTTCTAAGCAGCGAGCTGTCGGATATAAGGACAAAACAGCTGAGGAGAGTGGAGCCGGGGCATGACCAGAAAACCACAAGTCAAACACAAAAAAGGAACAGGTTGTGGTATCTACTACATTGCATCTTTGTGTTATTAAAGAGGTCAAAGGATTTCTGGCAATATACTCCATGTACAGTTTAATGACATGATCTTTTTGTAGATTACAAGATTACAAGCAAGTTCTTCAAGCAGCCTCTGTGGTGTCCCTACGTGAGTGCATTTCTGCTTCTGAAGACCGCTGTTCCTTCCGATATGCAATGAGAAAACCAGCACCGCCAGCTGTAACTCCAGCCAAGATTGCTAGGATTGAACCAGCAATTGGTTCTACAAATGGTGCCATAATAGAGTGAGCCTGCTGAGCATCAAAGCCTCTTCCTCCAATAGCAGTCGGTAGCACTGCAGCGCCGCCTTGGTAGCCGGCATACATCATCATGCCTGCAGCAGTGCTAGTTCCGACATTCATCAAAATCAGATGAACCCATGCCAACACGCTGGCAACTCTTGTGAAGCTGCCCGCCAGATAATGATAGAATGCTGAGGACACAGCGACTCCAATTACACCAACTACTATGTAAGATAGATAGCCAAAAGTAAACCATGTTCCAGCACCGCCAGAGGCTATGACTCTTGACACTTCTGGCTTCAGAATTGATACCTGACCCAATACGAGAAAAACTGTCAATGCAACAATAATTGCACCCTGTATGATTGCTGCAGCCATGAACCTTCTAGCCCAAACATTGCTTCGTCCAACGATTCCAAAGTCACCTTTGGGATAGCGCTCTCCCATGTTAAGCCGGTTGAGCACTATGGCTTATTACTGTAGCGAAAAGACAAGGAGCATGCTACCACCAGCGCCCTTGTATACGACAGTTAGAATAATTGACTTTGCGATGGTATGACCGACAAAGTTAGGCAGAGAAAGCACAAGTGGTAGTGCGACTGTACTTTGATATAGGCTACCCGAAACAAAGCTAGGCATATGCCATATACCCCCATATAGCTCCAAGCTGAATTTGAAGTTAGGGTCATTGCGCTGCCACAAAAACAGTATTCTGGGTAAGCCCCAGCTGATACCAAAAGTTAACAAGAAAAATGTCAATAGCTCATTGATAGTGAATCTTGTTAGCATCTTTTGTTATTTTCAGTCGTTATTCTATAATAATATCTTACCCGAAGCATAGGCATCAGAATGCAGGCAACAATAGGAGTTGTATGAACAAAAAATCGGGAGAAATCAACAGCTACTTAGCAATCACATCCTCTATCTCTCTGCGTGGTGTAGGCTTTACCTCTTTGCAATATCCATACGCATAAGTAGCTGCGGAAAACCAGCGGCTCTTCCTAGTGCTTCAAGTAGTTTCGGCCGCAGCTCTGGCACTTCAATTGGCTGATTCATTAACGCTGTCCATATGCTGTCAGCACGAGCATGCAAGAGGATTCTCTCTAGAGCTTGGCCCGTTTTAATCCAGTTCAGAGGCTCATCAGCATCAGTACCAAGCACAGCTAGCAGAGGTGAACCTGTAGCAAGCTCCTTATCTTTTGCCGCTTGTCCTTTACCAATATCAAATGTTCTTATTAGAAATGGACCTAGATGGGACGCAATATCACCAGTTATTCCATGTGCATAACCAGGCATTCCATCTTGGCTCTTACTTCTGTTAGGGTGAATCCATGCCGCAAGCTCTCGTCTAAATCGCTTGTCAGATATTGTATTCTATCGCCTTCAGATATCAGACCAACCAATGTATTTTTTCTTGTCCTCGTTATTAATCACCTCAAGCCAAGCGCTGTTTGCGCTGGCGCAATCCTATAGGGATGCCAAAAGGCAATCAGGCAGTCTTCTGTTTTCAAATGATGATCTGTTTGACCTTCTCTTGGTGTTAGCTTCGAATAATGGCGCGTCGCGCTTAGCTTGCTTCTTAATGGTTCCTTCGTCATCATCCTTTAAGCTTATCCTAGCTAGATCCGGATTATTCTTGTCTGCTAAGAGTCGCACTTCATCTACAATGCTAAAATGGTTTGCCGCAAGACGTAGGTGATAGAGAGTAGCTCCGCAGCTTATTATCAGTTCTCTATCATCTGGGTCAACTACTGGCAGTGCTCGAGATCTGTCCGCATGAATCTCAATTGCATTATTTCCAACGATTTTGAAAAGCCAAGGCTGGGTGTTATGTCCTGAAGGAGCTAGGATAGCATACCTCAGGAAGAAGTTGATTTTTTCAGAAAGGCTGCCACTTTTAGGAAAATCATCCTCCCTGACATTCCAAGCTTCTAGGCTTGAGTATTGTGTTCTGGTTCCGCCTTCATAGCTGATTGATGTCATGCAATATGAAAGATATTTGTCATGCAATAATTAAGATGAGTGACGGGCATTTTTGATAATGACTTTTTATATCGCAGAGCCGTGTTACAGTGAAGACAAAACAAGTTTCATTCCTGACCCCTATTGTTGCTCATACTTTTTCCTCGCCATTTTTTGCTTTCTGATCTGATATAACATACCTTCAGATTGTTCTGGTGTAAGATATTGGTTCAACTATTAAAAGCGGATATGATTGAGCTAAATGCATGGTAAAGGAGCAATTTGCGATATCATTCCAAACTATCATGACTTTGATAGTTATCTTAGTTATGCTTTTCCCTTTTTATTACGCTCATCAGTTCGCTTGGAGCCAATCGCAGGTTTCACCTAACGGACAACAACAGAGTCAATCAGGACATGCCGCCAACAACTTACCCTCTTCATCTATTAGCGATGTCGGAAGATTAGAAGAAGACGGCATCATATCTACCGAACAGCATGCATCAAATTCTTCCTCATATTTTATTTTTCCAAGCCAAGAACAATTGTTCTTCCCATCTGTTAATGCCACTAGGCAGACAGATCTTTCTATTCTTAATGGGACCTGGACAGTTGAGAATTCACGCGCAATAACACAATCCTTAGCGAATTTAGACGCAGACGCCCCAAAGATGGCTTTTGTGGTTGATCGCTATATTCCAAGCAATGAGACTGATACAAAAATTCATTTGCGTATCTATGACCCAGGAGTAAGAAGTAAACCTTCTCCCGCTCTAGTCTTTGTACATGGAGGAGGTTGGACTGTCGGAAGCATTGATGAATTTGACAGCTCCATTAGACGACTAGCAAACTCTTCAGGGTTGTTAGTTGCTGCAATGGATTACAAACTGGCACCAGAAAATCCATTCCCTGATGGATTAAACGATGTAATTGCTACGGTGAAATGGATAAAAGAAAATGGCGAAACCCTGGGCATTGATCCTAACAGGATTGCTCTAGGAGGAGATTCTGCAGGTGCAAACTTGGCATTAGCTAGCGCAATAACTCTTCGTAACGAAGGGCAAGGAGATGCGCTGAGAGCCTTATACCTTCTATATGGCCTTTACACTCCAGACAAAAACACTGAATCAATGCGACTCTTTGGCAATGGTGAATATGGGATTACAAGAACTCAATTTCAATGGGTAATGAATCTGACTTTTCAAAATCCACAGGACTGGACTAATCCTTTGGCTTTTCCAATACTTGACAACGTTACAGGTCCTCTGCCGCCAATGTATATTGCTGCCATGGGGCTTGATCCACTGAGAGACGACAGTATCTTACTAGCCGAGAAACTAAGACTAGCCGGTCAGGAACACTACCTGTCAATATGGCCTGGTGTGGCCCATGGCGCTCTATCTCTTATGTCTGTAACGCCGGAGATACAGCAATATGTTGACGCTATGTCAACTTACTTGAGAGGAGTGTTAATGTCAGATCAGCAAGCGCCTGCTGAAGATAATCCATACATGAGAGCTAGGACAGAGCATGTTCAGGTAGGAGACATCAATATCGCCTACAAACGATTTGGACAGGGCAAGCCTATTTTATTTATTTCTGGAACTAGTCAAACTAAAGATGTATGGGATCCCACATTACTATCAGAGTTGGCTGCGACTAACCATACAGTGATAGTATTTGACAACCGTGGAATGGGAGAGACAAGCGTTGGAACAAAACCGTTCTCAATTGAACAGTTTGCAAATGACACTGCAGGATTGCTTGATGCCTTAGAGATAGAAAAGGCAGATGTTTTTGGAGCTTCACTTGGTTCATTTATTGCCCAGGAGCTAACTCTCAATTATCCTCAAAAGGTAGACAGATTAATACTTCATGCCGGCTATTGCGGCGGTAACGAAGCAATATATCCATCAGGTCAAACAGCAGAAACACTAATGACACTTGCATCGCCTCAGGTATTGCAAAATATGACAGCAGAACAACAGGCTATGATTTTGGCTCCAATAATGTTCCCACCAGAATGGTTAGAGGAACACCCAGAGATTTTGAATACCGTAATTCAGCTTACGCCAGTCAGATCAGCTAGTCCTGAGATTATTCAGCAACAAGGATTAGCAGTTGGTACATGGAAAGGATCCTGTGACAGATTGTCTGGGATAACGCAGCCCACTTTACTGATTGTTGGAGACCATGATCTTCTGGCACCAGCTGCTAATTCTATCATGATGGCTCAGAGAATCCCTAATTCATCGCTCGTTATTATAGATGGAACAGGGCATGGCGCGATGTGGCAAGTACCTCATGAATTCACTGCAAATATGCAGAATTTCTTTGAGACTACCAAGTAGCAAACGAAGACATCGTAGAAACCGACTATAGACTTTTTCATTCAACCGTGGGCTGCCATAAAGGACTTTCTGAAACATAAAGATAGAAACCAGCAAGGATGCACAAGATGATTTATCGTTTGCCCAAGACCATCTAATAATTATCTTGAACACTTTCTATTTCTCTTATCATTATTCACTCGCGTTCCTCTATTCTGAATATAACAATTCAGATCGAAAAGAAGATATAAAGTGTGGCGATATCTGCTAATACCAATCCTGCGAATAATCTGCACATTGATAATAGCATCTATCGCAAAATTACAGATGGCTTATTATCATAATACATAATATTCAACAAGCAATCGAATTCATTGTTATGTGAATCTTTAATTGCCTTTTTATGACAGATTAGTTATGGACGCTATTATCTCTACTTCGCTTTCTATCATTATTCCATTATTAGTAGTAATTGGCTTTTTCATCTATTTCATTTCCTCACTTAACAGACTAAGGAGCTTAAGTAATGCATCTGAGGCTACCTTATCTCAAGTAAGGGTGGCTATGAAGAAGCGACTAGACATGATAGAACAACTTGTTGATTTAAGTAAAGAATATGCTAAATTTGAACAAGAGACCTTGGAAAAGATCACAGGTATGCGAGCGAACGTAACGATAGCTAATCCTAAAGAAATAAAAAATATTGATGACACAAGTCGCAGCATTCTTGGTAATGTAGTAGCAGTAGCTGAAAGCTACCCCGAATTGAAGACTTCACAGACCGTTACTATGATTATGAATTCAGTGAAGGATGTTGAGGACGAGATAGCAAGACAAAGATATACTTACAACAACATAATTCAAGAATATAACACAATGCTTGATAATATTCCTTCAAACTATATAGGCCGCTCAGCTGGGATGACTAAAAAGGAATATTTAGAGTATGTTGATTTCTGGGATGAAAAATTAAGGAGACCAACAACAACATCATCATCATCATCGACCACAACAAGTAGTAATGCTGCAGAGAGGGGTCTTGAGTGAGTGAATGAACTAAAACAACTTATGATTATATTAGTTTCTGTAGCACTAATAGGTGTTATTGGCTTGTTATTTACACAAGCCACGATAACAACAGGCGATGTCTATGTAGATAGCTACAAAGCAGATCTCTACTTGAATGGTACGCTAACAGAGAGAATTGATTATATCGTTAAAGTTCCAAACGCCTATAAAATGTTATACAGAAATTTGATGGCTCCTCTGATATATGAAGGTAATACAGAGAACAGCAATAATAATTTCGCGGCTAAAAACAATCCTCATTTCGAACTCGTCAGCCTCTCTGTTCCTTCAGGAGCAATTCCATACGTTGAGGATTTCCAAGGAAGGGCAATGATCATTTCAAATTCAAACCTTTTGATCGGTGAAGCATTGGCAACGACTACTACTGCTACCGCCTCTTCTTCGATAGAAGAAGAATCACAAATAGTAAGTGATATTTCTTCGCTTTCAAATTTAAATGAAGTAGGTAGTTACAAACCTGAAGGATATGATGCCGGAATGTATGAGATCAATACTGTGTTCAAATTACAGCCTCCATTAGAATGTGATAAAGAATATTGCCATCTCAATTTAATGCTTGCACGTGAGCATCTACCATATGACAGAGTAAACATTCAAGTTCACGATCCGTCTGGTTATATTTCCCAGATCTTTGTACATTCTAATACTATGAGCATAAGCAAAGTAAACGAACAGGATGGCAGTTATACATGGACGATAACTGGAACAAGTCCAAAGGATTCTCTATTGGAGTTTGAACTGCTGTCCAACCCAGCAATTTCATATGTGATGCCCGCATTTACTAAAGAGGCATCAAATGTCAAGGATAAAACTCTATCTGCAAATAGCTTATTCATAATCTTTCCCACATGGGATCAAGCCTTGAAAGTCATAATCATCCTGTTCCCGGTTATATTGTTGATTATTTATTATAAATTCGGTAAAGAAAAATCATTCACCATACCAAAATTCCTAAGCTATGTGCCTAGAATAGATCGAAAACCCTGGGTCGTTAACCTTGTGTTCAAGGGAGATCCATATGATTATAACATAGAGGGTTTTTATGCAACCCTTCTAGATTTGCACAGAAGAGGAATTATTGAAATTGAAACTAGAGAGCGTGAAAATAATAATAATAATGATATAAATCCCACGGGCCTGAAGATGGCAAAGGATCATAGTCTAAGAATCGGAATTGTACATAAAGATGATGATTATGATGATGTTGTGACAACCGATGCTTACGAGAAACAAGTTCTCAAATTCTTACACGATAATTCTGAAGAGGGTGTCTTCGATACACAGAGCTTTAGAGCAAGAATTCAAGATCTAAGGAGAGAGGCTACCAGCACATATAACTGGGCCGCTAGCACACTAAGGGCTTTGCATAGTCAGATGGACAAGCTGATCAAGCATCCTAACAAAAGTCCTGCAAATGAATTCGCCCTAGGTAGAAGAAGATATTCTTGGATGATCTTTGGAACCTGCTTAATTGTGGCGATTATCAGCTTACTATTATTTCCCGGCATCTATACTTCACTGATTTTAGTATTCCAATCTATACCTCTTCTATTCGCTTCTCCCATCCTCTTTGGAAGATGGAAGGGAGAATACTATAAAGAAAAACTGCAATGGAATGCATTTCGAGCTTTTCTCTCAGATCTTGCATCTATAAAAAAATATGCACCTCAAGATATCAAAATATGGCAGCAATGGTTGGTTTATGCGACAGCATTAGGCATTGCAGATAATGTTGTCAGAGCATTAAGCGAACTTGATGTCAAGATACCTGAAGTATATGTGCACACCTATGCATACGCGCCGCTATTTTTTACTGACATGTATAGACAGACTCACTATACACCTAGGACGGATAGCCGGGGTTCTTCAACCAGCTGGGGCGGTAGTGGAGGAGGTTTTGGTGGTGGCGGAGGATTTGGCGGCGGAGGAGCAGGAGCCCGATGAAAAATCTATTCGCGCCACTTGAAAGTATCGTGTTGATTGACTCCCCCATTGCCAACAAATATTCAACGTGGGCAAGATTTACAAATAAGATGGAAAAACAAACGGCTTGCGATGGTGCAGAAAAATATGGAAAAAAAGGTAGTTAATCTAACTTTCAATTTGGAGCTGGCTAATGCTGTGCCATGCGATGCGTGCTGAGCCTTTAACTATCTAGCGTATGTCTTTTTCTCGTGTCGTCTTTGTCTAGGAAAAGGTTGGATAAGAGAGTATTATCATTAACCGATAATGAGCAGCAGCAGCAGGTTAATCATTCTTTTCGGCTAATAAACCGAAAAGATGTTAAAGGCTTGCTTGATCTGTTTGCATATGATGCGGTGGTATTTGAGCCATTTAGCGATGCACGAGACGGCCAAAAAGGAAAATCATCTATTGAGTATTTGCTAAGAGTAGCAGTTATGGCTTTTGCATGAATGAGAAAAACTATCGAGTTCATAAACAAGTCAGAGGATAGCATAACAACACTAGTTAGTTTTGAGGACGGTAGTAAAATAAAGGAAAATTTTCCTTCGATTTTGTCTTACTAAATATTGGCAGAAGAATAATGATGCTAACTCTAAAGTTTAGTGAGTTTTAGCCTCATCATTGTAACTCAATAGCCTATAAATCAAACGATTATGCAACACAGTGCTCTTGAATTCTAGCCCGGTAAATTACCCAAAATTATCCGCCAGCCAAAATCCATCGAAGAATTACCAGTGTCCAGATTTACAAGGCTTTGAAGGATACTGTGATATTTCTGCGTCTATGAGATACACAAGCGCAGTAGCGATGCCAAAAACTAAGGATAGCCCCTAATCATGGTTCCCAAACGCGATTATATTGTGGAAGCGGCTTAGTGGATAGAAGCACAGCAGCTTCAAGTTTGCTTTTTCTCATGTATAGAAATACTTAAGTTCAATATCATTCACATTCGCGCTAATGAGTGCACATAGTGCAAGAGACGATAATAACAAAAAGGTCAAATCGATAGCTGCTATACCTATGGTAGGGATAATAGTTGCTGCAGGACTTCTGACAGGACTAATATCCCTCATTGGCAGCAACTACTACCAGCCAGCCATAGCACAGCAGAATATGACAGGAGGAGGAAATGCTACCACCACTACTGCTGCAGGAGGAGCAGGGGGAAATCAATCAGAGGTAAGAATGCATTTAGAAGAAGCACGCACGGCGTTACAGAATAATGATACCCAAGGTGCACTTATGCACTTGGATCTAGCATTCAATGCATTAGGAGGTGGTGATGCTGCCGACACACAAGGTAACATGACTATAGCTGCCACCACTGCAGGTGGTAATGCCGCTACAGGCAGTGAAGATGGAATACTTGTTGGTGGAACAAGTGCTGCTGATGACTCTGATGAGACAGAAGACGATGACGCCTCCGCCGACGACAACGATAATGTAGATGAGAGCAATGGCAACACGGATGCAAATACTCGTGAAACAGATACAGGAGAAGAGGAACAGGATAGCGAATGTGGTGGAGTAACTGTTGGTGGAACAAGTGCGGCTGATGACTATGGTTGTCCACCAGACCCCGACGCGTAGAAGTAGAGCCTCTAATTCTACACAAACATTAACAGCATTGGAGCAGGAGAACGAGGAGGCATCTCATACATAAGCATCAAACAAGTGACAGGAGATAGAAAGAATACGGCTCAGGTGTCTCTCTCTTTTCTATTTTTTTGGGATAGAACTGGGACTTCGTCCTTTTGAAGCGTTGACCCCAATGATTGTCACGCCGGTAGGACGTGATTTGGGAGTAGTTTGATCACTAGTAAGTTCGTTTCCTATTAGTTAACAGCTTTTATAACAGGTATCTGATTTCTTTTGCTTCTAATAAATTAGTGATGAATTAGATCATAAAATCTTTTTTTAATTATTTCTATCTATCAGAACTCAGACATGGTATATACGATGTATTACAGTTTTTTAGTACTTTAGCTGTTATTACACACCCTTCTGTTATTGGTACGCGTATAAGAGAAAGTGTTCTTACAGCTTCTCGTTTCCCCAAAAATGTTTGTAGCGTTATCCGATGACTATATTGCCTGAGTTCACTGGCAACAAGTACGAATAACAATGAGAGAACAGCTTGCGAGAATGCTGATCAGGAAGACATAGAGAATAGCTATATGAAAGTGCGCACTTCAAACTAATGCGTATGCCAATAGCTACATGGTAGATTGGATAATCGATATTTACCAATACGAACCGTATTGGAGTTGTATTAATGAAGACCGTTGCAACAGTGATGTCCTTGGCAGTCGCTATTTTTGCTTCAACTTGGTTACCTTCGATCATCTCTTCTTCTACTGTTGACGCACAACAACTTCTGCAAACTATCGAGAGGAGAGACCTTACAATTGAATTAGACAGGCAGCAGCAGATACTTACAAGAGCAGAGCTAACCGTGCCCACAATAGGCGATGGACCATTTCCAGCAGTGCTCTTAATCCATGGCTCTGGTGCAGCTGATATGGATGGATACATTCCGCCTGAACTATCTGGAACAGAAACTGGAGCAAGAATATTTTTGCAAATTGCAGAATATCTGTCTGAAAGAGGATTTGTTGTCCTAAGATACGACAAGAGAGGAGTTGGTGAAAATGCTACCATTCTAGATGCTAATGTCTTTGGGAATGCTACAGTTCAACAGCTTCAAAGAGACGCTGAAGTGGCTTTAGACGTGCTCATGCAACAGCCTGAAGTTCATAGAGGTAATATTACACTATTGGGGATTAGCGAAGGCACAACTATTGCCCCAAGAATTGCGGCAGAGCGTCCAGAGAACGTAAGGAATATTGTCTTAATGAGTGCGGCATCTCAGACATTGTATGATATAATGTATGCAAACTTGGTAAACAGGACGATTCTGTTTGCACAGGAATTGTGGGATAATAATCATGATAGCTTACTCTCACTACAAGAAGTCCTAGTTCACCCCGGTGCCTATCTAACAGTGCCTGCATCTTCTCCTGCTGCTACGACGACCATCACAGACAATGTTACTGCTACTGGTAATAATAATACTATGATTCCCAATAACGATACTGCTACTGCTGCCGCTACTAATACTACTATTAGCACTCAGCCAATTACGCAACAGCAATGGTATCCCGGATTAGATGCAAACAACGATACTCTAGTACAAATTGATCAGGAGCTGATACCGTTTGCGCTCGCTTTATTTGCGCAGACGGCAGCAGATCCTTGGCTACAATCTCATAAAGAAATAGCACCCAACCTTATTGCAATTGAGAAGCTTAGACCAACTACAGGGATCCTCATACTTCAAGGAGAAGAGGACAATCAGACATATCTGGAGCAAGCATTGCTGCTTGAGCAAAAGCTGACTCAGATGACGCATCCGGATCATATGTTGATAACATACCCGGGACTTGGACATACATTTCATCCTGCCCAAGGCTTGCTTCAGCCTCTAGGACCATTAGAGGACTATGTGTTGGCAGACCTTCATGCTTGGCTAAAGGGTTAGGATAGAGGAGGATCGTCGGTTGAGTTATGAAAATTGCCCATGAACTTTGAGGTGCATTCATTGGCCGCAAGATCTCAAAGAGTATAAAGCCTAAAACGTTGAACCAACTTGGAAGAACAATGCTTGCATGCTGCCCTTGCATCAAATCACGCAATATGCGGTTTGAAATATGTCCAACTTCTACTATCGTGAAATATATAAGAGCTGGAAATGTAATAGGGCTCTCACTGAGGTTTTGAACTCTTAATCGTGGTTCAAATTAGATTGTGAGGCGAGATCATGTTCCTCGTTAAACCTTATTTGAGCGTGTTCATATACTCTCTCAATAGTGTCGAATATCAATAGTTCACTACGGAGAATTTTGAGTTGAAACGTGCCTATGGTCGTTTTGGGAGTGCTGCCACTTGTGATCATTCCGCTGCAGAGCATTGCTGAACAAATCTCCCCAACGACCTATTGGCCCACGCAAGGCTGGCGGACTACTACACCAGAGGAAGAAGGATTCGATTCTGCCAAGCTTGCGGAAGCATTGCTGACTATCCGAGAAAAAGCCATTGATATCCACAGCCTGTTGATTATTAGGGATGGTGCAGTGGTAGTCGATGCTTACTTCTATCCCTATGACGGGAACACTGTTCATGAGCTAGCCTCAGTTACTAAGAGCGTGATGACCACACTGATTGCTATTGCTGCTGACCAGGGTAAGTTGGAACTCGACCAGCCAATGGTGTCGTACTTCTCCAATAACACTATCGCCAACCTTGATGGGCTCAAAGAACATATCACGATCCGGCACCTAGCCAGTATGTCCTCCGGGCTGAACTGCACGCAGGAGGGCGATGAAGCAACGCTGCGCGAGATGAAAGCCAGCCCAGATTGGGTAAGGTTCACACTGGATCGCAAAGCGGTATGGCAGCCCGGCACCAACTTCGTCTACTGCAGCCCAGGGATGCATCTGCTCTCTGCCATCCTGCAGCACACAACTGGAATGACAGCGCTTGACTTTGCCCGTCAGAATCTCTTTGAGCCACTCGATATTCATGATGTCATCTGGCTTACCGACCCCCAGGGGTACAACCGCGGTTCTGATGGTGTCTACCTGCATCCCTATGATATGGCTAAGATTGGCTATCTGTGGCTTAACAATGGCCAGTGGGATGGTAAGCAGATCGTCTCCCAAGAATGGGTGGAAAACTCTGTCAAGGCACAGTTCGAAACTGGTGACGGAGACGATTATGGCTATGGATGGTGGGTACAAACAGATGAGCCGCAGTCATATACCGCCTCTGGTCGCGGGGGACAGCGTATCACAGTGGTGCCGTCATGGAACCTCATAGTAGCGACAACAGGCGGCGGCTTCTCGTTTGACGAAATTGAGCCTTTGTTAGCTCCGACCTTCGTTAACATGAACAATTCGTTGCCTGCCAATCCAACCGCAGTTTCTAAGCTTGAGGCAGTCCTCACCGCTATTTCACAGCCGCCTGCACCTCAACCAGTAGCACCTTTGCCAGATATGGCGCGCGCCATTTCAGGCAAGACTTTTGTCTTTGAGTCCAACCCTTTGGGAATAGAAAAAGTCAGTCTTGAGTTCAATAACAACTCCACTGAGGCAATCTTGCACGTTACGCTTAGAGAGGGAGGCCAGATGCCGCCGTGGCCGATCGGTCTGGACGGTGTGTATCGCCTAGCTCCTGGAGAATATAACCTTCAGCAGGGGAATCGGGGCCATTGGGCAGACGCGCAGACTTTCGTGCTCGAGCATGATGAGATTGCCAGCAACGATCACATCCTGTTACTTATGCACTTTGTTGGCGATCGCGTAATAGTGGAAGGGCAGGAAACCGACCACGAACTTGGCGTAAGATTAGAGGGACGGATACAGAGCTAGTTATCTGCTATCGGGAGTCGCCACCGTAATGCCCTTCTTGGTCGTCACTTTAAGACTCTCTGCTATTTTTCTTCTAATCAAAGACCCACAGGCACTTAGTATTAGAATGCTAGCTTTGCAGTGATTTTTTCATACATTTTTTGAATGGGTGCCAGTTGCAATATTGCTCTTCTCTGATAAGGTAATATGTTGTTGAGCTGTTAATTCTTAGTTTTTCCTTAGGTCCACATTTTTATTGCTAGCCTTCATAGCGCGAATGGAGCAAAAGCAACAAATGATATAATGAACTGGCGGTCGATCACAGGTCTCCCGAAAGGCCGCTTGTGATACGCCAGGGCAACATCATCCTCTTAGACTAAGCAATATGAGGGAAAAGGAGCAAGGTGGAAGCTAAGAGAAGGGACGAAAAAGTCATCTTTACAATACTAAACGCCATTATACTCTGCACGCAGGTCCGCAGGTTGTTGTACTCGTATCAAGTGCATTAGTCTTAGTCCATAGTTATTACTTTATAAAATACAAAGGCATACGGTACTTTATACCATGTTGATAGCCGCGGCCGGTAACGAAACCTTCCGGGAAGCGCTATCTCAACAGAGAGATAGCTTGTGATTTCTCCTATTCAGATGTAGGGCAAGATGGAATTTTCAGTTATGTAACTCGGATTTCTTTCTTTGTTAACTCTATGTATAGAGAAGCTTCAGTAACCTCGATGTTATCAAC
>DASUUX010000065.1:0-4815 GCA_036373855.1 Nitrososphaera sp.
AGTATCCCCAACACTTGGTTTTGTACTTGCTTTTGCTTTTGCCATTGCAATAATGTATTTTCTACGAGATTCAAAACCAAAGTTAGTTAATGGAGTGTTTGGAAGGCTACAGATCGGTTCTTCAATATTTTTTTCACTAACACATGGTGCAAACGATGGCCAAAAAACAATGGGAGTAATTACAGCATTGTTGATTGCAAGTGGATTCCTAGATTCAGAATCATTTGTGGTTCCTGTATGGGTAATATTAGGGGCGGCCGCGGCTATTGCAACAGGGACTTTTCTTGGAGGATGGAGAATTGTAAAGACAATGGCTTTCAGGTTGACCCAGCTGCGACCATACCAAGGCTTCTGTGCTGAAACAGGTGGTGGAGCAATATTAACGTCTATGGCTTGGCTGGGAATTCCCGTTAGTACAACTCATGCAATATCTGGTGCTATAATGGGCGTTGGAGCAACAAAAAGACTTTCAGCCGTTAGGTGGGGAGTAGGAAAACGCCTTATTTACGCATGGATAATAACTATACCTGCAAGCGCTGGAATTGCTGCTATTATGTTAGTTATTATAGACCGTCTTTTTGGTATACGATAAGGAAGCGAACTAATAAAAAAAGAGCGTAGAATAGTAGTAGTAGTACTAACCCGTTATTTTTGAATACAATCAGAGCAAAATCTTTTCAAAAAAGAAACATTAGCAATGCCACTGTCGACATATATACATCATATGAGGCCAATCTCCCTTGGCACACATCGCACGATATTGCTTCAAGATTTTTATGATATCAGAAATAGGTTGGACCTTTGGCACGGTAATAATAGACTGTAAGCCAGACGCTGTAGCTATCATTAGCAATCAGACTAGCGCCCATACATAAATTTACTTCCTCAGTGTTCTATATAGCTGTCAGTAAACTATATAGATTACATACTTAATACCCCTTGTATATAGACAAATTATGGCCTGTCAGGCTAAAGAAAGATTCTAAAATCAATCTCAGGTCTTCCTTTAGTGCATTATATCTATCAAGTTTTTTTCTCTCTTCTTCGTCAGGCGGTAGATTTAACAAATATATTTTCTGTTTGTCTGTCATGTAATTCACTGAATCAGCTATAATCTGAAGTTCCTCTATGTGAACCTGAATAGTCGTTGTCAAAGAAACTTTGTCAATTCTTATACTCTTGATTACTTCTCCAAAGATCGGCTTGGTTGCTGAGTTAGAAGAATATAGTTTCTCGTTACTTGGCCTGACGCAAACAATAAATTGATTGACAACACACATATCAAGATAGTGCAAAGCGATAACAAAATTCCGAGATGGCTTGTAGAAAACGACCCTTCATGGGAGAAATCTATTGATTCAGACCTTGGGACTTTACGGTGGACGAAGAAGGGCAGCCAGATACAGGCGGTATGTCATCCAACCAGCATTTTCTGCGAAATTATTGGCCAGACGGATCAGGAGGGCAACATTTCGGATCTTGCAGGCAGAACTCGCATGGATAGACATGCAACATATGTATCAGGCATTGGCGACATCACAAAATATCTTTCAAGCAGATACCTGAACCGTGGCATAAATGGACAACCGCGATTTGACATACGGAAGACTACTACTACTACCAAGGAGTGATATTTTTTCTGTTGTGTATCACATCTAGCAAATCGTGTAATCGATACATCGGAAGAACTTGAAGTCTAAATGTATTTTCAAGCGACCTTAGGATCATATTTGACAACCTAGGGACTCTAATTCTTGCATAGCAGTTCCCTTCCTCCCCCTCCCTCCCTCAGCTGCGACAATTATTTATTTATTTTATAAGCACCACAACCAGTGATTATCCATTGTCACTAGAAGATTCATTTCAAAAGGTGGCCAAAGAAGCAGTCAGACTTGTTAAAGAAGATGTCAAGGTGGTTGGGTTAGGCAGTGGAAGCACAGTCGGCTTCATTGTAAGAGAGATGGCTAGGCTTCCAGGTAAAGAATCAATTGAATATGTGCCAACTTCGCTGCAAATCAAGCTGGAGGCGGAAAAAAGCTCGCTTAGGATCGCTGATGAAAATAGGATTCCATATACCGACATCGTTTTTGACGGTGCTGATCAGATAGATGAGAAATTTAATATGATAAAGGGAGGGGGTGGAGCACTGTTACGAGAAAAGATCCTAATTTCTGCAGCGAAAAAAGTGGTGATAGTGGCTGACGCGTCCAAGTTTGTACCGACTTTTAGCCGGTCGGTGCCAATCGAAGTGCACCCAATGGCACGCTCAGCCGTCTCGAAAAAGCTTGTGGAAATGAGGGTACAACCGGTGCTTCGCACACTTGACAAGGGCTACCCTCTTGTAACCGAAAATGGAAATTTCATCTTGGATACGTCTTTTCCTTCAATAACTGATCCAAAAAAGATGGAGGTGGAGTTGAAGAATATCGCCGGGGTGCTCGAAGTAGGACTATTTACAAGAAGGGCAGACATTTACTACAAGGCCAAAAATGACGGCTCATTTGACACGATATCATTTCAGCAAAGCTGATAGCTTTAGCACATTTTTTGGGATGATATTTTTTTGGTCTGGCTAGATCTGGGAGGAGCGAACGAACGTCGAGCAGATTTCCTACTGTCCCATGATCTGACTGGCTATGTCTTGTGTAAATGCGATGGTTGTCCCAGCTACATCATATATAGGTCATAACGCAAGCGCTGGCTGGCATATCTTAACAAGAGGTCGGCTTTAAGAAAGAAAGATATCGTTGTCATCATAGTCTCTGTCTATATTTGTTGCCTATACATCGTTGTCAAACACAAACAAGCTATAGCGGAGGAGAGATAACATTAAACTTACTGAGTAGTAAGAGACGGCCGTGGAATAAATTCTCCGTGCCCTAGTGCTTCGTTAGCTATCTGGCCGTCTTCCATAATGATCTTACCTCTCACAATGGTCATGACCGGCCAGCCCCGCAGCTTCCAACCATCGTAAATGGTATAATCAGAGTACGACTGCAGCAGGTCAGGTGTAACAGTCTTTTCAAGATCCAGGTCAACTATCGTCAGGTCTGCATCTGAGCCTCGCTGGATAGTTCCTTTTTTTGGGTATATGCCAAATATCCTTGCGGTATTGTAGCTAGTGACTTCGGCGACCCTCTCTATGCCGATCCTATCCTCATTCACGCCTTGGCTCAGGAGAACCGGCAACATTGTACCTATGCCAGGAAAGCCGGAAAGGGCTGACCAGATGTCGCCTTTTCCCATCTTCATTTCAAGTCGATTGGCAACATGGTCAGTACCAATTGTATCGACAATACCGTTTCGCAAGGCTGACCACATGCTCTGGAGATCGCTTTTCGAACGTATCGGTGGCGTCACCTTGCCTATCAAGTTGCCAAACTCAGTGGTATGTGTCAGGTAGTGGGGGCAAGTTTCAATGTAATAATTTGATCTCCCCTTCTCCCTCTCTGCAAGTATCGCGTCGATTGCAGCAGTTGAGCCGACATGCACAAAGTACAGGCTGGCACTACCGCTCCTTCTCCCAAGGTTTGAGATCTTGGCAATGCTTTGCGCTTCAGAATAGGGGGGCCTGCAGTAAGACCATGCCTCAAGGCGGGCCATTCCTTTTCCCCTCGCTTTGCGCATATGCTCAGAACAAATTACAGGATTTTCTGCGTGCACCAATATTGTGGAACCCACACTTGCAGCCTCCTTTACTATGGACGACATTAGTTCATCTGTCATGTTGACTTGTTCCTCACTAATTGCATAGGTTCCAGGCTCCAGATCCATATGGATGCGATTGAGGTCAGCTCCGAGGTTCATGTAGATTTTCAGTGAATTGATGCCCAGCTCCTTAAGGTATGGAATATCCCTGACCTGATCCGGCCGGAGGATCGAGGCGTGAATAGAGTAATCGATATAATGATTGCCTTTACTTGCCTGCAATTGTTTGGTTATGTTACTGTTGCAATAGCCATCAAAAAGCCTCAGCATCCTTATCATTGAGGTGACACCGCCTACAGCAGCTGATCTTGACTCTGTCCTTGCAGCGTCGTTGATCGGAGTGTAGACGCCATAATGTACGTGAGGGTCGATTGCACCAGGCAGCACGTATTTTCCACGCGCTTCTATTTTTCTTGAAGCAGAAACACTGTTAGCGGAATTAGCAAGTGACTTAATCTTGCCATCCTCAATCATTATATTTGTATCAGCTATTATTCCCACTTTAGGAATGACGACAGAAGCATTCATGATTAGGAGATCACACGAGTTCTGCATCTAGCGCCTGATAGATTGTCAGGCACCCTAATATCTTACACGCCTCAGTCTGGATGTTTTATATTGGGATTTGTTAGGCTGGATAGCTAGAGGGGGCTGGTAGTTCAGGGGTAGTAATGCTCGCTTCGCAAGCGAGAGGTCGCGGGTTCAAATCCCGCCCAGTCCATACCTTTCTGTTGAGCGGTTGCGGCAGTGATTTTGAATTCAAATAATGCCAATTCATAACAAAAAGCGATGCTTTTTCCAGCAAAGTAAGCGTTGCTTCTTAAGAAAAATATTAAGAAGATTTTCTTAACAAGAAGCATAATGCGGTGAAATTCTTAACATTAAGAAATTTTTATTAAGAATGAATTTTTAGTTCTTAAGAAGAGGCATAGTGCTATAAGATATTATTTTAGTTTGGAAAACATAATGTTTATTATTATGGTTATTATATATGTCAGTATGGAATTAGAGTATAAACAAGAGTTATCAAAGAAACCAAGGGAATGGATGAGCGTTGGAGCGAGCGTAAGGAGAAACGAGATAGACATTTTCAATAAACAACTTGAT
>DASUUX010000066.1:0-10625 GCA_036373855.1 Nitrososphaera sp.
TGGCGGGTGAGGCAATTTGAACGAAGCTTGGCTATTTCTGCTTGCAACAGGAAATATGTGTCCCAGTCGGGTCTCTGCATTCTCTAGCAGTAGTAACAATTACTATAAAAATTATTAACTCGACTGAAGAGGCATATATAAAAAAAGAAAGGGTAACCCAAAAAGGAGTTTTAGATTCCTATAAGCAAGGAATATCGACCCAGAAACCCAAGTATAGGTTGTTGCGTATAGCCAGCGAGATAGACTTTCCCAAAGTCAGAATGTTTCTTGAAAGTGTCGGTAGGAACAGCAGAAACTCCAAAGCGACCTATGAGACAGGACTAAAGCATTTCCAGCGCTTTCTTGGCGCAAGTAGCAGCAACAGTAACAATAATTACCAGAGCTACAATGTTGAGAGTATACTATCAGCGATACAGGAAGGCTCGGTAAATGTCTATGAGCTCCTGGACAGCTTTGTGTCATATTTTGTTGTTGTTCTGTTGTCCCATGAACAACAGCAGCATATCGCACCAACCTCAATCTTCTCCTATGTCTATGCAGTCAAATCGTATCTCCTGTTTCATGACGTTGACATAAATCCAGCCAAGTTCCGGCGCAGGGTAAGGCTACCAAAAATCGCTAGAGAGGACGAGGAACCAATAGATACCAGCGACATCCGCAAGCTCCTTTTGGCGTGCAATAACCGGCGCCTCAAGGCCTATCTTCTCTTGCTGGCAAGCGGGGGTATGAGAGCAAATGAGGGACTGGCCTTAAGATATAGAGATATAGACTTTAGCGTCAGCCCTACACGGGTGCACATCAGAAAGGAGTTTACCAAGACCAAAGTAGCACGGGACATCTATATCTCTGAAGAGGCAACTATGTTTCTAAAGCAATGGCTGAACTGGAAGTACCGTGAAGAGCGCGTACTAAGAACTGGCAAGCGAACCACAACTACGCCAATGCCCGACGACCTTGTCTTTAGCCCTTTTTTAGGCTCAAACCCAAACAGCATTTATCACAAAATAGTCGTTGAGTTTGGTAAGCTGCTTGAAGTAGTGGGTATTGATGAGCGCAAGGAAAATAGTCTGAGAAGAAAGATTACTCTCCATAGCTTTCGCAGGTTTGTCAAGACTGTCATCTCTGACGCAACCAATCAAGACTATTCAGAATGGTTCTTGGGCCACAAAAAGAGTCCGTATTATGTCAAAAAAGAACATGAACTACGGGAAATCTACAGATCAAAATGCATGCACCATCTGACCTTCCTTGACTATGATGCTGCACTTGAGTCAGGTGGAAGAACAGCTGAAATGAAACTGCAGGAAAAACAGAGAGAAATTGAACAATTGCGAGAACTTGATTCTGTCAGCAGGGATGCTATCCTACAGCTATCTGAGAGGTTAATGCAGCTTGAAGCGAGATTTAATAAAAAATAGGCTCTCATCGATTTTCCTTCGGAGTAGCAAAAGAGAATGGAATGGTTGAAAGTCTTCCTTAGATAATGATAGGATAAGAAAGAGTATAGGCATGTATACGACGTACATCTCTCATAAAAAGGTGAAGTTTATCCAGTTCTAGCAACTTACCTCCTCCATAATAGGATAGTATTTCATGCATGGTGTCTTTTACCAACTTGACAAATTTCTTATCGTGTGCCAAAAAGTTCAATGTGCGGCGGCTCTTCTGGCTCTCATCTTTGTCTCTGGATGCAGTATCGACCATCAGTCGCAGGGCTAATGACTTGGCATGCCAGAGGAGATCATCTTCCAATTTGGCTATCTGTTCTTCCTTCCAGGTTCTGTATTTTTTTCCTTTTTTACTTTTGTTTAGTACTTCGTGGATGTAGATTTCTGACTCGTCTGCCTTATCAATTATATCCACTCTTTGCTTTATGATATGTAATGCTTCATGCAAGAAACAATTTATCATCATATATTCATGAGGTGTAAGGCGACCTAAAACTGTCTGTTTTTCAAAGTAAGAAGAAAGAAGCAACCTCATTACCTTATAATGCCAGTAGCGTCGGAGCACAACGAGGCGAGGCTCTGTCTCGTATGATAAGTAACAAAATAGCCCATACTCTGTTATTTCAAAAGGTTTTGTTCCCTTTTGATGAAAAGCAAAGCGTGCCTTTCTTGGAAGCCTTTTCTCGTCTTTAATCTCCTCTATTAACCCACACCTTGCAAGCTTCTCGAATCTCTTCTTGACTGCAGGCCTGGTAAGAGGACCAGCGGTCAAATAAACAACTCTATAGGAAGGTGAGCCCGGGGTAGAGTTGTAGCCGCCATGGCCGTCGTCATCTATAGGAACCTCGAATTCGATTTTTTCGTTGATCATTTTAGTCATGCCATATACATATTGGGGAGCATGCAGAATTTCGACTAGGACTCTTATGTCCCTACCTTCAAGTTCTATTTTGCTCTTTCCTTCCAGCTCAGATAGGTAACTTCCAATGCGTGAATGGTTTCCCATTCTATAGTCCCTATATTATTCTCACAACCTCTATATTATTATGAACTCTGTAGAAAATGAGCAGAGAAAGAAAATCACTAGCATCTTCCTAACAGGAAAGGTCAGCGCCACTATGGTCATTCCAATTGACATAGCCAAAAAATACGGCTTGGGTGATGGATCCCATGTTATCGTTGAAGAAGTTCCAAGTGGAATTTTGATCCGAAAACTTAGCCTCTAAGGAGTGAAAAAGGAATGAAGTCCAATTATGATACTGCGACATATACTAGAAAGATTGACTCCGCGAAAGGCCGTAATCAGGTAGTCGGGGAGGAAATCAAATACCAACGTATGGATACAGAGGCAGAAGACAATCTAATATCTCTGCTACATCTAGACAACTTGTCAGGTCTCCAATATCTAAAGAAACGTCAATCTCTTGATTATAGGACTCTTGAAGAATACATATACTCCGACATAATCCCAGAGGAGACTCCCAGTCCAAATAGAAGCTATGAAAGCGAAACGGAGAATGATTCACAACATGCTAGATGATAGATGTGATGATTCCCTCTCTTTCGCCTTACAATACCTTGGTGCAAGCTTGAGTATTTTTCCACTAATCTCAAAGAGTAAGAAACCTGCACCTGGCTTCAAATGGGAACCATTCCAATATACACTACCGGATCAAGATCAGGTGAAATCTTGGTTTACGGGCGTGGATAACAATATTGCAATCGCTACAGGCTCCATTTCGAGGCTGCTTGCATTTGACATCGATGGAGATATAGCAAAATCCCATGCAAAGGACGTAATTCAGAGCAGGATTCACCAAGACACTAGAGATGCCATCTCAGATACTATGTGGGTGGAGACAGGAGGGGGAGGGTTCCACCTTCTGGTGAGATTTGACCCCGGAGAATTTCAGCAGGACAGGCTGGCAGCTAGCGAAATCAAGAATGCAGTATTGTGGCGAGGGAAAGATGGCCATAGCGAGGTTAGACTCAAGAGCGATGGGGGTTACATTGTTGCTCCTCCTTCGGTTCATCCTAATGGCAACGCGTATAGGTTGTTCAAAGGAACTTCAATCGCTGAATTATCTAAAGAGCAAATCCTTGACCTTATAAAGGCGTTCCGTCAGATAGGTGGCAATCGTAACAGAACTACACAAAGAGAGTCAGTCAACCAGCAGGATGATCCTGATGGGACACAGCATCTTTTGCTGCCGACCGCTACTCTCGATGATGAGCAGATCATGGATATAGTTGTCATTCTCAGGCAGTACTACCTAAAAGGACAACGTCATGAGTTTGTCCTATTTCTGACTGGCTGGCTGCGCAAGGAAGGCATCACTCTTGAAAGTGCGTGTAAAGTGGTTGAAGAATTGGCAGAGAATGACGAAGAATTGCATGACAGGCTGACAACACTCAATGACACATATCAAAAGAATAACTATGATGACATTAGAGGATTCTCAGGGCTTGTTGACCTACTGACAGCTCAGGTGGGCTCCGAACAAACTACAAGACAAATACTGAAAGAAGTTCAAAACCTACTTCCAATACAAGCAAAAAGCGTAGAAAATAATAATAGCAACGCTAGGGAGGAAAGAACTGAAACATCTGACAACAATAATGATTCAGACGAACTAACACCGAGCCGAACAAAGAAGATAGCAAAGAAGCTAATCGACCTTGTGAGTTTGAATTGCCCTCTGTTATTTGTAGACCAATACAATAAGCCACATGTATGGGCGACAGTCGTGACTACATCTGGGCACTCATACCGGGATGTGATTCCTATTGAAAGTAGGCGATTTGAAACTTACATCAGTGGACTTTATTATTTAAATAGTGATGGAGAAGTTGCCAACAAGGAAGCGGTAGCAGATACCGTCCGTATTCTTGCTGCAAAGGCACTCTTTGATAACCCGATAACCAAAGAGCTGCATCTTAGGGTTGCCTGGGGAGCTAAGGAGAAGCAGGATGAAATCCACTATGACCTTACAGACCAAATGAGGAGATGTGTAAGAATAACAAATCAGGGCTGGCAGATAATTCCTCATGCCCAGGATGTCCTATTCAGAAGATTTGGGCAGCTGCCACAGGTAGAACCATCAGCCAATTATCCCTATAATGTGTTCGATCAGTTCCTTGATTTGATGCACATAACAGATCCGCAGCAGAGCCTCTTAAGCAAAGTTGTCATAATTTCATATTTCATACCTGACATTGCACACCCTATTGACTTGACACATGGCGAAAAGGGTAGCGTCAAGACAACATTTTGCAGATGTATAAAGCGCTTGGTTGATCCAAGCATGCCAGAGCTTTTAACAATTCCTAGCGACAAGCGAGAATTTGCCCAGCAGCTATACCACAACTACCTACTCCTTTATGATAACGTAAGGTCAGTACCTGACTGGTTTTCAGATGAGGTATGTAAAGCTGTAACAGGAGGTGGCATAAGCAAAAGACAGCTCTTCACTGACGACGAGGACGTGGTTTACGATTACAAACGCTGTATAAAAATAAATGGCATCAACATCGCTCTGGTGGAGCCTGATGCACTAGATCGCAGTATCATGTCGGAGTACAAGCGCCTACCTGATGACAAGAGACGCTCAGAGTCTGAAGTCCTAGCAGAATTTGAAAGGATGAAGACACAGCTGCTTGGCTATATCATGGATACACTGGTTAAGGCATTGCAGATTAAAGCTAATCTGAATCTGCAAAGGCTTCCTCGCATGGCAGATTTTGCTATCTGGGGTGAGGCGATTGCTAGGGCTTTAGGCTATAAGGAATTTGAGTTTCTTATCGCATACAATGCAAATATCGGTGCTCAAAATGTAGAAGCCATAGAGGCTTCTCTACTTGGTCCTGTGGTGGTCAAGTTTGCTAGTAATTTGCTTCTACGTACTAATAGTAAACAACAGGAGGAGAAGGAGAAGGATCAACACCGACTTCAAGATAATGATCAGAACAATGGGCTATTACTATGGGAAGGTAGAGCAGAAGATCTTCTAAAAGCACTTGAAGGCATAGCAGTTGGTCCAGAGTTCGCCATAGACATAAAGAAAGCAAGAGATTGGCCAAAGAAATCCAACAGGCTCACAAAGATGCTTCGTCCAATGCTTTCCAATCTCCGAGAGGGTTATGGTATCTCCATAACGATAGAATCAGACACTTCTGGGAAAAAGACTGGAACAAAGAATGCACGCTGGATAGAGATTAGAAAAGTATCTTCACCATCTTCACCATCTTCACCAGAAGAAAATCAAGCACAAAATGATGGCAGAGTTGGTGAAGATACTGCATTAGATGGTGAAGATAGTATCTCCACTTCAAGCAAAGTATCTTCACCAAAACAGCTCGAAAATGACGCTCCTAATCGGAAAAGTGAAGACGGTGAAGATAGTGGAGATACTTTCCGATTACCCTTAGAATCCAGAGACAGCACTAGTTGTTCAGTACCTCTATTAGAGGTCAGCGACTACGTTGCATTTGATCTAGAATGGACCGATGACTGTACAATCAACAACCGAGCTATCTACGCAGCTGCTTTTGTCGACAATCACGGAAATAGCAAAGTGCTACATGAATCAGATTTTGCAAACTCTGACAATCCAGAACGTGAACTTTTGCTGAATATCAACCAAGAATTGTCAAGATACGATCTATCTATAGGTTGGTATTCCACAGGTATTGCTAAATATCATGAAGATACCCAGGAATACCTAGATGGTGTTGATTCAGATCTTATTACACTTCATGCAAGATGTCTAGCAAATGGTGTCGAATCTATAGTTGATTTCACTACTGCGGGCATTCCATATCTTAAGAGTCAAAAGCACATTGACCTCCATTCAGTATTTGGCAAACCAATGGTGCAAACTACAATCTTCAAAAATGCTTACAGGACTCTTAAACTAGATGAAGTATCTAAAGCTGTATTATCAGGAGAACAAAGTCTAGAAGCAGTATCAGGAAAATACAAAGGACTAACAGGTAAAGAAATTCAATCTCTTACAGTTGAAGAACAAAAGAAGTATGTTCTAAAGGATGCAGAGCTGGTAATGCAGCTCTCAAAACACAACAATAGCGAAGTTCTTGATGCTATGAAATCCGTTGCAGAGATAACTGGACTAAACTTTGAGAGAGTATGTAGAACTGGAATATCAACATGGTGGGCTGCTATTCTTGATAACATGGTACAGAATGGAGAATGTGCACTATCTAGGGTTCCTTTGTCTGCTGGAATAGACGGAAAATCATCATCCGAACTCCAATATGTTGGAGGAATTGTTCTTCAACCAATGAAGGGACTTTATCATGACCTGATTATAGTTGACGTTACTAGTTTGTATCCTACAATGTCAATACTTCACAACTTATCATTTGATACTATCAACTGTGAGTGCTGTGAAGGTGATTTGCAATCCAGAATACCCAAGGACACTACAAAGGACTGCAAAATACAAAAAGAGTATTGGGTGTGCCGGCAAAAAGAAGGGGCATTCCCAAAGAAACTGAGGATATTCAAAGAAGAGAGACTAAAGCAAAAGAAACTAGGGAACCATGTAAAGCAATTGGCTCTGAAAGTTCTCATCAATAGTGGATACGGCGTTTTCGGAAGTCAATATTTCAAGTATTATGATCCAAGGGTTGCAGAGCTAATAACTGCTTATGGTAGATACACTATTTCAAAAATGAAAGATATCGCACAAAAAATGGGCTTTGAAATTGTATATGGAGATACAGATTCTTTGTTCCTTCATTATAGAAATGATAAGGCAGATTTATATCAGAATATCGAAGAAGTGATTTCAAAGCTCAAGGAAGAATGCAGCAAACAGCTCGGAATTGAAGTAGAACACACCAAGACATACAACACAGCAATAATTTCAGATAAGAAAAAACACTATGTAGGTTGGACAGGGATACAAGGTGAAGAACCAGACATTGTCGGAATGGAAGGAGACAAGAATGACCGGCCAAAATGGATAAACTCTGTGTTTAGGCAGACGGTATACGACATTGTTCGCGGTATCAATCCTGTTATGAATCTGAAAAAGGCAATTTCAGACCTGGAGTCAGGTAACGTTGATTCAGAATTGCTGAAGAGATCAAATAGATTATCCAAAAATCCTGAAGAATACGAAAATGAAAATGACCGAAAGAGAAAGATAGGATTAGCAATTGGTGCAAGGGAAGGAGATGTTATAGAGTATTTTGAGTCTTACAATAAAGAAGGTTATTCTCTAAATGCTCGCGACATCAGTTTCAGAAAATACAAAATTATGTTATGGAAAACAGTCAGAGACATTCTGGAGATCTCAGGTTATGATACCTCGACGATAGAACATGAATTGGTTCTGAATGATATTGATATGGCCACAAAGCAAAGCCTCCACGTGGCGTGGCTGGGTTACTCTGATTTGCAACAAGGAGGTGAATCAGTCTAATATGGCATCGGAAAGCCAAGCATTAAGTCCTAAAGCCAAAGAAAACTTGCAAAGAAATGCAGAGCTAAGACAAAAGGACAACAAGTTTGTAAAATTGCAGCCAAGCGAGAAGAAGGTCTATCAATTCGACCCTGAGAAAATTGAACAAGTAGAAGCAGAATTTAATGGAAAGAAGAGTCAAAGATACAGATACACAATAACAGACCCCAGCGATAGCAGCAATCAAGAGAAGTATCTGGAAGTAGGAAAACGAACGTCAGAGGACATTGACGCATACTTAAGTGAAGGAAAAACACTACTCAAAATTCAAAGGTTTGGATTAGGCAAAGATACTCGTTACCACGTGACATCTGCCTAAACCAAAACCTAACCCCTTTATTTTTTTGGATTAAGACGTATCCTGCATAGGCTATGATATTAAGTTTATAGGCTAGATATTAAGTATAACAAGCTTGAAACCAACCAACAGAGGAATGTTAACTGCGAAATCAAAGCAGTAAAAATGCGAGGCAAGAAAAACGATAGACCTGCATGGGTCAACCACGTATTTGATACGTTCCTTGAAGATTTTAAGACAGATGGAGATCCTACAATCAACCTCAAAGCTACCTGAATGACCTAGAGGGTGGAAAAATTGACCCAGAGCTTTTGAAAATTAAGGTAAGGCTAGCAAAAGACCCCATACACTACACAGTAAACAATCCCAATAAGAAAATTGGGATGTTGCTTGGTGCAAAAGCTGGTGACATCATCTGGTATTTCAAGACAGACATTAGTAACAAAAAGAAGAAAGCAGGAGTTTCAATAAACCCTCAAGAAATCGGAATATGCAAATACAAAGAAATGCTCGTGTCTACAGTCAAGGATGCATTTGAAATACTAGGCTATAACACTGAACAGGTCTTCAACAACAATATTGGAATAACAAGAGTAGACGAGGGGAATAAACAATGACGACAACAACGGCAACAGAAGCAATACCTCCACCATCACCGCTCCCATCATTCCAGCTTTATCAGGGTGATGCTACTACAGTACTCAAAGATTCGGTTGCAACTGAAAGCGTAGACATGGTATTTTGCTCGCCACCATACTGGCAATTGCGGGGAAGTACTGAGATCTTGGCTGGTAAAATAGGCCTAGAAGAGTCCTATAAAGAATATCTTCAAAGTTTTGGCAGTCTTCAATGAAGTTCACAGAGTGCTAAAGCGAACAGGAACTTTATTCATAGTCATAAATGACACCTATAACACCCCAAAACTGGGCAATACAAATGGTATTCCTACTAATCGTGGAAGTGGTACAGTCAAGCAGAAAGCTGGAATGCATGAGTATGGTACAGGCGGCGTCAACAAGAAACTACAACAGGTATCATGCCAAATTCTGCACTTCAGATACCTCCGCGCTTAGCTATAGCAATGATAGACTCTGGAAAGTGGTTCAGGGGTTACTACTTTCTATACTAAAGGTGGCGAAGTACCTTTCATACATAATTACATATATTCTAATGTTCTTCATGAAAATAGCACGATATACTTTGCTTAGAATTACACGTACCTGCTTATAGATTAGAGAGTAGTGAGCAAAAAAGAGTATGATGATAACTACAACAATCAAAGCGTCATTATTTGTAATAATCCTGCTAGCTTTTTTTATACAAGCTCCCTATCTACAAGCGCAAGCTACAACAATAACAACAAGCCCACTTAGCGTTTCTTTATCAGAATCCGATGATGAGGATGACGAAGGGGATAACGGCAATGGATTAACAGCGACATTAAACGGCGAGAGCTTCAGAAGAGGCGATACCATCATAATTAGTGGAACAGTAGAAGAGAGAGAGAAGGCGGTTCACGTGTATATGCTAGCATATACGACCCAGATTCTGTTGAAATAGATATAGAAGGCATTCACGTGAATAATGATTCGACATTCAGACATGGTTTTGTAGCAGGTGAAGACCCAGACATGACAAAGAGCGGCACTTATCGCATAGTGCTAACATACTTTCCACCCGGCGAACCCAGAATCGAAGATACAGACTTGACATTTGAATATGATGCTGAGGCTCCAGCGGCTGAAACAACTACATCTGATGATTCGGTTACTACTACTGGCGCAGTAGCAGAACCAACAACATTTCAAAGCACAGATGATGATAGCTTTAGAGTACAGATACCAGACGGCTGGGTAATCCAGGATATAGATAATACAGGCTCTGCCTTATTAGAAGAGTCAACTCAAGGCTATGGAATACTAGCACAACTATGCCCAGAGGAACAACAAGGAGCAGCAGCACTTCCCAGCGCTAGCGGCGGCAGCACAAACACCGTTAGTAGTATCGACACTAGCAGCTGTCGAGAAGCTCAAGACGTCATACACATTATTCGGTATCCTGATTTGGATACTAGACTTGGAATTTCTTCTGAAGATACCACTACCAACGAGGACATGACAACAACTGACAATATTTTATTATATCATCTACAGAAGCTTCAGGAAGTTGGTTACAGGAGTATGCACATTGTAAACGCTACAGATATGACAGTCGACCTAACAAATCCGCAGACAAACCAAATAATAGCAACAGTTCCAGTCAAGTTTGTAGAAATGACGTACAGCACTAATGTTACTCCAGATGTAACGAGTAGAGGTCATTTCATTTTAACTGCTACAAATGCAACCCCCCCAAACCTAGGTACAACAAAGGGATATAGTGTCTTTTACG
>DASUUX010000067.1:0-14070 GCA_036373855.1 Nitrososphaera sp.
CGTGCGGTACAGATAGGCCTTGGCGTATTAGCTATAGCTCTTGCCGTATATGCAATAGTGTTCCCAGGCATTACATTGGTCAGTTTGGTATTCATCCTTGCTATAATATTTCTAATTATAGGGATAGAGAGAGTTATAAGCGGAATATTTATTCCAAGCGGGTCAAGATGGGGTACAATAGGATTAGGTATTTTAGTAATTATCTTGGCCAGCATTGCTCTTGCCTTCCCTGTTGGAACGACAGTCGCACTATTCATCTTCCTAGGATTTGCATTATTGTTCGATGGCATTGCAAGAATAATACATGGGTTTGGAGACAGAACGCAAAGAGGATGGGTACGAGGCTTTTACATAGGGGTAGGTGTTTTAGCTGTAATATTCGGAGGTTTGGTAATTGTATCTCCGTTCTTTGGGGCAGTCTTAGCTGGCCTAATCATGGGAATTATTCTATTAATTATAGGTATAGAAATGATTGCCGCAGGATTTGGAGGAAGAGAGACTAGGCTGACTCCCCCTGGACTTAAAAGATAATAATAGAAAATGAACTAGAAGAAGGGTGATCTGTATACTTTCCTGATTTTATTATCCGAGCCAGTTTCTCTTATTACAGCATTTAAGAAATGAGACTCTCATCTTAACCAAGCAGGATCTTCTGAAACTACGATTTTATCAGGACGTGTTTCAACTTGCGGAATTCACTTCCTAAAATTGAAGGTGACTGAATATATCTTGTATTACTCTTCGCTATAAAATAACGTGTAGTAAAGTAAAAAGCAATAGCTGCTGCAACTACTGCTGTCAAAAGCTCATGCTCTCCAGTCAATTATTTATTTTTGTAAATGCCAAGTCAATTTAGCTGCATCTAACAATGACGACCTTCAAGTCTATAATAATTGAACTACAATTTAATAACAAAATAGGTAAGTGTTAGAGCATTTCCATTTTTGTGGATTACTGTCCGTATCCAATACCTACTCTCATCTGACGTAATTCATTTTGTCTGCATTTAAAATATTTTGCTATTTTAAAAACTCTTGTGCAAGAACTAGAATAGGTAGATAATCTCTTATTCATGATACTTATAAAAGATAATAGAGTTTACAAATTTAGTACTCAGCTGCTAGTAAAATCAATGCAAACTCTAGAAATGATGTTGTTCCAACAGAACATTGGTACTGCCGTGGTAGAAGCCATAGACTCAAAGGAAGAGAAAAGACGCAGGAGAAGAGCTGCCTGGGCGTACATAATAGGGCTTTTTGCAGTTGTCCTTCTGTGGCGATCAATTTGGGATTGGGCTGATATGTTCTTGACGGATCTTGAAGGTTTCATAATAGGCATAATCCTGGTGGGTATAGTTGGAGTGCTGCAAAGAGATCATGTCAAGGACCTTTTCGGATAGATTTCTTTATGCTGGTAGAGCTCAAAGGCTTTCTAAGCGTTACTACTCTTGTCAGTCCCTCTCATAGCTTGTATATGCTGCTGAGAAAATTCCAAATGCCAAGCACATTGAATTTCATAGCAGAGAGGTCGCGCACTTATAGGACATAAACAAGAGGTCAGATTGGCAATTAATGATTTCCTGAATCAACAGTCGTTACAGATAGAGCCTTAGAAGTGTGAATTTGCAAAAATGGGTTCGCGCAACTCAAACCTTAGACTGAATTTTACCATAGAGTTCGATAGCTTTACATGTAATCATTTATTCTTTTGATACCATAACGTTGACTTGTTAATACCAAAGTTTTTTTCTTTCAGCGGGGGACATTGCCAAAATGCGCTGCTGAAATTCTGTAGTCATTTCTTAGGAATTGCCACTACAAGTATTTTTGCCTACCAATAATGAGTTAGCTATCTGCTACAATACTTGCCTTTGAAGGCTTAAATACTGGATATAGTCTTGGACGCATGGCAGCCCAGAAATGGTCTTTTTGCTTCCTCTCTTTTAGTAATTAGATGATTCTAGAATAGTGCTACAGCTGCCTCTATTTCTGTAGCCGCAGCAGTATTCTCAAGATGGCTTGCTGCTAATGCTCTTTGCAGCCTCTTCTACTGTGAAAGCCTTTAGTGTCGTAGTTTGTACATTTCCCAAGCTTACAAGCTGAGATACAAAAGATAGTGCTGCTTCGTCACTTGGTGCCTCCAGTATGTTAACAGTAATATATTCTCCAAAAGTGTAATAGGTTGTAAGCTTGCCTCCTAATTTTTCAGCCTCCTTTTGAGCCGCTCGGGCACGCTTTGGAGAATCCTTGACATTTTTTGCACCTTGGTCCGTCAATTTATTTAAAATAATATAGCTCGGCATACTTCCGAATGTGCTCCGCCATATTAATTAATCTTACCAGACGTGAACAATTGTTTTTATGTAGATATAATGGCAACAAAATATATAGCTGATTCTGATGCAAATAACACTAGCATCTATTTGCACTAATAGTCGTAATGGTTTCACTCTCGTAATGAGATATATGTATAATATTGTCAAATGTGAATACACACAAGCGCTGAAACTGAAATAATAATAATTCTACTATTCTGCATTCACAACAAAACCTGCGCCGTATAGAATACTGCCAGCATCATGATCGTTGCCAAAGTAGGTCCCGGATTCTGGAAAAGTAACCTCAACGACTGTACCCGATCCAGGCGGTATGTTTACAACCTCATCATAGTATGTTTGGCTGTCCTGTATGTCAAGCGGTGATGATGAGGATGATGATGTTGGTGCTGGTCCGCCACTTCCATTATTAACTAGATTATTGTTGTTGCTGATAGCCGCTTCTTTGACCAAGCCTGCTCCAAAATTAAATGCAATATTATTTCTTGGACCTGCATTAAATAGATACCATCTGGTCAATTCGCCAGCTCTTACATGAAAAGGTTCTGCATCGGGATTAAGTAGAATCTTAGACTCTGTGCCAATCCAAGGAACATATCTGAATGCCATTCCATTTGTCAAGATGAGATCGGGCTTTCGAGCAATAAATTTCTCTATGTCAAATGAGCCAGCTGCCTGACTATTGTTACCCTCGGATGACTGATTCGCTGCAAATGGGGCATGAGCTTTGGTATCGTATACTTCGCTAAATGTTACATAGAACTCCCGCGTGGCATTGTGTTCTTCTTCATTAGGGCTGCGGACTACTATACCTCCATACATGCCATCAGCAATGTGCTCCCAAATTCCATTAAGATTATCTCCATCGCAGTGGTAAAGAAATGCTCCTGGATAGTTCACATTCATCGTCCAAGTCTTATTCTCTCCCGCATTTACTACACCTGATAGCGCTTGGCTTGGGCCAAACCCTGCATGAAAGTTGAGGCTATGCGCAAGTTTGCCTTCATTTTTTAGGGTTATTTTGAGCGTATCTCCTTGATTTGCAATAATCAAGGGTCCGGGAATAGTTCCATTGAATGTCATGGCTTTATGCCAGAGGCCTCCAGGATGCAGATCGTTATCGGGTGCAATTCTTAACACATTCTCATTACCAATCAGTAGAATATTGTGTAATTTTGGGGCTAAAGACTCAGCCATTATGGTGGCTTGATCACTGGTCCTGCTGGAAACTGAGGATTGGAAAGCGAAGAAATTAGAAGAAACCACAACTAAAGCTATGACAGTAACTGCAAGTGCAACAGCCCAGCCTTTGGTGACTCTTTCCAAAGTGACACTATCTGCCTTATAGTATATTTTTCGAGTAGTAGTAGATAAGGATTTCAACTGAAGAAAATCAATGTATCACTGTATCTTATGGCAAAGATACAACGTTCGCATGACACTCATGAATTATACGCAATTCCATATCATGAATATTTCTTTTCAGGAACCGATGATAACTGCAAAGACAAGTGAAAGCAAAGATAAACAGATTACAACTAAGATTCAAATGAATTCTTATCCAAATCTCGACGAGCTCACTACGATATCGCTAGTTCTCTTAAGGTTCCAAATAAAAGGAGCATTCGCTGTCTTTGATGATCAATTGCTGGGAATTATTCCACACAAGTTTGATTTTCGAACGGGAAATAAGTATTTTCCTTATCTCGTTAATTCTTCTGTCAAAAGTGCGTTCAAGAGTGGATTGTGAGGACATCTCCCACTTTGCCAGTATTCTGCCAATGAAGGATAGGATTTGCTTCTAACAAGAATAGCATCCAGAGTATTATTGTAGTACTCAAGTGCATTCGCTAGAATTTCGTCAATTAATGTAATCCAATGTTCAGAATCTGAAACAACGCCATCAAGTGATATTGCAGGTATAGGATTACTTTTCTCATTTGTCAGCCGTTCTCCTTTCTATTTTTTGAATTCAGTTCTCGTATTTTCTAGCTTTTTCCTGATAATTCTTTCACCCTTGCACGCACAATTTTTTTAACAAGCGCCGCCGGCAATGGCTTCTCAGGCATGAAATGAATGGTTGCGCCTGAGACTTCGTAATCCTGTAAATCTTTCTTCATCGCTTTTGCTAGTGGAGGACTCATAGTATAAAATGAGCAGAGTCTTCTTTTTTGAGGATTTGTTTGAGCGGAAAATCCGACTAAATCACGCTGAAGCCTAAATATAGGAATTCTGTAAGCAATTCTTTCTTCAGCTTCAGGAACAATAGATTTGATACTGTGCCTAAGTTTCTGAAGCACTTTGTGCACATCGTTAGGTAATGTTGCCAGATACTCATCGACTGTTGTGGGAACAGTATATTCAGATGGTTTGGTCATTGTGATTATCATTTGTTATTTGTATATTTTTTTCTCTCTGGCCTTGGTTTCTTGAGGGTCTCGCGTGTGTCTCTCTCTACTGTGTATGTTTTGGGTTTTAATTTGTGCTGCATGGTCTTAACGAGGCATCGGTTGTATCATGCTTGCCCTATTGCCTTCCGTATCAAAAAACGATACATATAAGCCGATTCCCGGTATATCTACTGGCTCGCCAAGCACCTTACCTCCTGACTTTTCCACATTCATCATGTGCTCCTTAATATCATCCACCGCAATAACCACTGAGGGATATTGCGCCGGTTTATCATCAGTTTTCTGGAAGAAACCTCCATTTATTGCGCCTGGCTTTTTTGGGCCCTTTTCATCAGAATCTGTTGTGGTAGCTAAGACATAATTTCCCATATCTTCACCTAGCTGTTCGGTTTTCCAGCCAAAGACTTTATTATAAAAGTCAGCCATACGCTTTCTATCTTCTGCTGGCATTTCAAAATGGACTACTGGGTTCATCTTCTATTATTACCCCGCGTATGCCTTCTTTAAGCCTTCTACGTCGATTTTCTTCATTTGAAGCATTGCCTCCATAACCCTTTCCGGTTTCTTGGCATCTTTGTCTTGCAACATCTCGCCCAAGGCATTGGGAACGATCTGCCATGACACACCATATTTGTCTTTTAGCCAACCGCACTGTTCTTTTTCTCCTCCTTGAGAGAGCTTCTCCCACAAGTCGTCAACTTCTTCCTGTGTTTCGCAGTTCACTAAAAACGATATGGCAGGCGAGAATTTGAAAACTGGCCCGCCGTTTAACGCCATGAATCGTTGTCCTTCAATTTCAAATATCACAGTCATTACTGTTCCCTTTGGTCGTCCAGAAACCTTTGCCCCTGCTTCTCCATAGCGAGCAACGTCTATGATTTTTGAGTTTTTGAAAATAGAGGTGTAAAATTTAGCTGCTTCTTCGGCACTATTATCGAACCACAGGTCCGGTGTGATTTTTTGCATAATTGTTTTGCTCATAGCTGTGCCCTACAGCAAATGACATAAAAGGCGTTACTCCCCAAGGGGAGTCTTGAAAGGTTCACCGATGATATTTTTTGAAACCACTTCCTGTAATCCTGTTAATGTCTTGGTAAGTTACCAGTACCAATGTTATCATCCAATCACGGGTTCCCCGACATGCCTTTCTTCATCTCTTCATCGAGCCAGTCGCGGACAAGAATCAAATCCTTCATGATGCCCATCCTAACCTCGCCAACTCCCCTAAGTCGCTTGATCCAATCGTAGGCATCATTAGCTTCGGAGAGGTTGTCAAAGACCATGTTGTAAAACAGATAGTTGGATGAGGTGGAACCTCCGAAGACGATGTTTTTAAATCTGGAGACAATTCTTTCAGTCACAAAAGACTTCTCCTTTTCTGGAAGGCAAAAGATCAACATGTTGCAACTCACTCCGGCGGATTGCCTAAAGTTAGCGATCCCTACAAGGATGAACGCTCTTCGCTCCGTGAGTAAGGTCAGCCTCCTGTTCACTGTCCGGGTCGTTACTCCCGACTCTTTTGCAATCTCTGACAGGCTCTTCCTTGGATCATCCCGTATCGCCCAGACGATATTCCAATCGGTCCTAGATATCTTGATGTCGCAGGGTGGGAGACTGTTACTCCACATTGTGAGCTTTTCAGCCCCGCAGATAGTACGTATAAGCTGGACTTTCCTCGACAGAGCCTGACCACTCTTACTGTAGAATAGAACAAATAGTCCTGTTCCCTCAAAATTGAGAATCCAGATTACTCCCTCTATGAGCTTGATCTGCGAGATGATCTCATGCTTTCTTTCAGCGTCATTTACTTCTAGATCCAATTCAACATCCTCACACTCAATCAAATGAGGATGAATCACCACACGCCATCCCTGGATGGAACCTGTCTTCTCCGCGCGCTTGATCCTCTTCCTAACGGTCTCTTCATCAATCCTAAGCCGCTTAGCGATGCTCGCATAGGACTCCCGAACATTCCACTGGAAAAAGCGAGGGCTCCCAAGTTCCTTGATTATCTTGTTATCAAGACTGTCTGGGCGGTGCACAACCGTAGTCAAATCAGACACGGTTCCTCTTAAGCATGTCCGAATTCCCTCCCGCCGGTAGGCTAAGTATTAAGAGAATCTCTGGCGAATGATAATTTGATGGAAATGACGACTGACACAACGAAAGGGTTTGACGAAGGAGACAGTAGAAGCGCGATCTCCTCAGGTCATCCATTCCAGAGAAAGAATAACAATAAAGCATTCCAGCGAATGACTGCCTGGGCAGGAATCATTGCTCCGATTCTCTTTACTTTTCTAGTAGCTGTGGAAAGTCTTCTGCGAGAGGGGTATAGTCAAATCTCCAATTACGTAAGTGAACTAGGCGTCGGCTCTTATGCGATAATTCAAAACACAAATTTCATCGTCTTCGGTCTTCTATCAATCCTTTTAGCGCTTAGCCTTGAAGCGAGTTTACCAGCTACCCGAGGAAAGTCAAAGAAAGGTGTGGTATGGCTGGTGGCTGTGTCTGGCTTGGGAGTCGTGCTCGCAGGGGTGTCTTTGCTATTCATCGGAGCATTCCCAGACAATTACGTTTTTGGTGCACACACTCTGGCGTCGTTCGTCGCCTTCCTCACATTTATTGCAGCCCAACTATTGACCTGGCGCGCTCTAAAAAATGGCGATGACGCATTTTGGTGGTGGGGACATTATCGAACATACTCGCTGCTAAGCGGACTAATAGCTCTAGCTTTGTTTTTCGTATTCATCTACACCTTAGGCACTTCTTATCACGGAGCAACCGAGAGAGCGTTCATTGCAGTGCCATTAATTTGGTTAGCGATAACAGGAACAAAACTTGAATCCCTCACAAGAATCCAACAAACTCAAGACGTGACGCCCAGGAAAAGCACAGAGAAACTAGTAGGCGAAAACGAAGAGAAGGAAAGTGAAGGACCTTAAGCTACTGTTCTGGAGATTGATCACAGCGCTAAGAAGATAGAGGATGAAAATGCACACGAACATTGATGCGGCTTTTACATCATTGCAGCAGGTGTGCACAAATGTCTGATCGAGGTCAGTCTAAAGCAGGCGTCCTTTAGGACTAGGCTTTATGAAAGATGATGATGGACCTCATAATCCTTATAGCTCGGCTTCGTGAACCCACAACTATGATAAAACCAAATCCCACTAAACCTGGAATACTTCTAATAATAAACCGCCGAAATCCCGTCTTGGGATTCAAATAAATTTTATTCAAATCCTGACGGACCCGCTACAATATCATCAGTTCTGTTAGAAGGGATTCTATCAGAATATTATAGAGAAGTTAGCTTTGAACTTTTAGCTAAACAATTAATGTATTAGGTGCTTAAAACTTGAACTGTTTCTTTTGCAGTCTGGGCAAATATTCTAGCTGTATTTGAAGTGTATGCACCACTTCTCTTGCATTCTGTTTTATATAATTTGCGATAGCTCTGGAAGCCTCCATTCCAGCAAACATCATGTTGGTAGTCATGCGTGTGCTTAATGGTAGCGATTCGGCCATTGCAGTTATGCATCTTGGATAGATTTGATAACCTCCTTTTATGAATCCAAAAAGTTATCTGCAATCTTGTGCGTTGCATTGGGTGTTTCATTCTGGAAGTCTGTAACTGTCTGGGAATTCTTTTCGTAATAGTATCTCAATTGCTATCAAAAGGGAAAGACCAAAGCATGAATCTAGAGTGCTTAGATTCATATACATACTGCGAAAGAAAGAGAAGTTTTGAAATATACCAATTCTTGACTAGTTCCGTATAGTTATTGTCCCCTTGCGAAACATAAGGTATTATATCATCTAAAGAGGCATATTAGCACAATAAATGCAAGGGACTGGCAGAATAATATTGCGAACTCAGTATTCTCAATGCATATATCAAATAAGCTAACAGATGATACCTATTGAATCCAAAACGACCACTGATTTTTGTCCCAGGCACAAGAACCTCTAGGCTTGCAATTAGAACAGAAAAAGGTTCTCCGGAACACTTTTGGCCACTAATGCCGCACGAGTTTTTGATAAGAGCGAAACTAGACAGAGTGTTTCACTATTTAGAGACCAACATTCGCCACAAGGCAGATGACAACGATGTTAAGGTAGTGGCGACTAGCTTGATCCCTTTTGCATATGACGGCTTGATAAAATCAATTCTAACCTGGGGTTACAAGCCAAATTTTGACTTCTGGATATTTCCTTATGACTGGCGGCAATCTAACAGAATCTCCGGCCATATGCTGGCAAGATTCATAGAAGAAAAAACAGAGGGGAAGTGCGATGGTGTTGATATAATTAGCCATTCAATGGGAGGGATAATAGCCCGCACAGCATACAGATACGGCGCACCAATCAGACGCGCCGCTTACATTGCCTGTCCACACCTGGGCTCGCCATTGGCTTATTTCATTCTCCACCCGCAAATAGACAGTCAAAGATTTATTGGCTCTGCCTATCCCAATTACCCGTCAGGTGCCCATTGGCAACCTAATGACACAAATAATATTGAGCCTAGAAAAACTCTTTACCACAGGAGAAAGGAATTATTTGTTAAATTTCCTTCGATGTATGAACTTTTGCCTGATGAAGCTTACTTGAGGAGAAGAGCCATCTTGTTCGCAGACGGCGGCAAACCTGCATCAAGCGCAGAGGACACATATCTGAGAAACGATTGGGCCTTTAAAGAAAAAGATATGCGAACTGGTGTCATAAATGCGATGGAATTTAAAAGAGAGCTTGGAGAGGAATTACCAGAGCAGAATGTTCTCCTGATTTGCGGTACAAATCAACCGACATGTGATGCAATACACTATAGAACGAGTTATCATGCATCAATAACAGGACGCAGGCCCAGTTATCTTATGCAACGTGGATTCTCTTTGCCATATGATTCGGGTCAGAGTGGAGATGGGTATGTGCCTGTAACAAGCGCGATGGCTTCGATATCTGGAACACTTGCATACAGCAATTCTGTATTTATTCCAGAAGCACATACCATCTTGCCAAATGCAAAAGCCACGATCGAGGCAATCAGCAGATTTCTTACGGTCTAGCCTTACCGAGTTCACATCTTGTACGTATGTCTCAAAAATCAATCTTTTGATTTTTTCAAGTAATCAATGGCTAGTAAATCATGACAATAATATGGAGTGTTTGTTCTAGATGAAGCAGTAAATAATTCAGAGATACTGTGACAACTGTCTGCCCGGTGCAAAGTATGTAGTAGGTGGTTCGCATTAGAACCAACTAAACCTTAAGAGCATGAGACGCTAGACCAAATCAATGTTAAAACAGTCACTTTATTGAGATTGTGTCAATGTGTTGGAATGCCTCAAAGAGTACGATAATCTAAAATCAAGTACAGCAGCAGCATTTCCTGCAATGTCGGGCTCAGGTACAATGTGACTACTGCAAGGAGCATCAGGTTTTTCTAAAGTATAAAAATTGCCAAATTTGCCAGGCGTCACCACCATTCAAGGAAATAACCCATCCTTAATTGTGCGTGACATGTTCCTGGACTTTAAGTCTTTGATTCTGTTTCTTATAGTGACTTCTGTAACTCCTGCCGCCTCTGCGATATATTTCTGGGTCACGGCCTCGTCATTTCTCAAGCAGGAAAGGTAAAGAATCGTTGCTGCCAAACCCATGGGACCCTTCCCTGCGGATGCCTCCGTATTTACAAGATCTTTCATGGCATCTATAGCCATTCTTTTTGATTTTTCGCTTAGTTTAGCCTTGTTTGCGATCTTTGCGATGCACTTCATCGGGTCTATCACTGGCATTATCATTTCAAGCTCCTGGATCAGGATCCTGTAGCTGCGGGAAATAACTTTGCGCTTGACATTGGTGATCTCGCCTATGTCCTTGAGCGATCTTACTGCGCCCATTTCCCTGCAGGCAATGTATATGGCCGCAGCCAGTATGGCATAGATCGACCTTCCCCTCACCAACCCTTTTCCAAGGGCTTTACGGTAGATGTAAGCCGTCTTGTCAATCATAGCGTCTGATAGGCCAAGCTTATCCCTCTGTCTGCCAAGTTCGCCAAAAGCCCGCATAAGATTCCTGTCGGTTGACGTGTGTGCCTGACTTCTAAAATTGTATGTCCTCAACCTTTGCATTGTTGAATGCATGGATGGATCTATGTTTTGACCGCGCGAATCTTTATTGTTGTTTCCGATAACCGTGTTGAGTCCCATGTCGTGCTGCGCCAGGGACATGGGAGAACCTGTTCTTGCCCGGTCATTATTTTCAGACCCAAAGTTCCGCCATTCCGCGCGATTTTCGTGGGCCTTTTCTGAGAATACCAGGCCGCAATCGCTACATACCAGCTCGCCGGATTCCGGGTCTGCAATCGGGCGGCCATTCTTACATACGGAACATATCATTGAAACATGCATATACTATGAGGAATAATCCCTAGGATGGAAGACTAGTCGTTGTACATGAACACGCCTACTATATAAACGGCGGCTAATGATTTTAGCCAAACAGTGCAGATTTTCCGTAACGTTTACGTGTGAAGCAATTGCCGCATCGCTGGCCTCACGCCAGCTACGCAGAGTCGCTATTCTCAATCCCGCATACTACACATGCTCGATCCATGATTTTAGCAGCTTGTTATTGTAAAGAGCTGAATCTGCAATATAATGTCGATTTATCAAGTGCTCCACTACATTAGACACATGCATTTGATCAAAGCAAAGTTAGCACTCTACTGTACTATAATGCCCATTACTTGCGTCTTTATTACCAAATTTTAAGTGCTACCACAATATCTGTTCGCATTCACATCTTCCGCCAAACTTGGTCGTCCTACCACATCTCGGACAGGTGGATGGCGGCTGAGGATTTTCTTCATCATCAAACATGTCTTGTCAGCCCATTTTCTGGAGCTCCTGCTGTGAGCAATCCGCCCAGCTGCCTAGAGCTTTCAAGGAATTTAATCCCATTGCTTGTAGTCCGGTACTTCTCTCCCTCGATATCATGTACCACGAGGCCATTTTGAATTAACATTGCAAGATATTCTTTTAATTGCGCATATGAGAGAAATGCCTTATACATTATCTTGGTCTTGGTAGCGCCACCGTTTGCTGCCTCTAGAATATTAGAAGCAAGTTCTGTTCTACTTCTGTATTTCATTCTTATCAATCTATTATAGGCAATGCGACTATATATACAAGCCCAATAAAGTGTTGTACAACTGTGTATCTAACCTCGATTGTCAATATTATGTCTAGTACAATCTCACATTGCAACAGCCAAAACTGCAACCATGAGGAATCCACATCCAGTTTAGAATTATTGAAGTCAAGCATCAAATGCCGAGGCCAACACGTCTTCGTGTGCTAGCGCCAAAGAGTCTGCTGCAATGTACTCTTTGCGGCTGCCTAATGGACAAACAAACAGAGTCCTTTGCATCAAAGAATGTTTGGGATGGGATAGATTATTTTTCTGCAACAATCCTATATATCATATCAGTTAATCTCTCTCAAGTACACATTCTCTACCTGCAATGCCACAAATCGCAACTGATGATATAATATCTAGTTAAATATCCATACTGCGTATAGAATATATTGAGAAAATTTAATAAAAGTCAAACATATGGCAGATGTGAATGTATCTGCCATGGCAGACCGAACACCGATTACTGTGGCTATTGTTCGCCTTCGCACAACAGAGCCATCCGAAGGTACTGACATCTTTTTCAGAGTTAAGGGGTCATAAGAAATGAGTGAAGATGCCACAACGCAAGAGCAAATTTTTCGTGTCGTGTATGCAGCAGAGCTGAAGAAAAAGCGCGACAATGAACTGCACGACGAAAGAAGGAGAGTGAACTATCAGGAGGGAAAAACGCCGGGAAGGCGCTCAGAAATAATAATGCAGGATGAAATAAGCAAAGAAACCATCAGACGCTATTATTTGACTCAAAAAGGCTCAGAGCCCTATTCGGGTAGAGGCTTCAATCTACGCATCTAGAGAGAAGCAAGCTCTCAGAGATGTGAATAACTATAGCCTATGCAATTGGAAAATCCTTTTGCTCTGCGATCTCGTCGCTCAAGGTTTATTTCGTTATCCTGCTCGCTACCCTCTTGCTAATTGCCTTTATGCAACAAAGGATTGATAGAGCAGTGTCTGCATGCTCAGTAGTCTAAGAACAATTGCAGTCTTATTCATGAATCTGAGTGCCCAGCATTGTAACAACAACCATGTGAGTGGTCGAGATCATCGTGTGCTGCCTCGGATCATGTAGGTTCACATAGCATATTCTTATTCGAGTTGCTGTCGCAATATCGTCTATTCCCCGTTATGAGCATTGCGGTCCTGATTCCACGGTGCATATCGATGCTTACAGGAGGTTTGATTGAGCTATTGAACTATTGAGCAGCAACATTCCAAGCGATAAGAAAAACAAGAAGAGAGAAGCTATCCTCTCAGATTATCAGGTTTGAAGCAATAATCTATGTTCTAGAATGTCTTTAAAAAGGACACAGTAAACGGAAGATTATTGAGGAGTTTGAATGGACGAGCAACTGTTAAAGAATGGTATCTTTCATATTCACAATCAAGGAATGGAACACACCCTGATGGGAAACGGAGCACCACTGTCAAAGGCAGAGATGGATTTCTAGATATGGGGGGGGGACAACAAGTGAGCTTTACTCAAAATCACATTGCAGAGATTTGCACCAAGCTGGCGGGATATTGAGTATTGGATAGTAGTTAATTAGGTTGTGTTATTGCGCTAAAGTGGCGTCGCTACTCTAAACAATCTATTATTTCATGTATATAGTAGTTCTATGTATATACTACTATGTCCAAATTTCATTTGCCGACAGAAGGCCATGAGCAATCATATCTGATAGGAGAACTCGAATCATTGGGAATATCTCCAATTAGGATAAACCAACTAACGAAGGATAAGGATGATAATAATAATGAGCTTAGAAGTTTAGTACAGGCAACCAAGGACAGTCTTCTGTGGGAATTCAAAGAGGCTCATCAATAGAGAATAATATGTTGGAACTAAGCCAATTGCTACAATACACTAAATATTCAAGGTAGCTCAAGTACTACTGCGAATACATCATGGATAGACTATTTTCCAGTTAAGCTAATCATGGCAAAGATAAAGAAACTGAGGAAAAGTTATTGGAACAACAGTTTAAAATAATTAGCTAGTTAATCTAGCCTTTACAGCACTCATGCTTGTTTTCACACCTGCAATAATCTGGCTCTTTCAAGCATAATGGGCATATCCTAATACCACATCCTACACACGTACTGTCAGACATCTTGCATGCCCAG
>DASUUX010000068.1:0-7293 GCA_036373855.1 Nitrososphaera sp.
TAATATCGCACCCATCGAATTAGCTTCTAGAATAATTAAGGAAAGAAATCCCAGAGTTGTAATATCTTGTCTGGAATCATGGTGGACTCTAGTTGGATCAATAGATAAAGAACTGTTTGATGTTTGGGACGGTCTAGGACACGGTGGAGAGGCAGAAACATCTGCAATGCTTGCTGTCAGGCCCGATCTTGTAAATATGGCCGTAGCACCCAAAGATGTTATACCAAAACTGCCAGATAATGTCAGAATATATTGGAAGTTCAACGAATTAACCGACACTGGAGCTACTGGTGCTCCAAGAAAGGCAACTAGGACAAAAGGAGACAAGATAATAAGTATCCTCGAAAATGTTCTGCTTGCATTTATACTTGATATGGAAAAGAATCAATGGAAATACAGTATTGGCAGTAGCAATACATAGCAAAGAATAGTCTGTCATTAGATGATGGCGACGGTGTGTGGTTGCAGTAGAATATCTAGTCTTGCAATATCTTTCATTCAAAGGATGAAGCTGGAATGCGGTAATAGGCATTTTTCATCAAAACGAATAAAGGTCATGTTGCTTGTAGGATGAACTTACTTACTTTATGGAGTCGCAAACCTATAATATCGAATATTTGCGCTGAAATGTTTTTATTATTAGGCTGGCAGCTGCAAAGCAATATGTCTAGCACTTCTCTTGCATCGGTTCCCAGTATAGGTGACAAGGCTCCAGATTTTGAACTCCCAGATGTAGACCAAAAATGGCGCAAGTTGAGCGAATTTAGAGACAAGAAAACAATCGTTGCGTTCTTCCCAGCAGCAGAATCACCGCACTGCACAGCAGAAATGTGTGCCTTTCGTGATCAACTTGACGAGCTTAGAGACTATGGAGCAAATATAGTAGCTATTTCTGTTGACAGTCCTCATGCAAATAAGGCATTCACTCAGAATCATCATCTTAACTTTACAATGTTGAGTGACTACAAACGCGATACTATCAAAAAATATGGCATTGTAATGAGTAAACTTGGTACTATGGAAGGTTACAATGCAGCAAAAAGATCAGTCTTTATACTTGATGAAGACGGCAAGGTAATCTATAGATGGATTTCAGATAACCCGACCATAGAGCCAAAGTATAATGAGATCAAAGAAGTGCTCAAGAAGGCCAAGAAGTAGTAATACTGTCTACCACTACTACTAGTATTGGTAGTAGTAGTAGTAGTAGTAGTGTAGTTATTCAATGACTGCAAGTACGTCATTTCTTGCGACACTGGTGCCCTGCTTTACCTTTATTTCTTTCAAGTTGCCATCCTTGTGAGCCTTCACCGCCACCTGCATCTTCATCGACTCAAGCACAACGATAACGTCACCTTTCTTAACCTCGGTTCCAGGCTTTGCTGCAATGTTAACTACCCTGCCGGGGATCTGGCTTGTAAGGTTGCGGTCGCCGCCTCCGACTCCTCCTATTGCAGATGCCTTCTCAAGCACTTCTGTCAGCTTGCTATGCTTTTTCACCACCAATGGCTGGCCATCGATCATCATCTTTACTTCTGCAGTGCCCAACTGCAAGATCTTGGCATGGTGAAAACTATTGTCAAGCAAAAATTCAAACTCGTTAGTCCCAGATTTCAATAGCTGCAATCTATGCTGCTTGCCTCCTATCTTGACCAGCACAGAATTGTTGTCAGTGGTGCGTAGCACTTCGCCCTCTAACATCTCAGCAAGGTCACCAACTTTGAACTGCATTCTATCCTCTCATCATTTTCCACTTTGACTTGGTCATAGAGCTTTGCTGAATGGCCTCAGTCTTCCTTACAAACTCTGACTGCAACAGCACTGCTGCTACTGCTGCCTTTGCGCTTTTCTTGGCCGCTTCCTTCGCATTCTCGCTCATCTTGTTAAGTATCTTGAATCGTTCAAGATAGTCGGTCGAGAGCTCGCCATTGATAAAGTTTGGATCGTCCATTATAGTCTTGTAAAGCGGAATTGTAGTATTGATGCCCTCTATCATGAACTCATCAAGGGCGTTTTTCATTCTAATTCTTGACTCGTCAAAGTTTCTGCCCCATGCTAAGAGTTTGGCTACAAGGGAGTCATAGTAACCAGATACATTGCAGCCAGGGTAGAGATAGGTGTCAACTCGGATACCGGGTCCGTAGGGAAGGTTGCAGTTTGGCACAATGCCGGTCGAAGGTGCAAATTCGTAGAATGGGTCTTCGGCGTTAATCCTGCATTCAATTGCGCAGCCATTCATCTTCAGATCTTGCTGTTTGAATGTGAGCTCTTCGCCCTGTGCTACTGCTATCTGCAGCTTTACAAGATCTAGCCCCGTTACCAGCTCAGTTACTGGATGCTCGACCTGCAAGCGCGAATTGATCTCGATAAAGTAAAAGTTGCCCTGAGGGTCACGCAAGAATTCTGCAGTTCCCGCGTTCAAATAGTCTACAGCATCAACTGCTCTTACTGCAATCTCACCAATACGTTCTCTTGTCTTTTGATCTACTACAGGTGAAGGCGACATTTCAATGAGCTTTTGATGACGCCGCTGAATAGAACATTCTCGTTCAAACAGATGCCGGCTGTTTCCATGCGAATCGCGTATAAGCTGGAATTCGATGTGCCGGATGCGCTCAAGGTATTTTTCTACAAACAGTGCTGCCTTGCCAAAAGCTGCGCGCGACTCTGCTGACGCCATTTCGAACTCTTGTCTTAACTGCTTTTCATCGTTGGCAAGTCTAATGCCTCTACCTCCACCTCCAAAGGCTGACTTGAGCAAAACAGGGTAGCCTGCTTCGTTAGCAATATCAGCCGCCTCTTTGATATCTTCGACAATGCCATCGCTCCCTGGCACCGTTGGAACTTTGGCCTTTTTCATGACAGCTTTGCATTTCATCTTGTCGCCAGTAAGTTCCATAGCTTTGCTGGTTGGCCCGATAAAGATGATACCATTTTTATCGCACATCTCTGAAAAGTTCTCATTCTCTGAGAGAAAGCCGTAGCCAGGATGAATGGCATCTGCTCCCGCCGCCTTGGCAGTCTCGACTATCTTGGTCATGTTGAGGTAGCTCTGAGCTGGTGCTGCCTGACCGATGTGGTAGGCTTCATCAGCTCGCTTTACATGCACTGCGCGGACATCCTCGTCAGAGTAAATAGCTATTGATTTTATCCCAAGATCTCTGCAGGCTCGAATAACCCTGAGGGCTATTTCCCCTCTATTTGCGATCAGTATGCTGGTTATTTTTTTTGACATTTGTTATCACAAGTTGATGTTACCATGCTTCTTCCAAGGCCTTGACTCTTTCTTATTGGCAAGAGCATTGAGCGCCTGTATTATCATGGGTCTTGTCTCCATTGGATCTATAACAACGTCAATAATACCTTTTTCTGCAGCTATATACGGATTTGCGAATTTATCACGAAATTCTTTAGCAAGCTTTTTCTTTGTATCAGCTGCACTTGGAGCATTCTTTAGCTCCCTCCTATGTATGATAGTGATTGCGGCTTCTGGACCAAGGACTGCAATCTCGGCGCTGGGCCACGCGTAGTTAATGTCAGCTCGCAGGTTCTTGCTTCCCATGGCAATGTATGCGCCGCCATAAGCCTTGCCTATGATGCACGTTACTTTGGGCACGGTGGCTTCACAGTATGCAAATAGCAGCTTGCTGCCGTGTCTGATAATGCCGTTGTGCTCTTGATCTGCTCCGGGAAGGTATCCGGGAGTGTCAACAAGCGTCACGATCGAGATGTTGAATGCGTCACAGAACCTGATGAATCTGGCAGCCTTATTCGACGAATTGATGTCAAGCGCGCCTGCCAGATACATTGGCTGATTTGCAATGATGCCTATCGATCTGCCACCCATCCTTGCAAACCCCACGAGGATATTCTCGGCGAACAACTCGTGCACTTCAAAAAAGTCGCCGTTGTCGACTATTGACTTGATTATTTCCTTCATGTCATACTGCTGGTAGGGGTTTTCTGGAAGGATATTAATCAGCTTGGGATCGATTCTGTTCGGATCGTCGTTTGTCTCAATTATCGCCGGCTCTTCGGCATTGTTATGCGGTATAAAAGACAATAGCTTCTTTATCTTGTCAAAGCAATCGTATTCGTTGTTGGCGATAAAATGGGCGACTCCGGACTTTGTAGCATGCGCACGCGCTCCTCCCAACTCTTCAAATGACACTTCTTGGCTGAGCACTTCCTTGACCACTTCAGGACCGGTGACAAACATCTGGCCGACGTTTTCAACCATCACCACAAAGTCAGTCATTGCCGGTGAATATACTGCACCACCAGCGGATGGACCGATACTTGCTGTGATTTGTGGTATGACGCCAGAGGCCATGGTATTATGGAAGAAAATTTCGCCATAGCCATCAAGGCTCATGACACCTTCCTGGATGCGTGCGCCACCAGAGTCAATTATGCCGATTATGGGGCAGCCGACCTTCATGGCATGATCCATCGCCTTAGATATTTTCTTGCTTGTCATTTCGCCAAGTGAGCCACCAAGAACAGTGAAATCAAAAGAAAATAGGAATACCTGCCGGCCGTTTATGGTTCCAAAGCCAGTGACAGCCCCATCGCCGTAGAATTTTGGCAACGTCGGGTCGTCGCTTCTATGTGTGATGTACTTATCCAGCTCCACAAATGAGCCTTCGTCGAGCAATAGAGCGATCCTTTCCCGAGCAGTGAGCTTGCCTTTAGAATGCTGAGCCTCAATTCTCTCTTGACCGCCGCCGCTCTCAGCAGACTTTTTCATTGAAGCTAGCCGCTTGATTTTCTCTTCATGCATAGAGATGTAATGTAAGCGAATAAGTCGTCATATAAATTCATTACAGAGGGGAGCTATTCTCGGAGGCCAGATCGCCCGCCCTGAGCCCTGCGAAAGACGTTCATGCCAAGATTGTAGTTTTCAAAGAGCGACTGCAGTGTTTCAACTTCTGTAGAAAGCATTGCAATTTCGCCTCTGTCTTGCTCAGGTTTCTTCAAAAGCTCTTCAAGCCTCTCCTTCTTTTCCGCTAAGAGCTTGCCTACATTTTGCTCATATTCGGTTGACACGTGACCTACTGACTGCCATTCAAATTTTAACTTTTGCTACTTTGTGAACCTTTTCAAGGAATGCATGTTGGTACTTCTGATAGGCATTCTTATCTTTCAGACATATATTGCAGATCGACGCCTGAGATATTGCCTGTCTGCCATAGTCATCGGCCGCCTCGATCCCGAAGTTGTTGCCTGCGACAGGTCTGCCGCAGATAAAGCAATCAACCTCTGCTGCTGTAGGCTGCTGCCTGTTCGTATCCGGGTCTATTTTTTCGGTTGTTGTTGCTGGAGGGGGTGCCTTGCATTCGCTATGCTTGATTGCCTTGCTACTCTTTGACCAAAGGGCATATTGGCCTGCAGATATTTCCTTGCCGCATGTAGAGCACTTCCCCTTATATTTTACCAAAAGCCTTATCCAATCGTTCATTTTCTTCTTTTCACTTTCTCGATTTCTTTTGCTATCGACTCACCAACTGACTCGTCCTGAAAGTTATCTAGTGCAAACTCGACTGGATCTATTTTTTCATCGATCATAGCCCTGATAAAATATGGTAGGACAAATAATCCAGCAGAGCTTCTTGACGTATGAAGAGCTCGAGCAAGTTCATCCAAGATCCTTCTTGTCGATTGCGAGCGGGCAAATATCGGTCCCATCACAGGCCACGGCATTGAATACTGGTGGTATTTGATATCCTTCTGGCGGGATTGTTCGTACAACCCTGTTGCGATCAGGCTGTTTACGTATTTCAGAAGGTGCCACTGCCTTGATGCGTTAGCCCTTCCAACGATCACATCTGCTCTTGAAAGTACATTCAGCAACAAAGCAAGATCATGCTGTTCCATTTGTGAGGAAACTATGCTCGAGAATAAGGCTGCTAGCAAATCCTTCCGCCTTTCCTCCGGTGAAATCAATCGATATCTTGGGTCAGGATATGATACATCTGCCCTTATTATGAACTGCATCGCCTGGTTCAGGGTGTCTGCATTAAAGTAGCCTTTGATTGCATCTGCAATATCCACATCTACGATGTCTTTGTTTGAAACAGTAGAATAGCCAGCGGCACGTGACTGTGCGCTGTTGAGCAACGATCGGATATCACCTCTACTATTGTCTATGATCGATGTCTTGTCGCCTGATCCAAGTTTTACTCCTTCGCTCTGCAGTACGTGATCTAGAAACAGTAGCAATAGCCGTGGGGGCACTGGACTAAGCTGTACTATTTTGCAAGCCTTGGCAAGCTTCATTATCTTAAGTGACTTTTTGTTTGCAGCCATTATCACTGGCACGGTTGGCTCTTTCATCAGATTGATAAGGATATCAAGACCTCCCGTGTCCTCCCTGCCCGAAATGCCATCCACCTCATCCAAGAACAGCATTATCTTTTTCCCAATCAGGTTGGCGGTATTTTGAAAAACTGGTGTTATTCTTGCCTGCAGGGCTTCCTTGTTGCGTATGTCGCTTGCATTCATTTCTACCATATCATAATCAAGTTGCCTTGCAAGTGTGTGAACAAGGGTGGTCTTGCCCGTGCCCGGTGGACCCACTAATAGAAGTGGTCTGCTGCCACTCACCCAGCCTGCTAACCACTTTATTGCAGCAAGGCGGGCATCCTCGTTACCCACCATTTCTTGCACCGTTTTTGGCCTGTGCTTTTCAGACCACATCATCATTATCATCTTCTTGCAACAGCTTCTTCTATCTTCTTGTAGAATTCACCGAAGGGCGCACGGCGTACAAGCTCGTTATACCAGTACTGATTGTAGTGTCTGACAGTCAAGAAAAGAAATTCCAAAAAAGGCTTTATCTGAAAGTTCTCAGGCAGCATGTCGAGTGCAATTTTTGCTTCATCCAGATAGAGATCACCCTTTGCCATTGTGAGTTCAAAGCTCCGCTGTACATTGCCCATATTGATAGCAAAGTATAGTGGCCATGATGGAATCTTGACTTCATTGTTCCCTAGGGCATCTTCGATCTCATTACCACAGCCAACACACTCACCAGCCTTGGCCATGCCAAGATGGAAAATATCAGAAAGTGGACGGCGATTAAGCGCCATGTTCCTGCCAGCAGTTCCCATCACTGCCCGGTATTTCTTATAGCACTCAGTCATGTTTTCGTCATTAATTGATGCCGGTTCCATCTTTAGTTTGACATCTATGTACTGGCCAATTCTGGCATTGCGAAAGCCCTCTTCAAAAGCCTTCAGAACCGCATCGCCTCCTTGAGCAATATTGGTGCGCGCTATTGCAAGTATGTAT
>DASUUX010000069.1:0-25563 GCA_036373855.1 Nitrososphaera sp.
AAAGCATCAGTCTTTCCGCACCCTTCAAAATTGCACGTCGTTAAGGTAGTGCTCAAGCTTTTGCCCATCGTAATAAATTTGCGGCGAGATAGGCGCGAATGGGTTAAGCATGAGGGCAAGAACGTGGACGAAGAAAAGTACCGTAAGCATGCTCGCAAGGTGCTTAAAACATTCATTGAGCTTGGGCCGTCATACATTAAGCTCGGTCAGTGGCTTTCAACACGGGTAGACATTTTGCCGCAGCCCTACCTTGAAGTGCTCTCAAAATTGCAGGATGATGTCCCCCCTGCTCTGTTCTCAGAGGTAAAGCCTGTAATTGAAAACGAGCTAGGCAGGATAGAGGATGCATTTGAAGAGCTTGATACTGCTCCGCTGTCTGGAGCAAGCCTTGGACAGGTCTACTTGGCAAAGTATGATGGTAAGCAGGTCATAGTCAAAGTGTCCCGGCCAAATATTGAAAGAGTAATTGAAGACGATATTTACGTTATGAAAAAGATATTGCCTCTTGCAACACGGTTTATCGATCCGAATCTGGGATTCTCGGCAGAAGGCATGATGGCACAGTTCATTGAGACGGTACACGAGGAGATGGATTACCGCATAGAGGCAGAGAACCTGCTTACGATCAAGCGCAATCTGGCAGACGATCCGTCAGTCATAATACCGGACGTATTCTTGGAGAGGACTACCAAACATGTGCTTACAATGAAATATGTTCCAGGCGTCAAGATAACTGACATTCCAAGGCTGGATGAAAAAGAGATCGACAGAGAAAAGCTTGTAGTGCGCGTGCATAGACTGTTCTTCAAGATGCTTCTGCGTCATAATATCTTTCATGCAGATCCACATCCGGGCAATATCTCAGTCGCAGACGATGGCCGCCTGATATTGTACGACTATGGAATGGTGGGAAGGCTTGACAGCGAGACACGCATTCGGCTTATCCGCCTTTATCTCGGTCTGATAGATAAGGATCCAGAGAGAACTGTCAACGTGCTAATAGAACTAGGGACACTTGAGCCCACAGTGAACCGTTACGTAGTTGAGCATGGCATCGCACTCAGCATCCAATCCATGCATGGCCGACAGGTCGACAGGATGGAGGTAAAGGCTCTAGTAGACCTTGCAAACAAAACCATGAGCCGATTTCCTTTCCGGCTGCCAAAGAATCTTGCACTCTACATGCGTATGTCTTCTATTCTTGAGGGCATCTATTACCATCATAAGGTAACATTCCAGTTCGTCAAGGTGCTTGCAGGCCTGCTTGAAGAAGAGGGCCTTTTACGTGACGCCTACATTGAGGAAATAAAAGTATCTGCAAAGAGGTTTGCAAAGGGAATTCAGGATTCGGTAAGTGTGGCGCCGCTGTTAAAGACATACCTTGAAACGAAAGGACCCCCTGGCAGATATGAGAAAAATAACAGCGCGCTTGCCGCAAGCATACTTGCTTCTGCATTGTTCATTGGATCCGCCTTGATGTTGCCATACAACTTTTACCTTGCGTACGGTGGCTTTGCCGCATCTGCTGCGGCAGTTGCGGTGGCATTGAAAAAGAAAATTTAGACCATATGTATGTTGGGAAAGTAACTGCTGAACTAGGATATAACATGACCTTGTATCAATTAAACCTAATTTTCATTGTACACTTTTTGCTTCTTTTCTCCAATTATCATACTTCCATTTGAGCCGTTGAAACTTTCTCTTATCGAATTATAAGCACTGCTACAGTCCATATTGTGTAGCATTTCATCAAATTCCTATCGCTACTGCAATATGGATGCAGAAGAGCGACACACCCGGAGCATAATGGAATTATGCAATAGTTATGATGAGTATTATATGTGGTTAAGCACAATCCTGTGATCAATTGAGCTGCACTCCTCTCTTTTCACTTTTCAATCTCAGAATCTTACTATAATTAAGTATGCATTTACGTTATTGGAATGTTCGTCGATTTCGGAATCCTGAGTGTTACGATGCCATTTTCGTACGCCGCCTTGCCTTCCACCTTTTCTTCTTCCTCTTCCTTAAACGATATTGATAATAGAACCCTTTTGTCTATCTTGAGCGGCCTGTGCCTGTAGTACACCGTGCCAAGGGCCTCTGCCTGCTCTCTCTTGGCAGTTATGTACAAGACATTGCGGATAATTCTGAGATTAATGTCCTTCTTGGCAAAGCCCGGGAGATCAATGGTGGGTACAGATCGTTGTCCTCTTCTATTATGTCAATTGCTGGCATGACAAACTCGTAAAATTCTCTAGATATGTCATCCAGCTCTCTTTCCATATATATCTTCCAATCCTATGGCATAACTAACCCACCAAGATGATTGAATCTCTTTATTTCAGCCTTGAAATTCAACAAAGTAAAAATAGTCCGACGAGGATATGCACCCAAGCCAATGTATGCCGGTTCTTACGAGATGCCAAACTGCAGTGCCTGTGGTAGACAAGTTAGGCCCGGGGAGTTGTCAGAGAGTTTCAGTTGTCCAAAATGCAGGAACGCAACAATATGGCGTTGCGAGGGCTGTAAGGGCAAGCAGAAAAAGTACCAATGTACTGCCTGCGGGTACAAAGGCCGCTAAGTGAGCACTTTGAAAAAATTTGTAACAATCTCTCTTTGGTCCTGCTGCATCATGATAACAGCTTGTACCAGCTCTTTTTCGACTGTTATCTGCTTAGATATGACTGATCGCAGCTTCTTGATGTCAAGCGGCGCAATGCTATCAATTGTGCCAGTGCTGTAGGCGTAAATGTATTCGTTGATGATCTTTGAAACAAATGACGGCGCCACCGATATCAGAAATAGCATACTCTCCTTCATTATCTTGGAATCAGAGTCGCTTGCTGACAGTGATGATATGTATGACCACAGCAGCTGCATACGATTATCGCTCAGCTCCTCAATTGATGATGCTACCAAAATGCCAGTATCTGTCAGTTCGTAGAATGGCACTCCTTCTAGCTGGAGTGCCTTTGGTCCCCTCCTCAAGGGCAGCCTGCCACCTTCCCTTACCACACCTGCTGGAATGAGAACTTCGTCAAGGTCGCGGAATATGCCGGAGTAGATGTTTTGCCATAAGATACCATGCTGTTTGGCAATGGCGTGTGCTATCGACGTCCTAGTGCGAAGATCCGGATTCTGCTCTGTGGCCAAATGTGCAATGATGCCACGCTGTCTCTTTGCCTCGCCGGTGAACTTGTTCTTGCGGGTCTTAAAAGTATCAAATATCGCAATGGTTGACTTTTTCACTTGCAAGCAGACACCATCCGCAGGGTCAATTTTTACAGCAGTCTGTTAATATTTTAATTTGTTGTTTTTCTGGATTAAATTTCAGCAGCCATGCCATATAATATACACAAACGCATACGCCTCTTCTAAATAAAAAACTCAACATATTTTTTAGATCATTATCCTAGACATTAAACCATTTTTTGTACACTTAATTATAAATTTTATAATGAAGGCAAAGATCTTTGAATCTTTTTATTGATGCATGCCCGACCTTATGCAGTGGCAACAAGGGGCAAGATAATCGTAATAGAAGGTACCGACAAGGCTGGCAAGACTAGCCAGTCTCGCATGCTTGCAGAGAGCCTGAAGGTTTCAGGCAAGGTTTGTGTCATTCTGGACTTCCCTGATTACACGACACCAATTGGAATGGAAATAAAGGCATTCCTTGAGGGTAAGCGTGATTACCTCCCAGAGGTTAACCACCTGTTGTTCTCAGCAAACAGGTGGGAGAAAAAGAAAGAGATCGAGAGCATGCTCGAAAATGGTACGATTATAGTCATGAATCGTTACTGGCAGTCAAACCTTGTCTACGGCGTGGCAAACGGTATGGACATCAATTGGCTTCTTCGACTTGACAAGGGCCTTCCAAAGGAAGATGTTGTGCTTGTGATTTTGGTCAACCCAAGCATATCTGCCAAGCGCGCAGAGATGCAGGATGCATTTGAGTCCGATCCTCAGCTGGCTGCAAAAGCCTATAAGAACTACCTAAAGTTTGCAAAGCAGTACAGATGGAAGGTCATTGATGGCTCAAAGAGCAAGGAGCAGGTTCACCAAGAAATAACGAAGATAATAAGGAAAGAGCTTAAAGTTTAAGTCCTGTTAGCTTGTGATACAAAACAAGCAATTAATATGGACTTCGCAGGCGAAATAACAGACCCTGTCCATAAGTACATCAGATTCTCGCAGGTTGAAAAACAACTGATCGACAGCTCTGCTTTTCAGCGCTTGCGGAGAATAAGACAGCTGGCTGGCGCACATCTAGTGTACCCGAGCGCGCAGCACTCGCGCTTTGAGCACTCACTCGGCGCAATGCATATCGCCGGCCTTGCAGGCGAAACATTACTTGGCAAGGGATACATCGATCACGCCGAAGCGATACAGGATCTCAGGCTTGCCGCGCTGTTACACGATATTGGGCATGGGCCTTTTTCGCATCTATTCGAAGAAGTCCTTGAGTATCACTCTAATACTAGCCATGAGGAGCTTGGAAAAAAGATCATGATGCAAAGCGAGATAGCTGACATTCTGGGAAGTTACGGCTACAGTGCGCATCGGATATGCCGGCTTTCATTTGGCCAGTCAAAGGTAAATTTCATGAATGAGATCATTTCTGGTGGACTGTCTGCAGACATCATGGACTATTTGCCACGCGACGGGCTTTTCACCGGAGCCGAGTATGCCAAGCTTGACTACCACAGACTTGTGAGTTCGCTTGAAGTTTCAAAGAACCGGCTTGCGATAAATAGGTCTGCCCTCAACTCACTTGAATCCATGCTGATCTCACGCTATGAAATGTTCAAGGCAGTCTATTTCCATAAGACAGTAAGATCTGCTGAAGTAATGCTCCTGCGCTCAATGATTTCGGCAGACGAAGCGCTTGGACTGACAAATACTTCGCTCCACAACTATCTTGCGCTAACGGATGAAGCCACCCTTGAGCGGCTCTGTGCGCTTTCTGGCAGATATGCATTTTCGGGCAAGATGGCGCGAGATTACCGCAACAGGAGACTGCTTAAGAGTGTTTACGAAAAATTCTTACACAAGCGCGATAGGCAAAGGATGGACAGAAAAGCGCTGGAGGCGCTTGCTTCTCATATTGCAGATGTGGCAGATGTTGATAGCAACTATGTCTTTGTGGATGTCTCTCGTGCCCCCTCGATGCCGCTGACTCCGAGCAAAGAAGAGATGTATTCTGTATTGGTTGTCGATAAGGATCGAGTGTATGAGATGCCGGTGTCAGAGATTCCACTTGTAGAATCGATCTCAGGATTCTTCGACATGCTGCGCGTCTATACTACTGCAGAGAACCGTGAGAAAGTGGAGCGAGCTATTAAGAAGGTATTGGGCGATCAAGGGATACTGAATATGGGGGAGGATAAGATTCACGCAGGCTAGGCATCGGGTTGTAATCAAATTATCTGGAAAAGTGTTTGGCTATGAAACAGCATACGAGCTGAAGAAATATGCTAGGATGCTGAGCAAGATAAGCGAGAAAGTGCAGCTAGTGGTTGTAGCTGGCGGGGGCAAGGTTGCGCGCCACTACATCTCCACCGCAAGAAGCTTTGGCTCGGATGAAGCATCTCTGGATATCATAGGCATCGAGGTTTCAAGGCTGAATGCAAGGCTCATGATTCTTGCGCTTGGCGATCAGGCGTACCCTGCAGTCCCCGAAGACTTGGAGCAGGTGAGCAAGGCTTTAACAGCCAACAGAATAGTTGTGACAGGCGGCCTACATCCGGGGCAGAGCACAAATGCAACAGCTGCACTTATTGCTGAAAAGGTCAAAGCTTCCAAGTTCCTCAACACAACAGATGTCAACGGCATTTATGATTCCGATCCCAACAAGAACAAGGACGCCAAACTGTTCAACGAAATCACTGTTAAAAAGTGCATAGAACTATTGGGATCTGAAGATTCGGTGGCAGGCGGCTATGATCTGATGGACATTGTGGCGCTCAAGGTGATAGAGCGCAGCAAGATCCCTACGGTAGTGCTCAAGTCAGATCCCGCAGTAATCAAGAACGCAATTTCCCGTAGCACTGTAGGGACACGCATTATAGTATAGGCAATGTCAAATTCATTTATTCTGCTTTAGCAAACTAGCGACAAGGCGCCAGAATAATAATAATAGCTTCTATTTGCATCGTCCGATCTTGCTATAGGTTAGGTACATTGAGCTACATCCCAATCCTGTGTTATGGAGATGACCTTTACAGTGTTGCACTTTGAATACACCATCATAATTCATCATGATCCTTCTGGCAAATGTCGATTGTCCTCTCCCAATATGTGCATCAATTTTTTCCAATTGCAATAATTTTTGGGCAGTGCCACCATATTACTAATTAATCAGTGGCACACCACCTCCTCCTCCTTCTGCCTTTTTTCGGCAGTTCAATTAGCACATTATGGCAGGTTGAGCAGATAGAGGTCAGGGTGGACGCTCTACAACGACAAACGATAGTAGAAGAAGATGTAGAGTTGCTGCCACGACAGCTAAAGTTATCAGAAACCTAAAGTTTGTAAGTTCAAGCAAAAAAAGAAAAAGTTAGTGAAATTCATTATTGCTATTTTCTGTCAGATCTCCCCTATCTGCACCTAGATTTCTTGCTCATTCATCACATCATCCATCTGATTGTAGACTTCAATAAACCTAAGACCTTTTTCGGTAGTCTTGAATTTGCGTATTGCTGAGTCATAGCCAAGCAAGTCGTTTTCAGTTAGTATCATCGGATACTCTTTCAATTAGGCAGAGGTAAGAAATACCTTGTACATTATCTTGGTTCTTCTAACATCATCATCATCGCCACTGCTCCTATTTGCAGTCTCTAGAATCTGACTGACTATCACTGTTCTGCTCCTATTTGTCATGCCTTGTATTTCGATAGACTATTATGATGCTAAATAGCATTTTGATTTCAAATGGGGGGCAATTACTAACAAAGTCTCCTAACTATTTTTGTAATAAGTGCGGTCTTACCATATCTTGGCACATAACATGTTGTTAATCGACAAAGGGAGACCGAAGAAGGGATGACGGTCAAAATTTCATGATGCGCCAGCTGTGGTAAATTTGTTAATTCAGAGAGATCGAAAAGAGCAAATAGACAAGAATCAAAGAATAACAAATTCAAATATAGTAGTAGCACAGTAACGCAGCAGTCACATCTAAAAATACCATGATGAACAATAACAATAACTGACTGATTGACTACCTTTTATCTCTCTCACTGAACGAATGGAGGAAGTCTTTAATCCTTTGTTTCCATCCTCAAATGCACGTAAAATGAAGATGCTGAATAATAATAATAATAATAATTATAATAATAATAGAAAAATACTCTTACTAGACAACATCCATCTCGTGACAGCAGCGACTATCTTCACACTGGCAATAATTTTTGCATCAAGTATGACTACTACTCCAGTAGCAGCCTCTACAACTGACGAAAACAACACAACTGCAACTACAACTACTATACCATCATCAGGATTAGAATTGTCACCTCAACCAGTCTGGGAAGAACGGGTAGCAACCACAGGCGTGACCCCAATAAACGAGACACATAGTATCGTAGATTTCGATGGAAATGGCACAATGACTGTTCCAGACACTGGAGAGACCATCAATATGACTAACAACGGTACTGCATTTGTCTCTCCTGTGGCAGGATCTGCTGACATAATCAGTGCTTACGGAAGGGAGAACGTCTTCTCAGAAGACGGTGATGATACTACAGCAATCACATTTTATGAGATTGTGCAATACCAGCCTGAGCCCTTTCAAGGGAAGGGACTTGTAATAGCAGTATTTGATAGAAACGCAACAGGCAGTCTTGCACCATTTAACGGCATGATGGTAGTAGGAACACATGAAGAACAGCCAAATGCTGAGGGGACTACTATAACATTATGGGAGTGGGAAAGTGGGATAACACTGCCACCACTTCCTACTACTATAGAAGAAAGCCCTCCTTCTCCAATGAACACAACAACAACAACAATGACAAATGCTACTGCTGACATCAATGCAACGGCAGCTGATGATGATGAAGAAGAAGAACAACAACAACAAACAACTCCAACAATACCAGCACTGCTGCTGGAATAATAATAACAAAGATAATGCTTTAGGTAGTTAGAGGTTTATTGGTGTCCTAACTCTTCTTCTTTTTCTTCTTCTTTTGCTTTCTTCTGTAGTTGTCCTGATCCAACACGACACCTCATAACCTATAGCATGCACAATCGTAGTTTAGTTTGGGATGACTGAAAATGAGGTGTAAGGGGTACACATAGTAAGATAAAGTAATACAATTATCATAGGCTAATTGTGGCCTATGATACCGTCTTGATCTCGCCAGTGAACTCTTGCATACCATCTGCAAGCATCCTTTTGAAAGCTTCTTCTCCCTGTTCCATTGGCATGGGCCTTGACTGGGCCTTGGCATAACCATCATTATCGCAAATAAAAAGCATTGACTCATTACCACTCGTCATCTTACCAACCATCTCTTCTTCCCCCACAGGCTCAAACCCTGCCACACCCTGTTTGACAGTATAGGTCAGCATGGCAAAGCCGGTATAGTCGAATAGCCTCATCTGGGCTTTCTGAGCCCTCACGCGTCCAATATTCGCCGCCTTGTGGTATTGCAACTGGCAGCAATTTTTCTAACAGCTAGTATAAGCATTTGGATTAATCGACAGCTTTAAAGCGTGGACAAACGCGAAAAAAGGCAATCGTGAATACAAAGGCCATATATGCAGTAGCTGGCGGCATTGCAGCAGCTGCTATAGCCATATTTTTCATAATGGGAATTGGAAATTTCAGGCCTTTTGGCAACAGCGAGGCTCCAGGCACGTCCCAGACCCAGATAGCCGACCTTCAACTAGTACTTAGGGACATCATAGTTGAGAAAACGGATGAAGAGAATGCTAATGTACAGGTTGTCTTTGACATCCACAACCCTAACAGAAGCACTGCTATTCTTGAAACGATCCACTATACACTAGATGTGGGACAGTATCAGATGACAACTGGGGACATTGGAGTAACCCCTGAGGGTTTCGTAGCTGGGCAAGAGGACATCTTTCCGATAGTTGGCAGCAGCACAGTCACTCTCAAAGATACAAAGGTTGCAGTGCGTAATAACCTTACTGCCAGCAGCTGGGACAGCATGGTAGATGGCACTGGCCAGTACAACGTTGAGGGGATCTATTCCTATAGGCTGACTGGCTCAAACTTCCAAACAAACTACTATGAGAAAGGGTTTACATTGACATTTCCCTGACATTTTATGATATTATCATAGTATGTTACGATGCAATTCATAAAGGTATTAAGTTTCATGCAGGGCTCCAGGTAATATGGCTGAAGAAATATTCATGTTTGCTGTGACGGCAGGAGTATTTGTATTCCTAGTAGCTGTGCTGTTTGGCTCAAGGGCAAGGAGGTATGGCCAAGGATATACGCCCTCAGGTCATAGTGAACATAGCTGACGGTACGTTTCTATGTTTTCACAATTGTTATTTCTTGGGTTTAAATATTTCTTCTAGTATGAAGCCTGAACCTTCATCCTTTACCTTCTTTCTTGCATAACACCTTTCAAAGTATTTGCAAGTTGTGCATAGGTTGGATGGCTCGACTATTGGAACTCTGTTTTCTTTTAGCAATGTGCTGAGCACTCTTGCCCTTCTAACGAGTTCTTCAAACATCCTGTTGTTCTTGGTCACAGAGAATTCGACCATCTTGCCGTCTTCAGTCATGTAGATCAAAAAACCCTCATCCTTGTTAAATGCAAAGAGACACGCATTAAGGTACAGCATGTGCTGTGGCTGCGGAACCTCTGGTAGAGTAGACACAATTTCAAATCTTACGATAAACTCGTTGGCCATTATCATGTCGACATTAACTTCGAGCGCAAGGGTGTCGATCTTATATTCGCCGCGTACGTTGCTCAGTGAGTGGCGCATACCATTTCCAAGCAAGCTTGAGATCTTAGCCGCATTATCTGAAGGTAGCGAGTCCTTTCGCTCATAGTATGCAAACCTTGTGCAGCCTGATGCTTCGATTGCATGGATCCTATCGGAGTTCGTTTTGTCTATCTTGACGCTCAGGTTCTTGTATACGTCGTCAATGGCATTTTCTATGATTTCATGCAGGTTCCTGCCACCGAGCATATGAGTATCGTGTACCACGCTGCCGTGCTATATATTATATTGAGCGACTTTTTGATTTACTGTTTTGTATTAGAAAAAGAGTATTATTTTCTGTTGAAAACAAAGGCGGAATCTCCTCTATCACTTCATGCAAAGATTGCCATTCGCAAAGTGAGGTATAGTAACGAGTATAGTTGAAATTGCCTGCATATTGGCAGGTATCCTGTCCTTTGATTCCAAATCCTACGTAATCTTACTGTAAAAGGCCTCTTTTACTACTGTAACAAATGAAGGCTTGAAAGTGGATACAAATCGTCTAAACCAATAGGTTTTGTTGTCAAGGTGAAGATTAGAGAGGTGTAATGTGTGGGAGCTTTCAGTTATCTTGATTTTCATGTCTATTGTCTCTATGAAATGTGTGAGGGAATAGTCTAATCATAGTAAGGTAGGGTTTTATCAGCTGCCTGCTCCCTGCAGCTCTCTCTATTTAACAGTTAACACACATTGGCGATATGTGCTCTGCTTTACATGATAATAATGAATAACAGTGCAAGAACCAGAACTAGGCACAAATAATCACAAATAGTTAAAGGAAGTATGTTGCTCAACTAGCAGGCGGCAATGCTCGTCGTGGCATTATGATGTAATTTTTTAGTGTCATTGCAACATGATTTGAGCGACTAAAAGCCACTCCTGATTGGATCATCTGGCTTGATTATTTCGCGTAAAAGCGTGGTCGCATACGATCCTTTAGGCAGCTTGAATGATACCGTCAGTGGGTCTCGTTCATACCGAAAATCCGTGCACCAGAGTGGAGCCTGTCTAAAGCCTCCTTGGTGGCTCAGCTCCTGCATCTCCTTTATGTAAAAGTCCTTTGCAGCCACTTCTTCCTCATGCAGTATTGCTCTTGTGATATTTTCAAACCTGCCCTTGCCAGATTGGAAGGTATATCCTGCCATCCTTATTGCTGGAACCAGCTTTGTCTTTGAGTTGATATTGTACTTGATTATCCTACCAAAGGTTGCCGGCCCCTCCATTTCAAAGCAAAGGTCTCCTGTCTGCGGCTGCAACAGATCCTCGCCTCTCATGATGGCTCTGCTGAGGCATCTGTTGAAGATATACGCTTGATATGCCTGGACGAATAGTCTCCGGATCGTGATTGGTACTGCACGCAATGCTGCAATGGTATCCCTGCCGGCGACTAATGCTGACAGCACCTGCCGTTCAATGTCCATGCCTCTTGGCAGCATCTTGAGCACTTGCCGATAGTTGCTTGGGTCGACGCACTTGTTTCTGATTTCCCTGCTCATCTGAGTATCAAATTCAGTAGTATGGCAGAGCAGCAGCTCGACTGCCTGTAGAAAGTTGCGCTTCACAATTTCCCTACCAATAAGATGGGTCACCAACCTTTCGCTGCCAAATCTTTGGAGGCCGTAAAAGTTGCCCACCTTGCCAATCTGTGGAACAAAGCCGGAGAGATCCGATGAACGGACATTGTAAATCCTTATCTCAAACTTGTTGCCTGCAAGGAATTTCTTCTGAAGCGGGTGCTTGGTGAAACCTTTCAGTGTAAGCCATGTGTGTCTACTTTTTAACTCCGCAGGCGGATTTCTCATTGCTCGCTCCATACCGGCATACTGCGTTGTCATAGCCTTGGCGTCCTTTATCCCCATTACCCTAAACCTCATGTGCAGCTCACGTTCGATTTCAAATAGGGCATGGTTTGAGTCGATGTCTCGCTTTTCAAGGACATAGAGCGGGTAGTGGTGATTCTCATTGTACGACAGCGATATGTCGAGCGACTCGTCCACTAGCTCGGATACCATAAACCCCTCGCTTCCCTGCTTTATCGACCCTCCTGTTCCGGGAAAGCTTGTACAGTAACACTCTATGCCTGCACGTGAGTCGATCTGGGAGATAGAGGCCATTTGTGAGCTTTAGTCCTTCTCTTCTACTTATTCGTCTCTTCGCCGCCATATGCATCTTTGATGGGGCTTTATTGTTGATTTGCTGGTTTTTCTCTGTGTTTGGCCTCAATCACTTTCTGAATTGGCTTTAGCTGCTCGACGTTTTTAGGATGTTTTGTCTGCCTCCACGGATCTATTGGCCTGCTGTTTTTCCTTTCCACCGTTGGGCTAAGGCTGATCTCCTGCAGCAGCTCTTGTAGCGAATAGCCTTGATTCTTTCCGACAATGTATCCTTTTTTGATTAATGGCTTGGCCACTTGCGTATGGATGAGGTGTATATGCTTCAGGCTATAATAAAATCATGCCGTGTGCGACTTCCTATAGGGCCCAATAGACCTCTTGCGGGCCTTCTCTACCTCGCTGGCCTTCCGTAGGAGCATATATGTATTCTTCCTTATCCGAATCGTGCACCCTCATGCTGTGCAATTCAAGTTCTTCAGACTATGCAAATGCTTTTCCACAGATCATGCACCGGTGTACAGTTGAACATAGAGCGCCAAAGAATTTACATTTCCTCCAATTGCAATCTCTCCTTATCATTTTGGTCACGGAAAAGACTACTGGTTTTTACTAATACCCATCTGCTGAAAGAGACCTTTACGTTCCTTCTGTCCCTCGCCACCAAATACAATACAACCTTGAGCATTTCAATCTCCTCTGTAACCAACCTTTCTGTATCTTCTATATGTGTTGTTTCATGCTGCTTTTCCCTTTCTTTTGCTTTCAAAAAAGCTGTCTTAATTTATCCGTATCTCTAGGTGCATTTTGAAGTGTCTCAATTTGTAATTCTGAGTGTCTATTTATAGCAGGATTAATTCCTCCTAGTTCTTGTCCCTGACTGTTGATCATTGTCATTCTTCGACTTGCTTCGATCATTTTTCGGACCGATTCTTCTTTAGGATGGTGGATTGAAAAGAACAAGGCATGATTACAAATGCAATGCGCAATGAGGATAGTTATGAGCAGGAGGATACTTGAGGGGGAAGAGAGACCTAAGAGGAGCCCCCTAGATGTATCTTCAACTGCATTAACGGAAACGAGGTATAAAGAATTCAGAGAAAAAGCTCCCGTTAAGGATCCGCAACACGAGGGTTAGTCTAATAGAATAAAATAATTAGTGTGTATTGATGAATCGACCTACTATATAGTGTCAGGGGTCTGTGTCACATTGTCACATCTACAGACATGTTAGGTGTGAAACGTATAAGACGTGAAATGTATAAAAGTGATAGCTTCGAACCGATAACAAAACCCGCCAGCTGATCCCAAGGGAAACCAGCTGGCGAGGATGCGATCAAACGTGAGCCTCTATGACCTTAGAGGCTCACGCAGTCTTTCAAAGACCCTTGTGATATCTTAAGCTTTTAGAGGTTTTTTCTCTTTAATTGATTTTGTTCTATAGTAGTAGAAAGTGTTCAAGGAACTGAGGTCTATAGAAATACCGATAGATGTTTTAACGCCAACAAGAGCACTAGACCCCAATAGCTATATACGATAATTCCTGTAATGGATTCTAATATAGAAAAAAAGAAGTCCTCAAATAGACGATCACATACCAAACCTCTTTAAAACGAGTTGGAAAAAACAAAAGAAAAAGTAAATCCTGTGGCGCTGAGCGATAGTGTGTTACCATATTTTTTATTGCAGAACCAGATCTGAACTCTAGATCAAATGGAAGCAAAAAGTTGTTGACAGGATCCTCTGTCAGACCTGCACCTATTTTTTTGCCTTCATCACAGTGTCCATATGATTGTAGGCGTCAAGAAACCTAAGACCTTTTTCAGTAGTCTTGAATATCTGCTTATCTAAGTCATATCGAAGCAAGTCGCTTTCAGTTAGACCCATCACATATTCTTTCAATTGTGTACAGCTAAGATTTGCCTTGTACATTATCTCGATCTTTTTAGTTACGCCGCCATTTGCAACTTCTAGAATCTGGCAGATTATCTCAATTCTGTTTCTATACCTATTTCTAGGCGCCACCGCTTAATTTGGAAGATCTATGATATTAAATATAGTTATTATACAGTATTTGCAAATATAGACAGATATATGCACATTTTATCCAAATCAAGACAATCTAGGATATTTTCCTGACTGTTTTCTTATTTTATTGGGTCGAGATAGCAGAGCATAATAGAGGAAAATGAAAATCTTGGCAAGATGAACTAAGCACACTTGGCATAGAATGTAAACGAAAAATGAACTTAACGACAAGAAGGAATTAGAAGAGCTTGCCACAGCCGTAAAGGAAGTCTATTTTCAGGATTACGAGACTGCATATGATGATAGCCACACAGAAATTGACGGATCACATTTTGAGTATATCGTTTAGTGAGGGAGGCAATGGAATAGTATGATAGCAAGTTTAGAGAGCTCAGCACCTCATGAGGAATATGGATTTCAGGCTGGTGACTAGGAGATAATTTCAAAGCAAGAGCATAAATCCTTTGATGACTTGGAAGAAAGAGTGGAAGGTCCTCCTCTTTGGATCTAGGCAGTCATCGTCGGTGCAATAATACTTGCCAAATTCACTTTACGATGGTCAAGACTAAAGCGGCGTGCAAGGGATCTGAGAAAAAGGTAATAGGAGAGGATCATAGTCAGAAATACTAAACTTATTTTATACTATGCTCGCGGCGATATCCTCATGGCAAGCGAGGTTATAGCTACTGACAGGCAGTATCCTAAGCTCTCCAAGGCAGCTTCGGGATACCTTGAGATAGACCACTTCAAAAATGCTGACCTTCATACAGGCTATTTCTGCTACAATTGCATATACTTCATCAAGGACAATCATTGCGCTATAGTGGAAGACACAGGACCTGACGTTAACGGTCGAGAGTCTGGCATCATAGCACCACACGGTCTCTGCACATTGTGGGACCCAAATGAGGAGGAGGCGCGGTAAGGTGACAGACATTGGACAGAAGATCAAAGAAGCCGCTGGCGCAGTCGATAATCTGACTAAGTTCAAGAAAAGGAGCAAGCTACAGGCATCATATATTGAATACGACAAGTTTGCCGACTCGAACTTGCATGAAGGATACTTCTGCTACAACTGTATCTACTGGATGAGCGCTAGCGGCGGCAAGTGCATGCTGGTAGAAGATAAAGGACCAGATGTGATGGGCAAAGTGTCAGACGTAATTGCACCGCATGGATGTTGCATGGCATACGAAGCTAACTATGACAAGCTGCACGACACACGGAGTCCGACTGAAGGTGTTGCAATAGATACAGAAAAGAATAAGGAAAAAGTCACGACGGCAGACGTCGTGTAACTTTTTTGTTCTAGGGCAGCTTTTACGAGTTTAATAAGGATAGTGTGGCAAGGCTGCTGAAAAAATTAGAGCAAGTTATAGAACTTAGGTACCGGAAACTTTTACCGCTTTGCAATTAAAGCTGAAAGCGATACTATTGTAGATGGCAGAAAAGCTCAAAGACATAAAAGAGACGGCGTCTGATGCGGTTGAGATAATAAGGGAACTTGGATCGCCGGACGTACAGAAGTCGCTTGAGAAGATTCGCGACACTGCCAAGGTTGGCAGCGAGATAATTAAATCGCTTAAAGAGCCAGCCATGGTAACAAACATTGAAAACATTCGTAAGACTACTGAGTCATTTGAAAAAACTAGTGCAAGGATTGAAAGGGTCACAATGGAGCTGAAGAATTCGGGCGTACTTGACGAGGCAAGGGAGACAATCAAGTCCGCCAGATACACTATCAGCTCAGTAGGCGACAGCAAGAACCTGGGTGAAACAATGGACGCCATTAAGGAGATGTTGCGCTCTATTTCTGCGCTTGTAGATGAACTAAAACTCACTGTGGTAGAATCGAAACAGTCAGGAACAATTCACAACATAGAAGAGACAATACGAGAGACAAAGAGTGCATTTACTGAACACAGATAGATATGATGGATGGATATGCCTCCTGAGTAATCGTCAAGTCAATCAACAATATTGCTGAAAGGATATACATAGTGAGTCTGACCCTCTCACAATGCTCGAAATGTTCAAGATCATTTGCAGAGTGGAGGTAATCTTTAGGCTACCTGGCAGCGCAAGAAAATGCAAGACAATTGATTAAATTGCAAGTGAGTTAGGGCATCGCGCATCATTAGGGACCCTTAGCACCGTGGAAGAAAAGTAGGGGTGCTGTACGTGGACTCCGCAGACAATCAGGAACAACACCAAGTCATCGGGGCATGAAGAAGAGGCCATGACGACAACAAAACAGATAACCAATAACAGTATGGGTTACCCTTATATCCTATACTAAAATCTTCTATAATAGAACTTCGAGATGCTTTTATAGATGTTAATATCTAGGATAGGCATGAAATATAGAAGCAGAACTGATATAACTGCTCAAATTCTAGAAGCTGCAAATGGCGGTGTCACTAAAACTAAGATAATGTATAAGGCCTTCCTGTCATACGCCCAGCTGAAGGAATACCTGACAGTGCTGATAGAAAACGGGCTGCTAGAGTATATCGAAGGAGAGCAGATCTACCGGACAACTGAGAAAGGTAATCGCTTCCTAAAGATATACAACCAGATTGGCGAATATGTGACAGCAGACATGTCTGAGAAGAAGTAGTAAAATAATCTATTTTAAATAGCCAAGATCACTGAATCAGAATCGTGCCTCAAAAGCGGCGAAGAGCCATCCGGCGGGTGATAATCATGACCGCCGTATTCGCAACATTGGGTATTGGGGTGAGCATTGCACTTATTGCTGCCGGTGGAGGCTTTGAGAGTTCTAGACCCGACATCTTTAACCCGCCCACAGAGGCAGACATCTGGAAGGTTGGCGATCACATACAGGACGGGATGACCCTGGAATATGTCTTAACTTCAAGGGACGAGCTAAACTCACTTGAATCTGCGCGGGTATCGATGAACTTTGATCAGACTGGTGAAAATTGGAATGTCACGATCACGATCGCGAATGGCACTGGCCAGCCGCTGGTAAACCACACGTTAATAATGTCAAAAGAGCTGACACGGGAGGGTCAGCTTGACGAGTCGTTCAGGCCTTACTTTGATCATATACAGTCATCAATTCTTGCAGTCCGCGACATGGAGTACGGCGAAAGCCCAAAGTATCTCGTAGTGGGCGCGCCGTGGAATACGATATTTGTTGGCTCGTCTTCCGTAACAGCTAGGGTGACAAACGAAGAGCGTGTGAGCACTCCCGCGGGGGTCTTTGACTCGTTCGTACTCAGTTACAAGCTCGCAGAACAGACGAGCAAAATCTGGGTCGTTCGTGACATGCCGCTACCAGTCAAGGCAGAGGTATATGACGCAGAAGACAAGCTGTTGTACCAATATGAGCTCGCAAATGTGTCTGGAGTGATGTCAGCAGCTATAGGCAACTCGCTGTAAATAGCTTAAGACTTCTTTGGAAAATAGACATTTTCGATCATCCAGTCACCGTACGACCTGATCCTCCCATCAATCTTGCACCAAAAATGCATCGAGCCGGGTAGGACTTCAATACTGCCTTTGGGTATGATTATTACCTTGGCACCCTCTTTACCTTCATACGTGTAGGCATCCTTTGGCTTAGCATCGTTGCCTATAAGTTCGACTGCCTTTTGTTTCACAGTCTCTCTTGGCACAGGAAAGACCCTGCGAAATTTGTCAACTACTAGGCTAATATTCTCAGTACCATATGAGTCAAGATCAGAGATCTTACCTGGTATTGGAAAGTGCAGTTGTAGATCGACGCTATAGTGCGATCCGACAAATTGTGCAAGCTCATTTACCTTCTGATAAGCAATATTAGGACTTCTCTTTATTGCTACGGCAAGAGCGTCACGGTTGCGTCTGATATTAAGATGCAGGTCGTCCATAATGCTGGAAAATGTCCCCAATGCAGTTTTCTTACAATTTGCGGTTAATTAGCATTACAATTATTATAGCTCTTGGTAGAGATCTACATATGATTGAAATCTGATCAGCTCTTTGCCAAGGCAAAAAAAATCTTGCCCGGCGGGGTTAACAGTCCGGTGCGCTTTTACGAGCCTTATCCTTTCTTTGCGACCTCTGCGCTCGGAAGCAAGCTCACTACTGCAGATCATCAGATCTACCTTGACTACTGTATGGGCTATGGAGCGATGGTTCTTGGACATGGCTATTCTTCAGTAATTGAAGCTGTCCGGTCCCAACTTGATAACGGGACACTCTTTTGCGTGCCTACAGAAGGCGAGATCAAGCTGGCGGAAATGATATGCCGGGTTGTGCCGTGCGGAGAAATGGTGCGTCTTGTCAATACCGGCTCTGAAGCCACAATGCATGCGATCAGGCTTGCCCGCGCTTTTACAAAGAGAAAAGGGGTGATTAAGTTTGAAGGTGGATACCATGGTGCGTATGATTATGTTCTTGTCAAGGCGGGATCAGGCATGGCTAGCATGCCTGCATCAGAGGGAATACTTGAAGAGGCGTCAGCTCACACGAAAGTTGTGCCGTACAACATGCCGACTGAGCTTGAGCGCGCAATTGAAAAGAACCGTAACACTGCATGTGTCATAATGGAACCTGTGCTTGCAAACATTGGGCTTGTGTTGCCAGAAAAGGGATACCTTAACGAAGTAAGGAAAATAACCGAGCAGAACGATATTATCCTGATATTTGATGAAGTGGTCACTGGCTTCCGTCTTGCTCTTGGCGGCGCCAGTGAGTTCTTTGGACTCAAGCCAGACCTCGTCACTTTTGCAAAGGCGCTTGGTAATGGCCTGCCAATAGCTGCAATCGCAGGTAAGAAAGAGATAATGGACAAGCTCGCACCTGCAGGTGGCGTCTATCAGGCAAGTACATTTGCTGGCAATCCTGTGTCTGTAGCAGCAGGCATTGCTACATTGGAAACATTGACTGAAGCCAAAAATGCGATATATCCCAAGATCGCCAAAACATGTGATAGCATTGTTGGTGGCATCAAAGATATGCTGGCTAGAGCGCAGCTTGACTGCACTGTCAATTCAATAGGCTCAATGTTCCAGCTATTTTTTACTAGCGGAAGGGTAAAGGATGAAGCTGGTGCCAAGAAGGCAAACGCAATAATGTTTCGCAAATTGTTTGACGAGTTGCTAAAGCAGGACATCTTCATCCCTCCTTCACAGTTTGAAACTTGCTTTGTATCGTACGCACACACCGAAGACGACGTGGACAAGACAATAGAGGCATACGGCAAGGCATTTCGTGAGATAAAGAAATGATGAAGACAATACGAGTCGGAACCAGAGGTAGTAGACTTGCAATAGCACAGACAGAGATAGCACTTGTCGCCTTACGTAAAGCTCACCCCCAAGTACGATTTGAAGTAATCCCGATAAGCACCAAGGGTGATGTTGATAAGAGGCCCCTCTTTACACTAGACGAAAAGGGAATCTTTGAAAAAGAAGTGAACGAAGCAGTCAAGCAAGGCGAGGTTGACTTTGCAGTCCATAGCCTCAAGGATATCCCATCTGATCTATCCGATGATCTTTCGGTGGCATGCGTTCCCAAGAGGGCGAGCCCCAACGACGTGCTTGTCACCGACAATGGACAAAAACTGAAAGATCTAGTGCCTGGCTCAGTCGTTGGCACGAGCAGCCTCCGGCGGGCTGTACAGCTAACAAAAACTAGGTCAGATCTCAATGTCAGACCGATAAGGGGTAATGTCGAAACAAGAGTGAAAAAGGTGATAAGTGGCGAGTACGATGCAGTTGTTCTAGCAGAGGCTGGCCTTGTCAGAATAGGTATGAAGGATGTTATTGTCGAGCGTTTTAGCATCAAAGATTTTGTACCAGCGCCAGGTCAGGGGGCTATAGCCATCGTGTGCAGGCGTGATCACACTACCCTTGCTGGCATGCTCCAGCAGATAGAGGATCGCCGTTCGCGCATAGCAGTGCTTGCAGAAAGAGCACTGATAAGAAAGGTAGAAGGGGGCTGTAGGTTCCCACTTGGAGCAGTGGCAATAACCAATGATGACAAGATAACACTTTATACAAGCGTGTTTTCTGCAGATGGCAAGCAGAGCATCCACGTCAAAAAGGTAGGCAGAGCAAACAATCCAGAAGAGCTGGGCTCCACTGTAGCAAACACGTTGGTAAAGCAGGGAGCAATGGATCTGGCAGTAGGTTGGCGCAGAGCAGTAGACGAGTGGAACAAGAAACTATGAAAAAGGGTAAGGTGTTTATCTGCGGAGCCGGTCCAGGCGATCCCAAGCTGATGACGCTGCGGGCAATGGAACTTTTGAAGACCTGCGATATTGTACTGTATGACCGGCTGGTGGGCAAGGAGATAATCGACCAGATACCTGCAGGATCAGAGAAAACCTATGTTGGTAGAATGGTTGGCGACCCGACCACACATCAAGACAGGACAAATGATCTTATGGTGAAATACACGAAAAAGGGAAAGACCGTACTACGGCTCAAAGGTGGAGACCCTTTCATCTTTGGGCGGGGGGCAGAGGAAGCTGAATACCTTATCAAACACGGGATCGAGTTTGAAATAGTGCCCGGCATTACTTCATCCATTGCCTCGCCAGCTTACGCCGGCATTCCACTTACCCACCGTCGGTACTCCTCTTCGGTTGCCATAGTCACCGGGCACGAAGATGTGAAAAAAGACAAGCTGGTGGTCAGATGGGACAAGCTTGCCGGTGCGGTCGACACTATAGTCGTATTGATGGGTATTGCTGAGCTGGATCAGATTTCACGCAATTTGATAAAGGCTGGGATGAAAGAGAGCATCAAGGTTGCAATTGTTGCAAGTGGCACAACTGATAAGCAGAGAATTGTCAAGGGTACGCTTGGCACCATTGCAAAGCTTACAAAAAAAGCCGATGTCAAGCCCCCTGCAGTAATCGTGATAGGAAGGGTCGCCGAACTGAGTGATAAGCTCGACTGGTTCAAGAGAAAGTGACAGAAATGCCTGGATTAAAAAACAAAATCCTTGCAATAACTCGAAGTGAGCGCGACGCAAAAGAATTTGTGCAGCTGGTAAGGGAGCAAGGGGGGAGGGCGATAGCGCTTCCCGCGATAGAGATAGTGCCACAGGGTCCAGAAGTTGCAGAGGAGTTCATTGACAAACTCCGTAAGAAAAAGCATTATTATTGCGCGTTCATGAGCCAGCAGGCAGTAAACATCCTGTTTGACCTTGCTCGCGACAAGATAGCACCAGTTCTGAAATCTACAACGGTAATTGCAGTAGGCCCAAAGACAAAGCAGAGCCTTGAAGAGCATGGCATAAAAGTCGGACTAGTACTAGAAAAATTCTCTTCATTTGGACTCGTTGACCTCATGTCGGGGATAGAGCCGGCAGGGAAAAAGATAATCATCCCTCGAAGCGGTGCTGCAAACAACTTTGCCACCGAGGCCTTGATCCGACTTGGGATGGATGTTGACGAAATTCTCCTCTACACCGTGCGCACAAGGGCGGTCGAGCCCATATGGAAGGAATTTTCTGATTTATTGTTGCAAAAAAGGGTGGATGCCGTTATTTTTACTAGCGCCTCAAATGTTAAATCATTCTTTGAAATAATGGACAAGGTGTACAAAGATGAGTTACAGCTGGATAGCATTACCAAGGTGGTTTCGATAGGACCCTTTACTAGTAAGGCGCTGAGGGACCGGGGCATTGAATGCTTTGAAGCTGAGGAGCATACCGTGAGAGGTGCACTCCAAATTGCAAAGCAAGTCCTGTAACTCTTTTTAGTCTTTGCGACGCATATTGGGCATGACAGAAGGAGCAACAAAAGAAGCTGCCCTACTCGAAGATTCGACATTCAATGTGATAACTCAGATTGAAAAGAAGGCCGATTTTCTGTATTCTTCTGTTGAGAAATACATTCGCGATGCAGAGAAAGACAACAAGCCTGAGCTTGTCAAGCTGTGGAGCACTATGAAGGAAGACGAACAAAAGCACCTAAAAATGCTGCGCGAACATCTAGTAAAGGAAGTAAGGGAAAACAAACTACAGTAGGCAAAATTCAGGCTATGCTGCACGTCAGGTCTCTATCTATCGCCAACAGGTCTCCCATTTTTCTCCTGTACAAGATATTCAACTCCTATTGGACCTATAAGGTACTGCCTAAGCGTGCCAGATTCTAGCCTACTTCAGCAACATGCTTTTTGTTGAGCCTGTGTACATGTATTGTTCGGCCTAACTGATAGCCACTACACGCATAGAAATATTTTGTCTCTGTGATGTTGGCTCGACTGCACTTATGTGGTTGTTCTCAACTCATTTTTGTCTTCACAGACTGGACCTTCTCATCCAGAGTGTTTGGCTTATCCAGCCTTTCGTCGATCCTTATTGTAGAGATCACGCGCTTGGCTCCAACTGATTTGGCAGAATTATGAGCCGCATGTATTGCCTCAAAGATATCGTCTAGGTCGTCTGATTCTACTTGGGTGCTCATTGGAGTAAGAGTTACTTTTTTGAGCTTCCTTATATTGCGAATTGCATTGTAGGCAGCTGCTATTTCTTTGCTCATGCTTGTATCAGAAGTACCAATTGGCGCAATGCTAATTTCAGCATTCACAGTTGGCCAGTTGTTCAATTCACTCAATATTGGCAAGTTTTACTAATTAACAGTTTATTTGGTCTTATTATGCCACCAATTCAAACTAGGAATAACAACTTCGTAAAATGTACTACTAGCAATTGCCTTTTAGCGATTCTCCTCTCGCTGTATGAAAATGATTCTTTTGCTGTCTCTTGCCTTCTGCCCCTATAGTTCAATAGCTGTAAATGTAGCTGTGATCTGATCTTTCATTTGATAATAAGGGCTATAATCTTGTTTCCCGTGGTTCTTTGTCGATATCCGCGATCTCTTTAGAAGGTGATGGGGCAGAAGAACTCTAGATGAGTGGCCACTAGATCAACCGTGCTAGAATGGTGGAATAACGAAAAAAGCTTAGACAAAAAAGTGAATTAGATATGTTTCCCGTGCTCTTGACTCTTATCCTGCTTTTGCAACTCTTTCATTTGTCTCCTCGTCTGCTGATGCCAAACCTCTGTTGTCTGATGGTATAACAACTAGACGCGGCAAGTTATAAGTAAGATTTGCTGAATTCTTCCAAATAGATAATTTTTTACTAGTTTTCGAGTTCAAAAAAACGAAATTCTTCCTCATAGAGGACTTTTAGTCGACTTTCATATAGTCATCTTCATCTACCATGAATAGAAACAAAAGGATAGGATTCTATAATAACTGGCTAACTGTACATTCCCGTCCCTGTGCCCGGCTGCGTCTTTTGCTGATCTTGTTGTTGCCTCTTTACAGAATTGATCAGCTCCTGCAGCTGGCGCTTGAGCGCTTCCGCTTCACTCCTTAGCTGACGCACATCTATTCTAAACGGATTGTTGGCAAGCTCATTTGTTTTTTCAATCAGGATGGCTGCTCCCTCTGGGTCCGGAATTCCAGTAATTGATGGTATCAAGAGTGCCGTGCAAGGAATTCTGTTTGAAAGGCATGCTGCCAAGAGGCCGCCAGATACTCCAGAAATAAACGCAGGCGGACTGGCTTCTGGTTTCTTGTCTTTGATGCGACTCAGGTAGCCGTGATCATCCGATTGCCCATCGTTTGACAGAACCCACGGCCTTCTGCCAGTTTCCGAGATCCCTGGCGCAGCCATGCCTTCTAAAACCATGATCTCTCTAACGCCATTATTTTTGGCCCATATGACTACTGCATTTAGTACAGAGCGGATGCCGGATAGAATTACTGGGGCATCACACACGAGAACACATGCTGTGCCTTCATCATTTGCATAGATGCGAAATGGATGTCTTAACTTTCCGCCTATGTAAATGACGCCTGGAACTATGAAGTCTGAGTCGATATATCCTATCTGGTGCATTTTCTGCTGTTCTATGATGTAGCTCACGCTCATTGACCCAACGAGTCCTGGTCCGGGAAAACCTGCGATCATGATCGCATCGTTTAATCTTACCATCTTATTTGTCGAAATTGGCTTTATGGTTGTTCTTTCAACGCTGTTGCTGCTGTCAGTTTCTCTGTCCGCCATCACCTCGCTCCTTTTTCTTCTTCTTCGTTAGAAATTGACCCTAGCATAGTTTCCTTGGTGGTTTCCTTATCTCTGATGTCGCTTGCAACTGACGAACCAAGCGACTTCTTGTTGTCTTTGTCTCCCATCATCCAAGTGATAAGGCATAAAATAGCATTAATGGATTATACAAGAAGGTTCTACCGCCAGAATCAACTATCTCATGCAGTAGAGAATATAACATGACGTATGTGGTTAAAAAAGCATGCAATGCAGTGAAGAGTGTCTTTTAATAATGAATTAGTTCCAAAAAAAGAACGAAATAGAAGGTAAGAAATTTCAATGTTAAGCAAGCAAAGCTAGTTTTTCTGACAAAAGAGATCTGGGGCTTCACGCTGAAGGCAAGACCAAGGAAAGGCATCAAGGCCTAGGCAAAAATTGTGCTAGTCGTTTAATATTAAAGTTCTATATTAATACTAACAATAGGCTCTAAAGTCAGATAAGATTTCCTCACCCATTTACACATCCAGTCACAGGATCAAATGTAAGGGGCGTTAGAATCTGTGCACATGTCTACGCTAATATCAACAGAGAGCAATTATACCGATGCATAGATGGATAACGAAAGAGGTGTCCAGCAGAGGGTTATGTGCTTCTACATCAATAGAACGCGAGAAGTATACTTTCTCCTGTGGTATTTTCTATGAGCGGCCACATACATATGTAGTGGCCAGAACACGAATAAGAAGAAGAATAATACATTATAGAGGATTATTATGTCATTCGCTTGGTAGATTCGGTCTGCGTTCCATCTACATGCTCGTTCCTGAGATGTTCCGCAACCTGCTCGGCCGTGGGAAAGGAATGATCACATTTTGGACATGTAAACCCAGTATCAGACATGATGTCTGATTGGACAATATTAAATAAAAAACATACATCAGTCTGCCATGGCATTGTACAAATAGCTCAACTGGACACGCTTATCTTCTTCTCTCTGTATACTTAGCAAACCAGACAGTGTCGTCAGCAGCAGTCCAGCAATCATGGTAAATGGTACTGAATACTGTGCAAAAATAATGGCTTACTTGGATCAATGCCCCGCTCGCCGTACATGGCAAGATTGGCTGCCTGAGATCCAGCTGAATCGTACCACCAATGCCTATTGCTACCAGTACGGTATCAACTAGCGCCATGATCTTTTTGTTTTGGCGCGAAACGACAACAACTTCATTCCAACGCAATTAAGGTAATGTCTCATGTGAGCAAATGCATTAAGCATTATGGATAGTAGTGGTTACAATCTCAGAGTCTTCTCATACCGCCCGCCAAAGGCCCTGACTGACTTGCTTCTTCTCATGGTCCAAAGTCATGTTGATAGCTGTTCTTTTATTAGAGCACGATCCAATGCAGCATTA
>DASUUX010000070.1:0-8343 GCA_036373855.1 Nitrososphaera sp.
GTCAAGTATTGACTGAGCTTCTACATAGGACATTGGGCGTATCAGATCTGCTATTGGAGGCCCAAATTCTCTGAGCGGCCGTAACTTCTGCTGTCCTGCGTCAATTGATTGGCCATGATAGCAGACTACAATTGCCACCACCGATAATAAGTAATCTTTAAAGCTCAAAGAATCGAACCCTCTTACATGCGGGAATCTAGTCCCACCGAACCCGCTAACTATAGGAGTTCTTACCGTTTCGAAACCTTTCATCAATCCCGCAGGCGGTTCTTGTGATGATCCCTTCTAGTCCTGCTGGTTCCGATCAGTTACAGGCACTATTCTATAGATGCTGCCATTAAAAGTCAATATGTAGAGGAAGCCATCTGGTCCTGTTTCAATATCAGTTATACCATCCTCAAAATCACTGCCCAATACAGTCTCTGATAGCTCTTGATCATCATCAGCTACTTGATCTGTTAACTCTTCCAGATCGTTATCATCCAGTTTAATGCCTGTTCGATTATCATTTAATTCAAAATAGTATAGATTGCCATTGTTAATGTCGCCAACAAAAAGATTGTATGCATATTCAAGCCCTAGTGCTGTTGAATTGAGGAATTCAAGATCTGTAAGTCCAACAGGATCTTTCCAGCTAAATATAGGGTCAGCATATTTTGAACCATCAAAATTCATCAGCTCTTCCTCTAGATCCTCTTGCTCTATACTAGTAGAATGAGATATCGGTCCCATAATCTGATTCCATCCGCTGTTGAATCCCGTAAGCACAATATTCATCTCATCATATGAATCTGGTCCATTCTCAGTATCCCAAAGAAGCCCACTTATGGGATCTATTGCCAGCCCAAAGCTATTTCGTATCCCATAAGCATAATATTTTTGCATCCTTTCGTTACTGCCTTTAGAAAAGGGGTTATCACTGGCACTAGATCCATTTTGTGTTATACGAAGGATCACGGACGTATCATCAGCAGCAGGACCATTTGGGACATTTTGTAGTTGACCCTCCCTGTTCAGGTCACCTATGACTGCATATAGGTTGCCATTTTTGTCAGCTTCAAGCTTGCCTCCGTTATGAATTGATTCTGGCTCTGCAGGAAGGTCTAGAATCATAGTACCGTTCACAAATGCTTGATTTTCTTGATTCCATTCATATCTGTATACCCTATTTCTTGTCTGATCCCCCCCGAGTGACTCTGTAAAGTACAAGAAGACAAATTTGGTATGGTTGGAGGATGATGGCTTTTCCATTGCTGCAATTGCAAGGAGACCCTTCAAACCTTCATTATTAACCTCCACGCTGATTACTGGCTGGCTCTTAACGGTGCCATTAATTATAGAGATTACATTTCCATCGTTCTTCTGAGTAACCAAGAGGGTATCGTTATCTATGAAGACCATACTCGTTGGGAAAAGTAATTCTTCTTCTATAACGGGTTCTACACGGAGAGCTTCATCATTTAACTGAGGAAGCGATGATTGCTGTTGCTGCCCAAATGCAGGGTTTACGAAATGACTGGTGGAGGTGCTATCAGCAATAAGATTATCGAAATAATTGGTGGCTACAGGAAAACAATATAGAAACACAATAACAATAACAGCTGGACATCCTGAAAATACGCTTGTTGACAATTTTGAAGCTTAATGTAACTAAAATTACTAATAATACTTCTTCTAAGTTCACGCCAAACTTTAAAACTAAGGGGCTCTACTGAGAATTAGAAAGAATCCACTTAACGAACCGATATCGTTCTGGGTTACACCTAACCCGTATCAAAGTTGTCCCTTTATTACCACACACTTTCTATATGATATGCTGTCAGATTTGCAATCCATAAGAGAAGAGAAGAAAGAAGAAAAAGAGGAAGGAGGAGAGTAAGCATTGACGACCACAAACCTCTTCAAACGTGGCAACCATATCCTGCTCCGTTTAATGTAATAGTCAACGCCGCAGGTCCTGAAGGAATACCAACTCTCAAAGCTCTTAGACGAAATAGGCTCAGGAGCAACATATACACGCTCAAAACGTCATATACAAAGCAGAAAGGGCAGGACTAATCAAAAGAGAGCCTGGACCATCAGAACATCGTCAGTTTGCACCAATGATAAACAAAATCATCGATAAGGGCGTCAATCACTGTAAAGTCATGAATTGCTTTATTAGTCAATGTCGCAAAATTTGTCTCAGATTGTCTCAAAAAAGCCCTGTAGTTCGCAAATCGAATTGAAGAATCCTCATACCGTCTTCTCCTGGGTCGACTGGTGGATTGATTTGACTCTCACATCCTATACCATCATTATTACCACCAAACCCATGTGGATCTGGTGACAGTACTCTAAAGTTGCGAGCATCAATGTCATCACAGTTTAAGTCTGGAGGTGTAGGAGTGCACTTGATTGTATGTATATTTCTTCAAGTACTAATTTATGGATGAAGTGGTCGCCATTGCAACGCCGCTCTTTATGAAAGCAGTAATACAATAATATGTAAATGTAGAGTAGTAGTACGGTCTGACCGTTACCCGCAATTTTGATGTACTCACTATGAGAAGTTTGTAAAGCCGATCATCTTATTATTCTCCTAACCCCTAAGTCTGAGAGGGCTCTGGGATGGTAAAGAACCTATTTTTTGGAAGAGAGAAGGAAATAGGAATCGTTCTCATAATTTCAATTATTGTATCTTCTAACGGCTTGTTGTTCTTCCTACAAAAAGCAATTGAGGTAGATCTCAGAAGGACCACTTTTGAACAACAAAGAGACCTTCAATTACAATCAACAAAGGAGATTGCACAACACATAGAGTCCGATGTTACATTGGTGCTATTTATGTTGAATGGTTTGGCAAATTCGCTGTACTTGCAGCAAGGAGAATTAGGAAGTGAGAGAACCACAAAGCTGTTGGAGCAAACCTATGCCAATTCTAATCTAACCATAGATAGTCTCTTTGTTTTGGATAATGATGACATCATGGTCGCAAGTCTATCTTCAAAACCCTCTGAATTTGTTCTTGGCGAGGATTTCTCGTTTAGAAGCTGGGTAAAAGAGACGAGAAGCTCTCATATTCCGGTCTTCTCCGCATATTTTCAAAGGCTAGGCATTTACAGGGAATTCATTACATATCCGATAATAAGTAGAGAAACTGGGGAATATTTTGGAATGATAGTTACCTCAATACCCACTATTCCATTTTTTTCACATTACGGTAATGTCGAGCGCATCGATACCCAGTTCTTAGTAGCGTTCGACAAAAAGGGGACTATATTGGCTGCTGGTGCGAACATTAGCCTCGTAGGAGCAGACTTTTTTGGAGAAGATGTCCAGCAGTTTGTGAATCACAACGAAATTTTGAATGATCTAACCCGCGATCTATTATCGGGTAAATCTGGCTATGGAGTTTATGACTATGGAAAAGGTGAAACATTAACTACTCAGTATCCAATTTTTATCAATGGTAGTCCTGAATTTTTCATTCAGATAGTGACGCCAACTTCGGAAATCTATGCAAAGATCGATGAGGTACTCTCCATACAACAAGTAAAAGTACTTCCAATTATTGTCGTCGCTAGCACTGTTGCAATTGCAGTCCTAGTCATATTACTTAAGAAATGGAATATTATTCTAACAAGAGAAGTAAAAAGAAGAACTCAAGAGTTGGAAGAGTCATATGAGCAAATGAAAAATTACATAGAGCGAGTTCAAGCCGAGCTTCAGAAAGAGAAGGTTAAGAAGAGTCATGGTACTGCATAATAATAATAATAAATTGATTAATTCTTGATTGTTATAAAGCTGGCAAGCAGCAGATAACCGAATTTGTGTGTTCCTCGTTTCTAGATTAGATGCTTCTAGTTGTTACGGTCTTTTTTCCATTATTGAGAAGGTTGACCGGGACAAGAACGAAATTGGCGATAGTCAATACATCAATTTCTCTCTGGTCGCTCTGCCTTCTATAATATAAAATAAGATTTGGAAAAAGCTATGAACATTACAGCGCCTTGAAATCCGCCATTTTTAATAGCAATGCTCTCAAGGAGTGGCATCATCTTCAACAACCATGAAGGCAGCTTTGCGTACAGCCTGTTGATACTCCTTTACATGTATAGCCGATTCATACAAACAGGAAAACTTTAAAGCTAAGAGGTTCTATTCAAAATTAGAAAGAATCCACTTAACGAACCGATATCGTTCTGGGTTCCACCGAACCCGCTAATTACACGGGTTCTTATACCACAGTAAGGAATGGAATAGTAGACATAGAAATCGCAATGTCTCAAAGTTGTAAACCAGGGAACTACTGGCTAGGCTAGGCTGATACACCTTTTTTTATTCTTCCTTGACTACCCTCTGCTTTGACCGTCATCCGTGGTATGCTGATGAGAGATACCAACAATTGAAGAAATAAGAAAAGTATTTGAACACCAAATTAGGTTATTGTTATTTGTAAATAATAACAATGAGCCAATCTGCAAAGGAATGGTCTAATGCCCAGAATGCTTTAGCGTATCTGAATGTAGCTGATAATCTTCCACATCGTACTGAAGGTGAAGCCGTTTTAATTGATCATATTCCTAAAGAGGCAAATCGAATACTGGATCTTGGTACAGGGGATGGACGACTAATCAAATTAATAAAGACAAATAGACCAGATATCGAAGCAGTAGCCTTAGATATATCTCCAACTATGCTAAAAGCTGCAAGAGATCACTTTGCTTATGATTCAAAGGTTAAGGTTATAGAACACGATCTTAGCTTGCCATTACCAGATCTAGACTATTTTGACGCTGTTGTATCAAGTTTTGCCATTCATCACTTAAAACATGAGCGCAAGCGTTCTCTATGAGGAAATTTATGATATACTCAATCCAACAGGAGTTTTTTGCAACCTTGAACATGTAGCATCGCCGTCTGTAGAACTTCATGTTCGCTTTCTAAATGCTATTGGTTATACACCAAAGAAAGAGGATAGAGCTAATAGGTTACTGCCTATGGAGACACAACTAGGTTGGCTTAGAGATATAGCTTTTGTAGATGTAGATTGCTATTGGAAATGGCTTGAGATGGCTTTGCTGATAGGGTATAAAGCATAGCATAGAAGACGACAATAGCTCAGTGGTGCCGGCCGGACATATGGTTCGGATCTTGATGGAAGACAACAGCCATATAGCGAAGATGATACTTGATGCAATCAGGGTATGCGATAAGAATCGAGATTCTCCTACTAGCAACCAGCTACAAGACATTCTGGACAAGACAAAGCGTCGGAAATGGTTCCTTTACGAACTGTTGCAGGGATCAAAGAACACTGATTAATTCAATTGGTGGATGGCCCTTGTATCTGAGCAGCCACCATTTTTTCCTTTGCGTAATGCTCATAGCAAGCATGTTCTTCTCAGTTAAAAGGTTACCTCACCCAAAACCACCCGCAGACAAACCAGACCCAAAGCCCGCTCAAGCTCTATAAGAAGGACTAGGAGGTCAGTTTGGAGAGAGCATCCCAAGTATGAAGAACATTGTTTTACTCACCGTCCTCCAAAGGCAAGGATCTCCATACCCCAGGCTGGAACTTTTCGTGTATGTACTTCCACATTCCTGGATCTAACTCCATTTGGATGAACTTTTTCCTAAATGAAGGATGCATGCCAAAATAAATTGCATGGCTAATCACTACTTGATTGGGCCGTGCAAGTGTAGATAGCTTTGCCGCCATACTTATGCCGTAGCCTAAAATATCAACGTATGATTTGTTTCCCAGTATGTATTGGATAACAGAATGCTCGCCGCTCTCTATACCTATCTTTGCTTGTAGCCTTTCATAACCATGCTCTCTGAATATGGAGTTTATACCCTTCTCTAGTACTTGTATCATCGCATGTGAACAATTGATTGCTGCATTATATCCACCATCATAATTGGCATCATCCGGAAAGTAGGCTATTATTGCGTCGCCAACATATTTTAGGACAGAACCGTTTAACCATGATACCGTAAATGACATTTCTTGTGTGAATGTCTGCACCATTAATGCTAGCTGGGCCACTGGAAGAGACCTTGTCATCATTGTAGAGCCAACTAGATCCACATAAAGCACAATTAACTTGAGTTTTGATTGGAGGTGTTCTCTTAATAATTCATCAGAACTCTGATGAAAAAAACGTGCCGGTCTTGATCGTCCTTCGAACTCTTTCCTGGGTTTCACCGATAATGGTTTGGATGTCGACTGTTTGAGGAGGAGAAGATAGGTCATGTTGCAAAGTACTTGTCATATCACTTAAGCTCTCGCCGCCTATAGGATTTTGCCTTTGGTGTTTATCATCATTACCTATATTATTTTGCAAATGTTCCACCATCATGGTTTATGTAGCAACTTGGAGAGGAAGCAACTTCATTCTGTCTTTCTTTGAGCTCTCCTATACTATTTTTCGATCGGATTGCCAATGACATTTCCCCACTCCATCCATGAGCCATCATAGCTCTTTGCGTTAGGATAGCCAAGCAAATACTTGAGCACAAACCACATCTGTGACGACCTTTCTCCAATCCTGCAATAGGTTATTACCTCCTTATTGGAGGTGATACCTGTCGACTCGAAGAGTTTTTTTAGTTCATCGGCAGACTTGAATGTACCATCTCGATTTAGCGTTCTGTCCCACGGTATATTCACAGCTCCGGGTATGTGACCGCCACGCATCGCACGCTCCGTAGGATATTCTGGTGGAGCAGCAATCTCTCCAGTATACTCTTTTGGACTTCTGACGTCTACAAGAACTTTATCATGGGACCCAAGTACTTCTCTCACATAGGGCATTAACACTCTGTTGCTTTCATCTGGTTCGGATGCCTTGAAATTTCCCCTCGAGTAGTTTGGAATCTCAGTCGTAATGGGCAATCCCTCCTCTAGCCATTTCCTTCTTCCGCCGTTAATCAGTCGAACATCTTGAAAGCCGTAGTATTTGAAAACCCAGAAGGCAAATGTTGCAAACAAGTTGCCAAAATCGCTATACAGAATCAATGTGGTATCATTGTTAACACCTATTCTTTGCAACAATTCCTCACATGCCTCCTTAGAGAGTATATTTTTGCTCAGAGGGTCACTGATATCGTTGCTCCAATCGATAAGAACAGCACCGGGTATGTGGGCAATCATGTAGTTTGAATTTGGATCATAATTAACCTCGGCAATTCGGACTTTTGGATCATTCAGGTGATCCATAACCCATTTTATGTCGACTAAAACTTCAGGATGTGCATATTCCATAAACAATACTCACTGCTACCCATTTATTCATGACTATGTCTCTTCAGTTCTTAAATCCTTCGAAATTGGGCATATGCAATTCCTCATAGTTTAACTGCTTTTTAATGTCCGATAAAGTTCTTTTATCTATTGTGGGTTAAAATCAAACCCTCCATACGTTGGCCATTCTTGTGGGTGGGGTGCTTTATTTCGCTGTAGGAGAGTTACCCAAAATTGCGAGTATGTGTGGTCCTGACGAGATCTGTCCTGCAATCCTTTTTCTGTTAAATTCCATAATCTAAACTCTGCGTGGCTTGGTCTAGGCAGAGCTTCTTTAACTAAATTCAGCCACTCTAATTCATTTAGGTAATTCCTTACCTCCTCATCTGGAAGTCCGCTATGTGAAATTATCTCAGTCTCAAGGACATCCTTCTTAAGGTCATTCTGCTATAAGTCTGCAACGATATCGAGAATTCTCCTTACCTCAGACTTAATCATCGTTATCACCTGGTTGGTATATTAAGAATTTAAAGGTATGACCTTTATTGTTTAATTTGTCGTCTTGCACTTCTCTGGTAGGAAGTATTATCACTTAACTCTATAGCCACGCGTCATCTGTTTCACACTCAGATGAAAGAGCGCTAGGATGCGACATATTCCTAAGTTTTTAAACAAGGCTCTAAGGTGCAGAAAACTTTTTAGCTAGCTTGACTCCTACTAATTCTGAACCTTTTTGTGGAACCGATATCAGCCTTTTTTTGCATTCCTTCAAAAATATATCTTATCAAAGCAGATGAGTTCCACAGTAATTAGGACGCTTCAATAAATTGCTTCATTCATTTAGTGTTTTTTGCATTCGTAGAAGAAAAAAGAACATCAATGCCAGTATTCAGTTCAGTACTTGTTAAATGGTATTTGGTGGAGGCTGCAGCCGGAGTGAGTCCTATATCGTGCCAATACTTTCAAAGAAAAAAGAACAACCACCACAACAGCAAGCCAAGAAGGGCTATTGGCAGAATGAACTTAACTCGCTTGGGATAGAGCCAAAACAAAAGAAAAAAGAATTTAACGATGACGAAGAACTTGAAAACCTAGCAGACATCATCAAACAG
>DASUUX010000071.1:0-5944 GCA_036373855.1 Nitrososphaera sp.
CAAGCAGTTTCAAAATATGAAGTAAAGATACAAGATAATAATAGCATACTTGCAAGAAAGCAAGAATAAAGATTAATTCGACTCTCATCTGAAAGCTTCGGCATTAAATTAGGCTCACTTTGAGTAGTTGTCGGACAAAACACTAGTAGGTACATATATTCCTCCTGTCTGGCTTTTCCTACCTACTGATACTTCTTTCAGTTACTAACGCTGATTTCACTATCTAATTATTATAGTTGTCTTGTTATAGCAAACCCACAATGGTTACTATGCGTCAAGTTGGATTAGCTGCGGTAGTCGTAGTTACAATTCTCGCTTCTGGAGTATCTTTTACGTTTAGTTTGATATATGGCAGTACGAATGTAACTACCGGAATCGCTGAGCAGCATGTAGTAGGGAACCACTTCAATGATGATATTGCTGACGGTATATCTTCTTCAGATACTAGTTCTTCTCAAACTTCCCCTTATGCAGGACAGGAACTGGGGGATATAAAATCACTTTCAGATAATGATATTCAATCGCTTCAAAATGGCACGGGTGAAGCTTTTGGTGGGATGGCAAAGCTGGCAGAACTAAATGGTTATCCCGGTCCTCGCCATGTTTTGGACATGGCATCGGAGCTTCAATTGACTGACAGGCAAAGAATGGAAATCGAGCTGATATATCAGAATATGTCTAGTAAGGCAAAGAGTATAGGAGCGGCAATTATCGCTATCGAGCAGGATATGGATAGAGCGTTTGCTAACAAGACAATAACTGAAGAAAAATTAAAGTTGATGCTTGACAAGAGTGCGAACCTGTATGGACAACTTAGATTTGTTCATTTATCTGCTCACTTGGACACAGTACAGATCTTGATTATGGAGCAGATTCAAATGTATAACACGATGAGAGGATATGACAGTAGCGGTGGTACAGACAATGGTAGTATCAGCAACAATAACAGCAGCCACCAGCAACATTCAATGCGGTAAGCTAAAACTTCTAAGCTCACCAGCTCCCTATTATTCTTGGAATCTACTAAAGGAACCGATATCGTTCTGGGTTCCACCGAACCCGCTAATTACAGGGGTTCTTATACCACACAACATCGAAAGAAATAGTAGCATACAAAGAAGCCGCTATGTGCCAAAGTGCTGAAATAATAATGACAGGTATATACAGTGGAACGGATTTTTTCTAATCCCAAATCGAAATTAAAAGACAGGTCAATCAGAATTAATCTGTACGACTGGTATCTTCAAAGATAGCGAATTCAAACCTGTACTTTTCAAGAATATTGGCAAGGTATTCTTCAGGTAGAATGAGGCGCGATCGCTAAAACTTCTGCCATGGTCTAGAATGCTTTTTAAGATGACAATTTTCTGAGCAATAGTAATCATCACACATGTAACAGTAAATTGGATAGTCTTGCGTTTTCCTACCACATCCACCGCAGGCAGAAGACATATCCATTGTTTATATGTCTTATCATACGAGTTCGTAGGACTTAAAGTTTGATATCACATTGCGGCAATAGTAGTGGCGCCTTCAGAGACATGGGTATGACAATACCATCATCATTTAGAATTGAGCTTGACATGGAAGAAGCTGAATCGAAGCCATTTCGTAATGTTCTTGACAAGTCAGATATGAAGAAGTTTGACGGGATGTTTGACCTACCTAGATTCTACATTTCTTCCTGCTCTAATTCTGTTCAGTATGTGAGAGACTCCATCCAAATCTTACGTCTATACTTCTTGATAATTTCAAAGAGATAACCGAATGCATCCTGCAGTTGAGCAGATAGAGGTTAAAGTTGAAAGGTTATTGTTGTTGGCTAAAGAAAGAAAAAAGAAGGGGAACCCCCGCATTGTTATCACAAGCTGAAGCTACTATTACTACGACTCCTACACCTTAAGCCGGCTAAACCCGCCTGTGATCATCCTGCTCTTTCCTTGGCTGATTAGATTCTCAAACTGTTTGAAAAGTGGAGCTGCATTTTCGTCTTGCAACATCTTTGCGAAGATGTCATCAAAGTGTTTTCGGTCTCTAAAGTGATTTAGTTCGACCCAGACTTCTTCCTCATCATCTTCGGCAATGGAAAGGGTCTTTGCAATGCTCTCCAAACCTTCTATGGTCTCGCTATTACTGAGCTGGAAGAATTCCATACTTCCCCCATGTTTGTTGAACCATGGCATGATCTGCTTGTCGAGTTGCACCATGGCGTCATGATTCTTTTTCGGTACCCGGTAGATGTAGAGCTGGACGTAACTTCCAGTAGTCTCTATTTCTATTGTCGATTCAGTTTTATTCATAGGTGCCCTATCGTTAATAATATAAAATGTATTACGCCCCAAGGGGAGGTTTATTATTCATAGCGTTTGCTATACAAGCCAGGGTAAATTAGATCTCTTCTACGAGGCGATTAAATTTAATGGACGCATTGAAACCGCTTTTCTTCTCTTACTTTCTTCTAGTCTAGCTCCTAATTATTATCAGCAGCCACATCTGCCCTCCTTTCACAGGAAATAGCATCTTGGAGTCACATTCTTGCATTAGTAGTAGTAATTGTGGTCATCGCCACCGCCAGAGCCGTAGAAGCAGCAGCAGATCTTCCTCGTCGTCTTCTCCATCCCCAGTCCAAAATCCATCGCTCATGCTATCTTTTTTATTATTATTATTATTATTGTCTCTTTGTTGTTGTTGTTGTTCTGCTATTACCTCTTCTTCTTGTTGTTCTACTGCTGTATCCATGGCTTCAATTACTCACTTGTTGCAGAGTGGTAGTAGTAGTAGTAGTTTAGTAATAGAGTGGCACTGCAACTTGACTATTTAGTCAAGGTAAAGAAGCTGTAACTCAGTCCTTCTCCAACTGACATGATGGATAGAGCCGCATACCTTTCTTGTACTTTGAGTCTCTATGTCAAATTTCGTAGATAGGTGGTACCACCGTTGCAGGCACGCTTTGAAGATATAGAGAGAAAATGGAGGGCACAACCCGCTCGTGGACAGAAGTTCCATGAAGCGCGGCTTGTGACCAACACAAAGCTGACTTAGGAAGCTATTCGCTACGCAGCTTGCGTGGACATTAAGACAATTGGATGGAGCCATCCTGAGAAGGATAGTTTGCAGAGTCTTACAGAAATATCTGGTCTTCGCCCCCTTACCTGTTTGACCAGCCTGAACAACTCTCAGAAACGCCGGCTTCTGAATCAAGGGGCCATATTCTGCAGGGACCTTATTGGAAAGGTGGACCTTCTCAGATCGGCAGGAGTCGTTCAGATGGACATGCCAATGGTCGCTAAGAAATCGGCAAGCTATGCCAAATCCCGAACTTGGATATGCGTTAATTAGATACTTGTACCAAGAATCGTAAATTCTATATGTTGCAGATATATTGACATTCTGTGGACCATGTTGTCAGGCTCGATCAAATAGGGAGGGGAGATCTAAGAATTGCTGGCGGGAAGGGAGCAAATCTTGGGGAAATGATCAAAATAGGCATCCCGGTACCTGCAGGCTTTGCGGTAACTACTGCCTCATTCGACCTTCTGATGCAAATGCATGACCTTGGCGACAAAATAAGGCTAATTGTCAGCAGCATCAACGTCGACGATACTGCAAAGCTTCTGGACGCTTCAAAGGAAATAAAGGCAATGATTCTTTCCTACGAAATGCCTTCTGAGGTCAGGTTGAAAGTTGACGAGGCCTACAAGAACCTGTCGGATCCGGGCTTTTCTGGCAGCAGCGATTTCTCATCGGTTGCAGTCAGGAGTTCAGCCACCGCTGAAGATTTGCCAACGGCTTCCTTTGCAGGACAGCAGGCCAGTTTTCTTAACGTGAAGGGCTCAGATGAATTGGTAGAATCGATCAAAAAGTGCTGGGCTTCACTATTTGAACCACGTGCAATTTTCTACAGGGCAAAACACGGCTTTGCAAAATCAAGTATTTCGGTGATTGTCCAAAAGATGATTGAAGCGGAAAAGTCTGGCGTCATGTTCACAGTCGATCCTACCACCGGTGAAAACGTACTTCTGATTGAAGCGACGTGGGGCCTGGGAGAAAGCATAGTCGGAGGAGAGGTCTCGCCTGACTCGTATAAGGTCAACAAGAATGGTGAAATTATTGATGTACAGGTTTCCAATAAGACAAGGATGCGGGTACGTGATCACGCCTCTAACACCACGGTCGAGCTTGATGTGCCACAAGGCAAGGCTAATGCGCAAGTGCTGACCGAGGAAGAGATTCTGAAGCTTGCAGAATTTGGTTTGAACCTTGAGCGCCACTACGGTCACCCACAAGATATCGAGTTTGCAATAGAGAAAGACAAGATAGCAATCGTGCAGACGCGTGCGATTACCACGAAAGCAAAGACAAAGAAGATCGAAATCGAGGGCAGCCGGCTCCTAAAGGGAGTTGGAGCCTCTCCCGGTGCAGCCAACGGAAAGGTGAGAATTATTTTGGGCAGAGACGACATTGCCAAAATCAACAAAGGCGACATTATTGTGACTACCATGACTTCGCCCGACCTTGTTCCTGCAATGAGCAGGTCGGCTGCTATAATAACTGACTTGGGTGGAAGAACTTCCCACGCTGCAATCGTTTCGAGAGAGATGGGCATTCCTGCTATCGTTGGCACTCAACAAGCTACGACAGTTTTGAGAGACGGCCAAGAAGTCACGGTTGACGCATACAATGGCTTTGTTTATGATGGGAGAATAGATGTGGACAAGGCTGTTGAAGCAGCTGCAGAAATTCCAGCTGGAACGACAAAGACAAAGATGAAGGTGAACCTTGCCTTTGCGCAAAGGTTGAATGAAATAGCGCCAAAGACCGACGGTGTAGGCTTGCTAAGAATAGAGCATTTGATTACACAGTTTGGCGTGCATCCATCCAAACTCGTGAGAGAAGGCAGACAAGAGGAATACATAAAGATCCTGATTGACGGGATAAGACCGATCGCAGAAGTCTTCAATCCAAAACCAGTCTGGGTAAGAACCCTGGATGCGCGCTCAGACGAGTTCAGGAATCTGAAAGGGGGTGAGGACGAGCCACAGGAAGCAAATCCGATGCTTGGCTGGCATGGAATACGTAGAAGCCTAGACGAGCCTGAATTGTTAAAGTCGGAATTCCAGGCTATAAAGAGGATGCATGAGGAAGGTCTGACCAACCTGCAGGTAATGCTTCCCTTTGTGATTTCTGTTGAAGAGGTGCAGAAAGCCAAGAAGATTGCCAGCAGGGTTGCTTTACCTGATACAATAAAACTCGGCATAATGGTAGAGACACCCGCTTCTGTGTTGATTATCGAAGACCTCTGCAGGGAAGGTATTGCGTTTGCCAGTTTCGGAACAAATGACCTGACTCAGCTGACTTTGGGCATTGATAGAGGCAGCGAAAGGTTAGCGAACCTCTCTTCCACCTTCCACCCTGCAGTTTTGCGCTCCATGAAGGAGGTAATAGATGTCTGTAATCGCTACGGAGTGGAGACCTCCATCTGTGGCGAAAGTGGGAGCGACCCAGAGATGGCCAAGATTTTGGTAAAATATGGCATAAAGAGCATTTCCTGCAATATAGATGCCATTAATGCCATACGAATAGCTGTGCATAAAAAGGAGCAGGAGCTTTCAGAGGAGGTTGTATAAAAGGCTCATCTGCATGGAGACTATGCTCCCTAGTGTATATGCTGCTCAGATGTGGCCTCTTCTGGTAATGTTTGTTCAGGTGGAGCCTCTTCCGACGTCGGAACAGGTTCCTTCACCTTCACGCGCTTGAGCGATACTGCATTGAGTGCGACCACAAGGGATGAACCGTATTGCTTCCCCTTTCATTTGTAACAGGAGTATTTAGTATGAGTGGTTTTAATTTAGAAAATGTCTCATACATACCAGGTGGTTTTGCAGTCGTTGCAGGTGTGCTAGCTGCGATAGCAGCGATTTCATTGTTTATCTTCTGGAAGAGG
>DASUUX010000072.1:0-5675 GCA_036373855.1 Nitrososphaera sp.
TTTGGGTTTGATGTCAGCCTCGTTACAAAAGTGGGCGACGATCTTCCAAAAAAATTCTACAATATACTGCAGGACAATAACATAATATTGAGCGACAGGGTGGTGGTAGATGCGCCGACCACTAAGTTTCAGATCATTTCACAAGGAGACTCGCGACAGCTATTACTAAGTGACAAGTGCAAACCGCTCACCGTCAACGACATTGAAGACATGAAGGTCGACTGCTGGTTGGCTAGCCCTGTAATCGATGAATTGCCACAAGATGTGCTTGCTGCAATAAAGCAGAACAGAGGTAAAAAAAATTTCGTCATGCTCGATCCCCAAGGCTACTTGCGCCTAGTCGACTATAAAGGCTATGTGACATTGAAAGAAAGGTTGGAATTAGATCTATCAGGCACAGATGCAATAAAGGTCGATAGTCAGGAAATGGCAGCACTCACAGGGGGCCTACTAGGATTAAGTGGTATGAAGACGTTGCAGTCACATGGCATAGAATTTGTTATCTATACAGAGCATGGTATTGTTCATCTACTTCACGAGAAAATGCACTACTGGCTGAGCGTGCATGACATTGATACGGTGGACTCTACGGGCGTAGGTGACATACTATGTGCATCGTTTTCATGCGCGTATATGAAGGAAAAGGATCCAATATGGGCGATCTGCTTTGGCGCTGGCGCGGTTAAGGCAGCTCTTGAAACAAGGGAAGTGGGCGTCGCCAAAATTCCCTCAATGTCTAAAATAGAACAGACTGCCTCCTATTTTTACAATGCTATTGGATTTCAGCATCTTTCTTAGCTTTAAATTCGGCTCTGACACAACAAAATATAGTATAATAACAATGAAAGTTGCGCTTTCAGGCATCGATATGCGAGACGGAGCGCTTCTTTCCAAAGTGAAAAAGACGCTTGAATCACTGACTGTCAAGACCCAGATAATGAAGGATGATGATGACTATCGTAATGCAAAGGAAGTAGATCTGGTAATGGTGGCGGGAGGCGACAGAGGTATACTTGACTACTTCCATAAAATCGAGTATGACTCCGCTCCTGTTCTTGGCATCTACGAGACTGACTCGACGGGCTTCCTTGCCCAGCTAGATGTAAGAGAGCTGGAGTCTGCAACATCTCAGCTGAAGCGGGGCAGCTATTCGGTGGAGGAGGTGTTTCGGCTTGCTGTTAAAGTAGACGGCAAGCAAGCTGACCCTGTACTAAATGATGTAGCAGTTTTTCCAAGCAAGAGTGCTACTCTCATGGAGCATGTCTTACGGATAGACGCCAACGACATTTGGCATGACAAGAGCGATGGTGTCATAATTTCAACTCCCACGGGCTCAACTGCATATTCGATGTCTGCTGGCGGGCCCATGGTCCTACAAAAAGCACTTGTATTTCTGGTAGTTTCTGTAAACTCACTTGACAATACCCGGAGACCACTTATTGTTCCAAACCAAAGCAAACTCGAAATCACTGACATCATTAGTCGCTACCACTGCGAAGTAGTCCTTGACGGGGGCCACAGGATACAGATAAAGAACAACCTTGAATGCAGCAAGCATGCATTTCCCGCACGCCTAGTAAGGCTTGGCGGTCATTCTTCTGCAGCGGCAATTATGGCAAAGAAAGTTAAGCTTGCCGAGGATATGCTAAAGATGCCTCCAAGTGCCAAACTAATATTGAAGACACTTGAGTACGAAGGGTCATTAAGCCAGAAGGACTTAGCGGCGCGGACAATGCTCCCGGAGCGCACAATTCGACTTTCTCTCAGCCACCTTATCAACCAAGGGTACGTAAAAAAGAAAACCTCGCTTCGAGATGCCAGGCAGAGGATATATGAATTAAAATTTTAATACTTTGCAGCAGCCTTGACGAATGCCTCAAAGGCCTGCTCAGGCTTACCTGGCCTGCTGTTAAATTCTGCGTGGTACTGCAAACCAAAGAAAAACTTATGGTTTGGAATTTCCAGCGTTTCCATTCGTCTGCCGCTGTCAGAATGGGCTGACATCACAAGGCCATTCTTTGTAACGATATCAAGGTACTTTTGGTTAAATTCAAAGCGGTGCCTGTGTCGCCTCTTTATCGAGTCCGAGCGATATATATCCGCTGCAATGGTTCTTGGAGTTATGGTTATTTCATGGCTTCCAAGCCGCATTGTACCTCCCATATTGTGGACGTCGAGCTGCTCTGGCATGAAATCCACAATAGGATTCTTTGTGTTTGGCTCGAGCTCAGTAGAATTTGCGTCAGTCAAGTTGCAAACATGTCTTGCAAATGCAACAATTGCCAGCTGGAACCCAAAGCAGATTCCAAGGTACGGGATCTTGTTTGCCCTTGCAAAGTTGGCCGCACTTATTATGCCCTCGCTTCCCCTTCTTCCAAATCCGCCAGGAGCCAGTATCCCCTCAAAGTTTTTCAACATCGATAGATTCTGCTGACCACCATTTTCAAATTTTTCAGAGTCAATCCAGTAGACGTCAACCTTTTTGCCAATGCTTGCACCAGCATGCAATAGCGCATGATAAATGCTGACATAGCTGTCTGGCAGCTTTACGTACTTGCCTACCACTGCTATTTTGATCGAACCCTCGTACTTTGAGAAAGCTTCCGCTATGCCCTTCCAGTTTCCCCATTTAGGTGTAGTCCTTTGAAGTCCAAGTCGCTCTGCTATTGATTTGAGCATACCTTGGTTTTCGAGCACTTCAGGCACCTTGTATATTGAAGGCGCATCGTGACACGAGATTACGCAATTTTGTTCTATACTGGCAAAAAGCGAAATCTTGCGCCTTGCATCATCTCTTAGTGGAGTCTTGCATCTGACAGCAAGGATATCTGGCTGAATACCGATCCTTCTGAGCTCCTGGACGCTGTGTTGGGTCGGTTTGGTCTTTTGCTCGCCCACGACATCAAGCACTGGTGCCAATGTTACATGAATGAAAAGCGTATTTGAATGACCTAGCTCCAGCTCCATCTGCCTGAATGCTTCAAGGAATGGCAAGCTCTCAATGTCTCCCACTGTTCCTCCACACTCGACCACCAAAATGTCTAATTCTTCATCACTTGCAATCTTGCACACCGCGTTCTTTATTGCATCGGTAACATGCGGAATTATCTGAACGCACTGCCCTAGATATTTGCCTTCGCGTTCAGCCCTAATGACATCCATGTAGACCCTACCTGTCGTTATGTTATGGTCTCTTGTCATTGCAATGTCAATAAAGCGCTCATAGCTGCCGATGTCCATGTCGCACTCACCACCGTCGTCTGTGACAAAGACTTCGCCGTGAGCAACCGGATTCATCGTCCCCGCGTCATAGTTTACGTATGGGTCTATTTTCACACATGAGACCTTATAGCCGGCAAGCTGAAGAAGTTTTGCTGTTGAAGATGTAATCACGCCCTTGCCTAGACCAGACATGACTCCGCCTGTAATGAAAATGAACTTAGACTGAACCTGGGGCCACGACTGCACATGTACGTTTAGAGGGTCACCTTTTTATTCCTTTTTGGGTTCTTTAGCGCTATCTTAATAAGAAGAAAAGGTTCTACCTAGCTTGTTCTTAAAAAAATGCAGGAAAGTGATGCTAAAAAGCCTCGAGGCCGGTCTGCTATAGAGGCTGCTCATGGCGATGTTACCAGCGAGGATGAAGCAAGGCTAGACCTTATGATATCTGATCTTTACGGAGTGGACAGCGATGAAGCCGCAGAAATACATCTCAACTACCATGTTGATAGAATGCTTGCAGCCATTGCAAGGCGATGCGCAGAAAAAGGAATAACAACTAAGACGATAGCAGATCTACTCCGCTACCTTGATTTTTCTGCCGCTGCATATCAGGTGGCAAAGGGCAGACTTAGCGAAGCTGCAGCGGTTGATGCTTTATTTAGATCCCTACGAGCTATCGAAAATCAGGACAGGGATGACAGGTATATCAATTTCTATGGTTAGAAGGATTTATTTAACCCCCTCTGCTTTCTCAGCCAGAAAATGTGTAATCTAACATTTTCCTCACAAACTACACCACCACATCATAATTCGGTATTGCAAATGAAAAACAAGCAATTAGTTATACACTTGAATTTTAATGATCTAAATGCTTTTTGGGTTTCTGATTTTCATTGCTGACCAATGTAACCGACATCATTAAAGAACTCTATTAATTCGCTAACATATTTATTGTCTCTGTTTATCCCGTACATCACATTTGCGTACTTGTTCTGAGTGACCCATCCTATCTTTATGAGGTCGCTAATGTTGTTCTTGATGTCTTCGCGCTTCAAATGAGTTTTTTTATGAAGCACATAGATTGTTGCCAGCTTGTTCTCTTCAGCGAGAGCCTTCATTATCTTGATCTTACCAATGCTTCCAAGTCCTATCTCTATAATTTGCTTACTGTTCATCGTTTGTGACACTAGACTACTTTTCACCCTTGACCTTCCTCATCAGTACTGGTTCCAATTCCGCAAGCGACGCGCCATGTAGTCCTATTGCTTTAAGCGACTTGATGTCCACCAGCTTTCTTGCCCTTAGATCTTCAAGGTAATCTTCAATGTCAATCTTTTTCATTCCTAGTTGGTCGGCAAGTTCGGAAGCATACAGACGTACGTCCTTGAGCCCGACATAGGACTTTTTCTTGCTCCTTAGTGCACGTACTAGAGCCATCAGGCTTACGAGATGGTTCTTTGATAGTTGCTCGATCTCCTCAGAGGTTATCGATGGGTGGATCTGGCCGTGCACCTTGCGAAGGTGATCAAGCATGATCCTCCCTGACCCGTCGGATTCGGCAAGGTTGCCTGCGTACATTAGCAGATCAAGAGCATATCTTACGTCGCTATTTACCTCAGCTGATGTTGTAATGGTAGCAACTTTGTCAATAACGTCTGAACCTATTGCCTTTGGATTGAATGCTTCAGCAGCCCGACTCTCTAGTATGTCGCTGACTTGCTGCATCGTATAAGGATAAAATTCCATTGGAACCCTTCCAAGGGTGCTCAGCTCTGCTGCATCAAGTTTACTATAAAATTCCATGCTCCTAGCGATGAATATTACTCCCTTAACATGGCAGGGCTTGTCAAGCTCATACTCATTCAAGCGTGTCAGATCGTAAATGATACCTGTGTCTTTGCTACTCTTTATCAGATAATCGATTTCGTCTATGATGATCAAAGCATACTGCCTATTTTGTCTCAAATATTGCAAGAGGTAGCGCAGCATTTCTTCTGCGCTAAGGCCTTGGGCTGGAAGCTCTGGGGCAATGCGCTCAAGCAGGAACCTATATATTGCAAATTTGTTGCCCCCTTGCAACTTCATGTTAATGTACACACTTTTTAATGTCAGCCGGCTCTTTGCAAACAGCTCTTCAAGGAACTTAGAGGATCTAAGGACGGTCGACGTCTTGCCGATGCCCGCAGCACCTATTACCTGCAAAACAGTAAGGGGAAATCTGTCAGGATCCTTAGGCGCATCAGAAAACACCTGTACTATTTGCTGAATTTGGGCTTGGCGATGCGGCAACTCTTCTGGTAAGTAGCGTGGTGACAATTTGGACTTGTTCTTGAAGATCGCACTTTCAGACATTCAACTATGTTGGATAGGGATCATCCATCAATCTATACCTGGATCAAAAGGAAAGTCGTAGAATCGACAGCTGGGTATGTAACTCATATTAGTAATGTATC
>DASUUX010000073.1:0-25802 GCA_036373855.1 Nitrososphaera sp.
TACGGGTACCAACCTTTGTCTCTGGCAAGAAAAAATGCCATTAGGAAGGAGAATGCCGGCAAAAAAGTGGAAATTAAATTCTTTGAATACAAGGATAAAATGTACATCGAAAACAAATCGCTTTCTAACCCACAAGTCGCCATATTCAATAAGTACTAATACTAAGTATCACACATACAGAATGATAATTCTTGGAAAAATGTGCCACATGCCACCAGATAATACACCCTAATTTTGCAGGTCACCACAAGTGCAACTACGCAAATTGCCCTATCTGCAAAGAAGCGATCACAAATTCAGAATACTGGAGCCATTTAAGGTCCCACCCTGGACATGAAAGTGATGTTCCTTTGAGGAAAAATATTGATGACCCCCACAAGAATATGCGTCAACGACCCCTCAAATAGCGAATTAGATTCTTATTACAACATGGTTGCCAAAATCCATCTCACAAACGCTGCAACGCCATGGTTTGAGAGACGCAAGTGATGTCCCGCATTTGCTCTATTATGGCCCTCTCTGCACCAATATCGCAGTTCAAAAAGACAAAAGCTCTTGACATGATCACCGTATGTGCCTCTTGGGCCCATAGTTGTAGAAAACTGTGATCCTTGTCCTGTCTGAATAGCCAATGGAATGTAGGATTGAGCACCCTTGCTGTATATTCCACTACCACCCCAAAACAATGCAATCTATAACTAATGTGGATACGTGTAAAATAACTTAACTCTAGTTTTCATTCTGTTCGTTGATTCATCGAGTCTAGATTGTGAAGGTTTTTCTCTCGAATCCCTCTGGGCCCGCTAAAAATGTTCTAAGTGGTGCTGCTACGATCAGTATGTGGGAGATTCTATCGAACCTGGCAAGATTGGGGAAAGAGCAGGCTTTACCATAGACACGACTATTCAGAATGAAAAGCTGGTATTTGTAATCGGAAATATCCCAGAGGACAAGGCTGCCACACTCTTGATTCAGGAATTATTGGCAATTATCTTTGCAAGACTCTCCGATGTTGAATCGCATATTACTCATACCAAAAACACAACAACTACCACAATTTCGATGAATTGATGCGGGATAAACCTCTCCATCCATAAACTATGACTCTCATGCGGCTTGCTATCCGGTCTGGGACAATACGCGGATTTTTGTGCTGTTTGACATCTCCGCATTTGCTAATAAAAAATGATGCTTTTACCTTTTTCTAGTTCTGCCTTTTATCCTTCTATGAAGCTGAGATGTTGTAGATGAATCTATCGATGGAATTGCAGTGCTCCCTAGCTTTCTTGTCGGTCTTGGCTGTTCGTCCAGGTCTGACTTCTTGACTTCTTCGCTATCTAGGGTAGGATGATGGCTCAGTTGTGATTTGTGTTTCATTATAGAATAATGATATGATGAACTACTTATACTGTCAGAATCCTGTGCACTGCAGTGCAGTCGTCGCAGTTATCTATCTCTTACGACGATTTAACCACATGATACTAAAAAAGTCAGCTAGGCAAACGGGTAACGTCATGTCAATACTATCAAATCAACAGATGGTTAATGAATATTTCAAGTTAATCTCCAAAAATGATGTGTTCAGGTTTGAAGACAATAAAGAAGACAGCATTACTGTCATCGTGATATTTGAGCGTGAAGGCAGGATAAAGGGGAAATTCGTATTTCACTTTGTGATAGAATCGATACCAAGTTACTCTGGTCGTAAGAAAATAAAATCATTGAGAATCAGATTCTTGGATTAGGTTAGATACTATCATACTACTATTACTGAACGAATAATTTTTCATCAGCCCTTCCAATATTTATGAGGGTGCGTTTGATAATAATTACAATGAGCGACAACAATGAAGCCGAAAAAGAAGAAATGAAGGACGAATCTCATGAGATTGAGGATCAAAATAAGGACGAAGAGGAAGACGAAGATGACGACGAAAGTGACGAGGAATAGTCACCATCATACGTCACTCCTTGAAACCTGGCATAATTACATAGCTGCTGCGGTTCTGTCTATTCTACGATAGCTGCACCTTATTTTTATGGCCGTCAAAAGTCGGTCGCTGCCTGTAACTATCAATTTGTTACAGGGATTTTATGAGACTGCTATGATTGACTGCTTTCCTCTTTTCATTATAGATATTGCGACTTTATTGCAAACATAATCGACTTTGCGATAATTGCACTGATAGTGTTCCTTGCTTTCAAGCAGCTATCCCGGGACAAGTTGTTGAAGACAAGACCAAAGCGTTGACTTGATTGCATCCCCTGAAATGTGCTTGGGAGGTTATTTGTTGACTGATAAATGGCAGGAAGCTTGTTGTTAAACTCAAATATTGCTATTATCTTCAGCACCTTTCCAAGGACCCAAACCGTGGCATGCCAAATTATGATGATAAGGACATTATTATCTACAGACCAAAGCAGGCTTCAGGCAAGTAATCTGACGTAGACTACTACAGAGAAGACATAATGTTCCCAAGCCTACTGCTGCTAAACAATGTGACGGCATCCAGCATTATCAAGTATTCGAGTATCGCTCCGTGGACCGAGTGCGAGTCTTGTAATGGCCTAGATTGTAGCTGCAATTAAGTGAGCGTGGTGTATAGCGCTATTAAACTTGAGGCAGTCCCCTCACCCTTCAAACCTTAAAGTACCAGGAACTAGTGACTTGATCAGTGTCGATTAACGTTAGCGTAAACGATCAGGATTGGGATGCTAAAGTCATGTCAGAGTTCTTCATTCAGATGATGCATAAGCAATTGGGCCAAGGTAACGAAAGAAAATGTATCAATGCTGTCAGGGTGTTCAAGGCACTAAAATTCAATGCAATCGTAGATAAGCTTGGCTATTCAAGGCTGATCACAGAACATTTAGTGGTGAAGGGATACCTCGAACCATGCCAAAAAGAAGATGAATTCCAGTTTACTGAACAAGGGTTGCGCTACTTCAGAACGATGCGGCCAGTAAGCTGGATGAAGTAATGTCCGCCGCACCGACCATAAAGCGAGATTGTTCAGTATCATCCTTTCATCGATAGACTCGCCAGCTTCCAGCCGCCGCAGGATTTTCAGGATGTACCGCAGCAGCACGGACAGCTCAGTCATGCATCTGTCCTCGTCTTGATGTGTCTCCGCCCTTTCCAACGCTCGACTTTTCACCCTGAGAAGGCGCTCCAGCTGGGTCGAATTTCTGGGCGCTCCTTTTATGTCAATAACATTACACTTATGACCAAGCTGACAAGAACTCTTATCTATTTTATAACATTCAACGATAACATGATGACTGCAAGTCCTACGGTCGGACCGTATGATTCTTCAGTAGCGGTCCGTTGGGGACCGAGACAAAGGATCCACAGGGGAGAGACTTGCGCATAGTATCTGAACCCAAGGAAATAACCAAGTTCCGAGAGGCTATCAACCCACACGACCACCGGACTTTCTTTGGTGGTCTGGACAGCAGCAAGCTGGGATTCCAACGTCGCATGATCCGAAAGTTGCTTGCCGGCCGCACACTGCTGCCAGAGGGCCATTTCTTCGACCGGAACGACATTGAGGCTTGTGCCATAAGCATCGTCCAGGAGCTGGAAGTGCCGCGGAGGATATCAGAATCTGAAACGGAGGCTGGATGAAGGAATTTGCATGATTGGACTCTTCTTGTTGTCTTGTTGAGCTCTATCCTCGCATTGACCGCGCTTGTGACCGTCATTGTACGACGTAGATTCAAAAGAAGTGTAACGATTGCTGTGGCCTCTATCCTTGGCATTTTTGCAGGAGTCGGTGGCGCGTCCCACGGACCGGGTGAAATACTTCAAGGCAATATGGCTCCAAGCGGAATTATCATAGAAGCGTGGCCTGAGCTGACTTCATTGAGTGGTGAGCCTGCTATGACACTTATTCCCAACTTCAGTGTAACCGGAATAGTGACAGTCATCACAGGGATTGCTGTGACAATCTGGGCTGCTACTCGCATTCAGAGTAAGAACGGACCCTTAGTGCTCATATTACTCTCAACGATGATGCTCTTTGTCGGTGGAGGCCTAATCCCCCCAGTATTTGGAGTTGTGGCTGGAATTATCGGTGCCCGAGTCAGCCAAAAGGATTTGAAAACCTCCCATCAGAAAGCATAAAGCTTGCAGAGTTGAATCCCTCTATATAGAAAGATCAAACCGCATTGGGCCCACCTTCTAATTGTATTGAGTCTCAATTCTGAAGGTTTTTCTGCCGAATCCCTCTGGGCCCATGTTCTTTCTAAATCAATCACACTTCATTTTGTCTACCGTTGTCATTTACGTCAAGGGCAGGCCACAAAAAAAGTGATTTTAGATTATACATACATGACCCTAAAATATCTCGACGCTATTATCCTCTTTCTATCTGGCTTCCTAAGGAAGGAAGGCATTGCTATCTAGAGCGCACAGAAAATATTTGAATGATTTGCTGATGAAGACTACAAGCTGCATGACAGGCTTGCAACCCTTGAAGACACTTATAGCAAAGCCCAGATGAAATCAAAGAGTACCAAGGGTTGCTTGAAATTCTTGAAGCTCAACTTGGCAGCATAGGCAAAGCCAATCAAATCCTAAAAGAACTACAAGATGTATTTCCTGAAAACAGGCGCCATGACAATGCCGCTGCAAGCAATTTAGCTGATTCCCGTACTCACAGCGACGGGCATCAGTTTCCTCAGCCACAGCGGTAATTTGAGTTCGTTCTCATGATACCAAGTGAAAGGATCTGCTTTGAGTCCTGACACCATTTTGGGCAGGGTGTCTCGCAACGAGTGGTGGGGCTTCCAACCCAACATAGTGTGGGCGCGGGTGATGTCGAGTTCCATATTGTCCTGGGCGACATCGATCATCCAAGGTGCAATTGACACGGATCTTCCTAGTGCCAGAAACTTCAAAAGCCGTACACCGGTCTTGGCCAGCAGCGGAGGAATTGCCCGCGTATTCCATTCCACTCCGTGGATTAATTGTCCAAAGGCGCGCTGGAGTTCATCATAGCTGAGGGACTCGGTCTCGCCGATGAGCAGTATGACTTCGGGCGATAGTTCCTTGCGGCGTGCGAACGCCAGCAAGATTGCGTCCACCACATCATCGTTATGCACGTAGGGCTGCCTACCGGTGGAAGGGTCTCCTGGAGAGAAATAGGCTACGGGATCTCGCTCGTAGATGCGTTGTATCTGCAGCGCCAACGGTATCGAATGACACAAGTCATCGTACACGCCTGCGATGCGCAGAATCACGACGGGGATGTTCCCACGTTCTGCATGGATCACGTTCTCAGTTTCGATCTTTGACTTTGGATATGCCCACTTTGGTGGAATATCAAGCGGCGAACCTTCGTTAATCCGCACCCCACGCCTGGAGGGAGCTTGTACCAGGATGGTGCTGGAGAAGATGAACTGCTCGACCTTGAAATCCTGAAGCAGCCGAAGCAAGCGCCTGGTACCTCCAACAGTAACTTTATCATAGAGAGGACTCGGCGCACCTGAAAAATCATAATAAGCAGCAAGGTGAATTACAGAGGCTATGCGATCACCGTGGAGTTCACGGATGGCTTGCAGCCCGCGGAGCGTACTTTCTTCATTAGTTAGATCAACATACAAGTATTCAGAGCTTGGTGGAGGATGCGACGGTGCCTTGCGGTCAAAGCCGATGACGTTGAAGGATTGTTGCTCCTCAGCCAGCCTCTTTGCTATAGCGTAACCAATCCTACCACTGGTGCCGGTGACCAAGATCGTTTCTTTTTTCCCTTCGCTCATCTCCCGATCTTCTCCCTTTCTCATTGATAATAATCATATCATCATTATTATCAAAATCATCATTTTTGGCCTGCCTTGGCATCAGGTTCTTTTTCTTATATCGTATTGCTCTGTGTGATTCCCTGTACATTTTACCCCCGCACATATTACACTAATAATGCAAAAATATCTACATATTATTTTACTACTAAGACTGGGCAGCGTGCATGATTTGTTACCTTGTGGCTAACACTTCCAAGCAACAATTCCTTGAAGCCTCCTCTGCCTCGACTTCCTATAATGATTAGGGCGCAATTTACCTCACTTGCGGCTTCCATAATCCTCTGTGCTGCGTCGCCCATCTGCAAAAGCATTCTGACATTTTGAAGACGTCTTTCCTTGACCTTTGCTTCATAAGAATTAAGTACTTGTTGCCCTATAGATCTCATGTCATCTTCAAAGCCTGGGGAGACAAGTGTACCTGACCCAGTCCCACCTTGAAAGACGTGCAGTACAAAGACTTGGGAACCATATTTTTGGGCTATATCCATCGCAACATCAAATGCAGCGTCTGAATGTTTGGAGCCGTCAACTGCGACAAGAATATTTTCAAACATCAACTCAGCAATTTAATTTTGTGCATATAAAAAGTCTTTCACGAGACCCACCTTCTAGGTCCATTGTATCTAAAGGTTTTTGTCTCGAATACCTCTGGGCCCTGTTTTTGAATCAATAACTGTCCACAGATGACATGGACTTTGAGCATAGTTTGCATGCCCTATAGCCATTGCCCATGCGTGGGTGAGACATTTACATCACAATACTAGGGTTGTTCTTGCAGTAATGGTTCGCTTGTTCTTATCGAAAAAATAAGCTCTCTAACCTGCTGCAGGTTCTTCTCTAGATATTGAATTACTTCCATATCCATGACATGATCAAATGAGTTGTTGCCTTCAAATTCTCGCTGGATATTGAGGAAACGAACTTGCCGGGGCTTTGGTGGCAAGTCTTGTACAGATATTACATTCTTTAGAAAGGTTCTGTGAACTAATTGGTTCCTCAGCTCGCTTAACATATAGTACCAATTTCCCTGCTGCCTAGCCCTATCCAATGGAGAGAGCAAATCAATCTTTTTGGTCTTGGCACTTAATGCACTTTGCACATTGGCAAAGTTGACGCGGTCTGTTGGTATTCCTAGGTCTAGTTTATCGTTTATTTGAAAAAGCAAAGAATCCACAGCTCCTACAAGTTGTGATAAAAAGCAATCTACTTCCATTTCAACTTCAATTCTGGCATTGTCCTTGGCAATGTCTCCATATGCATTTTCAATTTCTTTAAGCCTGTTCAGATGCTGTTCAGCGGCGTAGAGTTTGAACTCTATCCTATCGTTTAGCAGCGTTTTGATATGCCGTTCATCAGAGAGCGACGTCATATGATCAAGGAGCCTTGATCCTGTAGAATAATCTATCTAGTATTTTTGAGCCTTTGATTACTGCCCCCACTATTATATCCAACACAGCTATTATATGCATTGCAGTTTTGGTACATTTCAATTATTAATCGCTATTGTTATATGCCATGATCATCAATGGCATATCCATAAAATACTTTTTTTTCTAGCCAGAGAGAGAGGACACGTTATATAAAAATCCAAACTCAGTAAACTCATCGAACATGAAATATCTCATTTGCACCACTCACACTCAATCCTGGTTGTGGCCCTCCTCCAATTACATATATTTTGTCGTCTTCTATATATACAGCTCCTAATCCATGGCGTGCAGTTGGCATGGGAGGTTCAGATGTCCATTTGTTAGTCTTCGCTTCATATTTTTCATTGTTGTTAAATGTCTTTGAAGGTTCTTCTCCTCCAAAAACGTAGATGTTGCTACTATTTACGAGGGAAGCTGCTGTTGCTGCAATTCCACTTCTTTTAGACGGCATAGCTTCAAGAGTTGTTATCCATTTGTCTTGTTCCGGATCATACGCTTCATTAACAGATATATTTTCCAAAGAACCAGATATTCTGCCACCTATAACAAATATTTTCCCTTCAACTACAGCAGAGCCAGCATGATGTCTTGCAGTAGGCATTAATGCTTTAGATGTCCAGGTATCACTAGATGGGTCAAATGCTTCATTTGAATTTAAAGGTCTATCAGAAGAACCACCTATAGCATATAATGTTTCATTAACAAAATTAACATTTAATGCTCCTCTAGCTGTTGGCATTGGCTTTCCTTCTTGCCATTTATTCTGAACAGGATCATAAATGAACAGTTTATTACTTGGGGACCAAGGGGCTGTATATCCACCAACCACATATATTTTGTCATTATAAGAAGCGGCTGCAGTATGATGTAATGGTTCTGGTAATGGGGCTGCTCTGGTCCAAGTATTATTTGTAATATCATAAACTTCTACAATGTCTGTAACTTGACTGGATTCATCGAATCCGCCTATAACATAAATATCCTCGTTTAAAACTGCAGCAGTGACCTCTGTTCTGGGTGTAGGCATTGGTGCTCCAGCGGTCCAAAATGACTCTGTAGTAGCACTAGTTGTTTGGAGCATAGATATCGGGAAAACGAAGACGACTGTAATCAATAAGAATAATACAGCTATTCTTACGACTGTTAAGGTAGATATCAACAACATAAATGATAGGAAATGTCGTAGTTCTAAATAAAATAGTTGTCCCTCTCAGGGGTCAAAAGCACTTTCAACATGTGATCATAGCATATGAGCCAGTCACGTGCTGTAAACGAATTGCACCCCCAGGTGCACATATTATTTTATATCTTAAAACATCCAAACCAATAATGAGAATCTATACCTAATATGGACATGTATAAGCTAACTAGACCTAAATTTCATTCTCTGCCACCCTAGTTTAAGTCCATTTTCTGAAGGTTTTCTCTCGAATCCCTCTGGATCCTCCTCTTGCATCAATAACATGCTATAGACGTTACGCAGCTTATAGTAGTTTGGTAAGAAGAAGATGATATCAGACTAACCTAAATCATCTAGACTGTTATTTTTGACTTCTATGGCCTTGATAGCAAATGGTATATACTGTTATTGTAATGCTGGAACATGTCAAGGTCATAAGAATCTAGATCCTCTCACCAAAATATAGAGAGAAGTGCGTGAGGATTCTCAACGTCACAAAGTTTTTTGAAACTAGCTTCCACTTGACATTTACTACATATGGGCTACAAGCTCCGGCTTTATCCTCAATAGCACCCGCTCTTCGCCTGGCCTTCGTCTAGGATACTTGTCCTTGTCTAGGTATTTCTTTGCCAATTTGTCTATGTGTTCATCTGCAACCTTGCCATTGATTTGTTCAATTACTTTTCCTCTTACAGTCACCATATCATATGGATTTGAGAAATGAATTACAGATACAGCTACACGTGGATCTCTTGAAATATTTCTATGTTTAATTCGACCCTTTGCAGTGTTTACCAAAATTGTATTATCGTTTTTGTCAATATCCACCCATGTCGGAGTAACCTGAGGAGCACCGTCTTTCATCAAGGTGGCAAGAAAAGCAAAATTCTTTCCTTCAAACAATTTGGCTATAGAAGGATCGGTTATTGAATCATGTCCTTGATTACCTTTCTTATTTCTACTCATATTTTATTATTATCACCTGATTTGTACCCTTCATGAATTCATGGCTGTTAAATGATATATTAATTATGGAGAGCCTTTTTAGGTTTCTGTAATAATGCTTTGTGGACCTATGATCGTGGACAATATCTAACCGTCGGCGTGGCTTGTTGTCATACATAGCATTTCCGACCATTCAAAGGAGGGCTTTTTTAACTGATATACACTATTCACAGATATTATTATCATCTTTTCATCCTCGCTGATGCGTTGTAAGTTATCGTGTTCCTTTTGATGTTGAAATATGGCAAAACGACTCTATTTTCTGAAGGTTTTTCTCTCGAATCTCTCTCGAATGCCTCTGGGCCCCGCTAAAAAATCGTTTAAAATAGAAATATATTTGTGAATTCTTGTACTTTACTGACTTTATTAGAAGGTATTAGCAGCAAACTAGAAGCATCAAAAACTTTCTTGCATTGAAAGGAAAAAGAGATAATCTGCGGTATGGTACGTGTGCTTATCTTACATCCTTGAACCTAGCGATGTTTTGTTGAATTGCAAGGGCTAGGTAGTGTGTATTTGCCAGAGAAAAGAAAATCCAGCTTGATAATATTCTTCATCACAAAACATGAAGTAAAGGGGCTAAATTTTTATCTTATCTCAAACAGATTGTTAACGATGGCCATACATTCCTCCAGCTGCAAGTCTAGATCATTTTTCTCTTTTATATGCTAAAAAACTACATGAGTAAAAGAAATGGGAACTTTATGCAATAAAGACATTCTCGGAAACGACATAGTAACTTGATCTTAAAGCGGATTCCGTACGTTAGAAAAAGTTTCCAAAAGAATTAAAAATGTCTTCTCATGGAAGCCGCTCGATGCGATCAAAAATGGACTTTACTACTACTGGTAGGAATGGCGGTGAAGGATATCTTAGCATACTCATAAGGAGGTATTGAATATTGACAACATCAATAGAAGGAGAGAAGGCTACTTCAAAAAGATCATATAAGAAGCATCGCAGGAAAGAAGAAATTGTTGCTAATATTCTAAATGCTGCCCGTAACAATGCAACCAAAACACGAATAATGCGCACATGTTACATCAGCTATGAACTAGTACAAAAATATCTCAACTATACTACCATATGTGGCCTTTTATTTTACGATTCTAGAACTAACAAATACCATATAACAGGTAAAGGAACACAATTCCTTGACTATTTCCATCAATATCTTGATACTGAAAGCGAGCTTGTACTTAAGAAAAGATTAATTTCTAACATGTTAGAGAACAACGTAGAATTCGCAATACCTAACTTTGAATCCGCAACAAATGGCATGTTGACCCGTACGGTGGCGTAACTATGAACAAATGAAATATTGATACACGAGGATTGCGAGTATGAGGAGAAGCAGCCTAGAGGAGAAGATTAACAGGGTGGGCAGCAAATAGAAGAAATTCTTGAAGAAACCTTGATTGGAAGAGGACAAAAAGATCCCTCATCAGATTTTCAGTCGTGCTCTAACTGTGGTCGATGTTGCCTCTATTTGCTTGTTTAGACAGTGACAGGACAAAAGTTACTACTATTATGACGGTCTTCAAATCTACAGAATGAATTCAAAGGATTTCAATGCAGTAATACTTCGGTATTTTATTATAGTTGTCGGTGTACCATTCTTTAAACAAGAATTTCCATACCAAAATAAAAATAAGCTAATCTTATGCAGTCGCTGATGAAGAATTATGAAACGAAAGGAACTTCGCAGTCTTCTAATACCAACTCACTGGTTCTTCTGAGAAGAGGTTGGACCGTAAGAAGACTATGGATTCTCTCTATTGTTGGAGTAGCTGGACTAGGGCTGGACGCTGTCTTTCATACGCTTGATTCCGGAACACCGCTAACAATCATATTCGATGGAGCAGACTTCTCAACAGGCCAGATGGTTCTAACTTCGTCGCCGGAAATAGCCACACTCTCTTGGGTCGGTCACATTACATTTCTTACAGCATTCGCACTGCTGATTGTCCTACCAAAGCTTTTCTTCGCAAATTCCCAGGCATTGCAGGCCCCAGATCATCGTAATTGGGCTGTTCTAAAGAAAGGTCGCAGCATAAAACAGTTATGGATCATAGCTATGGTTGGCGTGGCAGGTATGGCATTAGATGTAGCATTTCACACGCTGCAGGACGGATCAGTAGATCAAGTGCTATTGAACGGCTCAGATAACCCAGATCCGCTTGTTAGTGCCCTTGCATTAACTGCTCATAGCTTGTTCTTGACTGCGTTTGCACTGCTAATCTTCTTGCCAAAGATACTCTTTGATACAAATCACGCAAAAGTGCCAATCACCACATGAAAACCTTCACCACACCGAAAGCGATGGTGGCGGCGGTATTATGTTACGCTGCCATCATCACTTTCTCATCTTTTTTGGTCGAGACGGTTTACGCTCATAGTAGTAGTAGTGGTAGTGCGGGTAGTAGTAATAATCATGAACATGGAAGAATAGTCTCGGTCAGCGAGCTTTTACTTACAGTCACTCCTTATACAGCAGGGTTGGCAATCGGTTTCACCTTTTTGTTCTGGAAAAGGAAATGGAAAGAAGTCCTAGAAGGGATACGAACCCAGGCCTTAAGGTTTACCAAACCATTCCACACTTGGCCACGATGACAATATATCCTCCTCGATCGTGGTCCAGAGTGGTCAAAACCACACATCTCCTCCGAACTCCAAAGTCCAAATATACAGTTAGCAAGGATGATACTCAAGACCTTTTGTTGGCAACAGTTCCACTTTTTCATTTCTATATTGGTAGAATCCCTAAAAAGGGATAAAGAGCAGGCAGAGAAAAGTTTTGTAATATTATTAAAAACGCTACACGTTAGACGTTTCTATAATGTCCCTCAAGTGGAATTGGAGCAGTGGCTTATGGCACAGCTTGAGGAAGAGGAGAGGACGGGAGAGCTCATTTTGATAAAAGATCCCATAAGTGGAGTAGCTATAATATCAGAGATCTTTCAGGCATCAAAGAAAAATGAGATTTTACATCCATCTTATCAGGACATGACGGCTGAGGATAACGCTAGAAGTGCATCAACCCCAGAAGAGAGAGAATATTTACTTCATAATTGGAGTACCAGTTTTTCAAATGTGGCAAATTGTGATCATCAAGATTGTCCACTGTGTCTGCGTGGTGACGGTATTACTATTTTAGAGGAGCCAATGCTTGTAACTATCGGCAAATCTCTGTACGCGCCGGAAGTGCAAGCGGCTACCAAGCGCTTTAGGTTAGCCAGACGCAGGAGAAAGAAGCATTTGCAACTGATGAAACTTGCAATGCAGTCTATCTTGATCTCAAATAGCACATTCGACGCGTTGGATGCTATCGATGAGAAAGATGAATAGGAGCATATTCAAATTTACCAATAATCCCCAGAATAGCCGCCGTGTATATCGTCTAGGACATCTCTGTAAGTGTAAGGAGGAGGAGAAGAAGGAGAAGATGAAAGAGGAAAGGTGTGAAAAAAACCTATCCTCATCCGCTGAATCCTCTGGACCATCTATTTGTGATTAACGATCGTCGTCCGATATCACGGGCACAACTCCTTCCGCCGTATCTCGCACTGATTCTGATACGTCATTGCCGTCAGTTACGGGGGCATAATCTCGTCCACTGATTCTCGCACTGATTCTGCTATATGGTCGCCGTCAGATATTACGGGTCCACAAAGCACGTCGTCACATTCGTCTTCTGCTTCTTCTTGGTCAGTCAATAGATTGCCGTCAGTTACGGGGGGCATAACTTCATTCAAAATATCATCAACTTGTGCTGATATGTCACTGATATCAAATATTGGATCGTTGGCGATTCCACCTGTCTTAAGGCAAAGCTCAGGGTCTGGCACTACCTCTCCTGGAGGCAGTTTATTACAGATAGGTTCTAATGTGACAAAAACAATGACCCTGTCCGGCTGCGTTCACTACATATGTGCCGCCGCTGTCTTTGCAATCAGACACAACATCTGCTGCAGCCAATGGAGCTGAAAACAGCATTATGGGCACTGTCAACATGGAAGCAATCAGAAGTAGTAGAGGTAGTCGTCCTACTGTTGTTCTGTATGCTTGTCTGTGGTGTTTTTTTACTGTCGTCATCATCGTCATGGTGACATCGCCGCATATGCTACTATGGAGTCTGTTTTTGTTGTTGTTTTCGTAAGTCTTAGTATTGTATTCATGTATTACTAACCATACGGACGTTATTAAAGTGACCTGAAATGGGGATTTTTTACTATATAAAGACCAAAATCGGTGTCAACTGGTAGTCAATGTTTATTCTTTATTTTTATTCTTCTTCTTTATCTCTAGTCTCATTGTATGATCCGACACCAACCTCATAATCATGTTCCACTTTGTTAAGTGTGATGTCAAACTTTTCAATTCCCCATTTGGTCCGTCTAATGTTGACATCCTTCTGCGTTCCACTAAAGAATCCACTTTTAGTTGAATTGTGTCTTAATTCTGAAGGTTTTTCTCTCGAATCCCTCTGGGCCCTTCTTTCTTTTGTATCAACAACAGCACCACCCCCAAATGACCCAATATATATACTAGTTCTGTAGGAAGAAGAAAAAGATGTAGCATTTAGCACATCACCTCCTATGCCGCCGCAGTAGAAATAGCTCTCTGTTGTCTGTCTATTGAAACCTTCACTATCTTGTCAAGCTTGGGCTAGCGAGGATGATGGCCAGCTGTAAGCTTAGTAAAAAATAATATAATGTAAAGATGTGTATGGGTGGGGTCGTTGACTAGGCCTTCAGTCCATAAATAGACTTTTCATACGATAGCGGCTCAAAATTAAGACCCAACTCCTTTGCGTACTTGTATGATCTGGTTACTTCTTCTGAAGAACAAGTGCGGGAGATGTCATTATAGCGTTCACGATATTTTGACGACTCTGAATCACAAAGGTTGTCAGGATGGTACTGATCCATGATATTGACAGGTACTTCTGGCGTGGTCTTTGCAATCCACTCTAGTACCGGCTTGGTGCAGCACTCTACATGGTTTGGCATTATCAGGTGTCGAATCACCATATTCTCGTCCCACTCATGCACAAGCTTGATGTTGCTAGTTACGGTCTCCCAGTACCAAGGAGTTCTTGATATGTCAAGTGCACATTTGCCCGGACCAAATTTAAAGTCGGGCAGCCACACATCCATGATATTGCGAAGGATATTCATCGTTTCTTGGGTCATGAAAAAGTTCGAATTCCAGAGCTGCGGGCAGTTAAACTGACGTTGGTAGAAGGCATGCTCTGAATTTTTGCTCCAAGAATCAAAATAACTGCCATCAGACTTGACGGATTGTATGTATTCTAGCTGCCTGGGGTCGGGCTTGCAAAAAGAATCAAGCAGGTTTATCGCTTCTACAATTGTGTGTAGATGTATCGTTGGTTCCCCGCCCACCCAGTTCACATTGTGGCAACCTTCCATCCTAAGCTGCCAGGCCATAAGGGCTAAGGCACTTGGAGTTATTGGAATTCCATTATCCTTATCTGTGCTTATATCTCCATTCTGACAGAATGAGCACCTCATATTACAGCTCGTGAAAAATATTGTGCCAGAACCACTGGTCCCCCTGAATATAAGCTCCTCCCCGCGATGGTGAAAGTAGCTGCCTATCCTTGATGTTGATTCAAGCTGGCATGTTCCATGCCTTGTTCCATTGGAACGGTCAACTTTGCAGTTCCAGCGGCAAAAATTGCAGTGCACCAACATGCGGTTGGCTAGCTCAACACTCAAGTCCATAAGAGAGGGTCTTTCTATTTTAGGAGGAAGGCTTGATTTTTCTTTCATCCTTATTTTTTCCCACATATCCAAAAAGGCCTCAGTCAGCAAACTGTTCTCATTCCATAACTCCTCTTCGCCGGCAGATGAAAGGTCAAGATTACATGGTATGCGTTTGGCAATTAAGTACTTGGCAGGCATATGGTTTGTTGATACTGCAAGATACCATGGCAGTCTGTCTTTGAACGATTCCCAGATTTTCAAGGATTCAAATTGTCTAGCTTCAGATTTCACTTTGAGTTAATCTACTAACACATTTCTGCTATTTATTCTGACAGTACTCTAGATGAATCTTGGCTATAGATTTGCAGTTGCCAAATGACAAGTAATAAAAGAAGATTTAGTTGATAACAGTCCCTGAATCCAAAAAGGACGGCAATAACCACTAATGCATTTTTAGCTACTGATGCAGATAATGATATATTAATTCTTAGTAAGGACGTTCTTGGAATAAGAGAAGGTACGACCAGACGTGAGAGGCATATATAACAATACTGATTTTGCTTCACGCAAAGACTTTTTGAGAGGCTTGCCACGCAAGTTCATGCAGACATGCCTACAGGAATCGCCGAGTAGGGGCGCCCTTCTGCTACACTCTGTTAACTTATCGTCAGCTAATTGAAAATAGAGTAGGCAGGGACAAATGCCCTATCAAATAATCTAGCTAATATTTGTCAAAAGATCCGGCCATTTCTGATGCAATTTCTTTCTACATATCTTGCAGAAATCCTTTGCCTTTCGGTCAGTATCGGCAAGAGAGTTGCTAAAGTGCATAACACAGGTTTGTTTTGGACAGTGATCCAGTTCAAATGCATGGCCGACCTCATGCGTGGCTTCCTTGAGCAGACGTTCAATAAAGATCGATCTATCAGTATCTAGACCATAGAACTCTTGCCTTAGCCTTGGAAGATATATTGCTGCTACACCTCCAGTGAGCGAAGCCTGACCAAATACAAAATTCAGGCCTGATGAATAAGCATCGATATTACATATACCAAGAATTATTGTCTTCCTTGGGTCATATGATTTTGTATTATTCGCTACATTCGTTGCAAGCCAATGCAGTAGTTTGTCTGAATTCCACTGATTTCTCTGTTCGTCAAATAACAGCTGGGATCTATCTAACGGTAGCGAGTCAGTAATAGCAATTGAAACATCAAAAATTGAAGCAAGATGGCTAACCAAAGGACTAAAGATGGTTTTCTTGTCTTGCTCATCTATGGCTAGTGGAATAAAGGTTATTGTCAGATCCATAGCGTCTTCTTCCATCACAATAGATGGTACTCTTACAAGATTAAGCTTGTTCGAAACAGCTTATGATCGGTAAATTCAATGTTCAGCATTCTTAGAAGATGATGATAGGGGTCTAGTCGCTATCAATCCGCGGTTTCTGTTTTGGCCGAAGTCACGCTTTCCATCGCTTCATTAGTCTTAGCGAGGAAATATCTAATTTTTTGCAAAAGAAAATAAAGATACGAATTGAAGCAATCAGCTACTTTGCAGAATTAACTTATGGTCATGGCTCTGTTCATGTAATTGCTTTATAGTAAAATAAAACCTATAAAACAACATTCTTGATGAGGCTGTCGGAAATGTGTGGATTTAATGAAGGTCTTATCCGAATAGGATCGACGCGCTGCCAACTACATTCAGTCTGAATTTTAAAGTTTTTTCTGTAGAATCTCTCTGGGCCAATAGTTTCCTAGTCTTCTTGATATTTTTACAGATGATCAGACCTTGTGCACAATATAATAATAATTGAAGATGTCGCCGGGAACCTCCCTTACTTCAACCTTTTCAGAGAATCCTGCATCCTTTAACATCTCTTCCGCCTTTTGTCTTCCCCAGACCGTACCTAACCCTTCACCATTGTATGCGAGTGAAACAGTCATGCAATGCATAGTTGAAATACTATACAATGTCGGACCAAGAGGATTTTCCATGTTTTCCTCCAATTTGCTTGAAGCCGCCATATCTTGCATCAAAAAGATCCCCCCTCTTTTTTCTTCTTGCTTGTTACGAAGAGCATTGTAGATGCCCTTTAACACTTTGGCAGGCTGTGCTTGATCATGGATGACATCAAATGCTGTGATGAAATCGTATTTTTCTTGGTCATTGATAGAAGCAATATCTTTAACCTCAAACTTCACATTTGTCAATCCTATCTGCTTGGCTTCTTCTCTGGCGGCTTGAATACCTTCTTTTGAAATATCATAGCCGGTGAATCTACTATTGGGGAAACTCCGAGCCATAAGATTGATTGCATGACCTTGACCACATCCTACATCGAGAACATCTATCCCTGCACTTAGCCTCTCTCCCAGCCCATCTACAAGTGGAACTATCTGGTCTATCAACCGAGCGTCAAAGACGCGAGCTGTATCTTCTGCTTGCAGCTGCTGAAACCGTGGATATGCCGAATATGGAACCCCGCCGCCTTTACGAAAGGATTCAATGATCTTCTGTTCGACATTGCCAAGCAGTGATATGTATTGCATAAAGACGGCCATATTATCAATCCCTGAATCTCTCGTAAGAAAAGCAGCATGTTCTGGGGGAAGCCTGTATTTTGAAGTATCTGGGTCATACTCTACAATCTTTCCTGTGACCATTGCCCCTAACCATTCTCTTACGTAACGTTCATTGAGGTTTGCAGCATTTGCGATTTCTGCACTTGTTGATGGCGACGAGGATAGTCTCGACATAACATCAAAAAGATGTGTTTGATAGCCAATGCTTATCATAAGGCCAAGCAGGGAGCTGTTTAAAACATCTAGCATCCTGCCAGTGAACGCTTCAGTCTTTGATTGATCTATGACCACCGATTTTCCATTAAGATTAGCGGAACTCATTGCTTGCTACTATAGATCCAGCCTATCTTTTCTATTTATATAATTTTCTCGATTTTTTCCCAATGAAGTAAGAGTGATGATATGATGACATTTCCTTTTCAGCTGTGGATTGCTCATAACTTTTTGATGTCTTGCATGTTATTGCAAAAGTTCTTCGCTTCAAAAAATCTTTGATTAGTCCTATAGGCTTAAAATGATTGGGCCTCTTTTCATTTTCTGCCACTATAACTCATCGAGTCTATTCTCTGAAGGTTTTTCTGTCGAATCCCTCTGTACGCTTGTTTTATGATAATGATAGCTCTTCCGGGCTCGATATGGTATCTGTGATTTTTAGTAGATTGTGAACAGGCTAATTTTTTATAATAAGAATTGCTTGACTCAAATTATACGAGAGCAGGTTTTCTGCTTAATCATGTACCGGCTTTTAACAGATATCGCGGAATATTCTCGGCATAGGGCTCTTGCTTCCAGTGACAACTCCAGCAAAAGCCACATCTTACACAAGCAAACTGACTTCTCTTCTCACACGATTTGCACTCTCCGTACTTGAGTGTTAAATTATCCCTCAGGAACTCATGCATGGTTTGCCACTCTTCAGTAATGCTACTACTACTAATACTATTGTCATTAATAACATATGGTTTGCCTTGTCGATATTATTATTATTATCCTGCCTCAATTTTTTGTCAAGCGCATCTTTTTGCTTTGCGTATACTGATTATGCTGTAGCTCAAAAGGATGTCTCAAGAAATGTTATTGCAGATTGATTATCTCATCTATTCCAAGAACTTCCACTCTGCAGCAAAACGTGCCTTTCTTTATCAATGGTACGCTGTCGATCAAATAACAGGGAATCCGTTCGTTGCAAAGCAGCAACGTTGGTTCTTTCAAATCCCATAGAATTGTTGTTGTAGTGCAAAAGGCGGCTAAGATGCCCAAATCTTTAGTATATTGTTGTCATAATAATCTGAGACACGATATCTACTCTTCTATTTTAGATCCTTAGACTCTGGCTAGCCGCATCCAATGTGTTAAGTCTAAGCATATTAAGAGGGCACACAGAAGGAATTGTATTATTTGTTTCTCTGAGACTCTACTGTGTAGTACTCTCATACTCACGAACAATCAGGACGTAGCTCATATTCATAATGCTGATAGTCGTCCCTGTTTTCGCATTTTATCAAGAACACATTCTCCAGCTCTTGATTCCATCTGGCTTTTGGATCAATTAAGAGTAAACTTGGTATAGGTTCAGCACGCATAAAATATTGTTGTAATTTCTCATTGTACTCACAGTCAAAACTGTTGTTATCCTTCTCAGTATTCCAAGCATGAATGGTTATCTGCATGTTATCTTCATTTTATCCATACATCTCTAATGTTCTATTAATAGAGCAAGATGCCTATTACGTGTTTTGTAATCAACAAGTTGTCAATCTACTAAGGCCCTAACCTTGAGTCAATAACAGCAGTTCATAAGTGACCTAGCGTTAAAAAGAACTGAACACGATTATTATATCAATCGATTTCTTCATACAGCTTTCCGCCTTGATGAAGCCGCCACGCAATTTCAAATGTTTGTCCTTGTGCACGTGCACTTGGCGTATGAGCAGCCAAGTAGCGTGCAGCAGCTATCAAGACATGCGAAATAGGTTTGATGCCGTCTAACACTTGAAGGCGCTCAAGCTCAGCCTTCTGCCTAAAAATGGCTTCTAACATCTGAATTGTGTGGAAGCTTCTATCCTCTCTTAATAGGGCATGCACAAGAATTGCAGAGAGTTCTTTTTCTTCTTGTGTATAAATGCCGCTGGCAATCATCTTCGAGGCTTCATTTACCTGCTGACGCTTATCAAGTGTATCGAGAAATCTGTCTCTAATATCTACCCGGTTGTTCTCCTTATCTTCATTATTATTATTATTGATTGGTTCCATTTTCTCTGAAGGGAGTGCCACAGAAGGTACGTTTAGAAATCTATTGAGATAGTTTGACATTGCAACATCAAAGACTGCTCGCAAAAGCTCCATGGACGAAGGCAGCCGGCGTATAGCCTGTTGAACAGCATTGGCAAATGTAAAAGTGTGAAGAGCAGTATCCCAGTCAGAGTACTCATTGGTAATGGGAAATTGTGCGATTCGAAGGGCAGCAGCATATGCTACTATCGCAGCTAATTCTTCTCCTTTGGCGCCATCTTGTAGAGATTCTATCAGTACATCTGCGATGGCATTGGGATTATCTCCTAGCAATACATCTAACATTGCCTTGCTAGCTTTCCAGCGGGTCCGACTTTGCTTGCCTTTTTCTAATACATCAGCAGGAAGCTTATCAAAGCAATCATTTAACAGCGCTACAACATCGATAGGATGTCGCCAGGAACTTCTTTCCTCCATCCTTGTCGCTTGGGCATAAAGTGCAACAAGGCTCGTCAGTATTTGTTCAGCCAAGTCCCACCCCACTATGTCAAGCGCTTCAAAGGCCTTATTAGTAAAATCTAGAACATGCCCGGAATCAAGATAACGGTGGTCAGTAGCCGCTGAAAATAGGATGTCTGCTATGATAGAAGGTTCCGTTCCTGCTCTTATGGCAGTAACAAGGCAGCGTTCGGCTCCATCACCATCGCGAACTTCGATAAAGTGACGGAACCATCGCTTCAACGTTACTACGACGACTACATCCGCAGAGGAGGAGCTTTGTACATCTGGCAACGGGCTGACCGCAAATCGAGGTGGTTGTCCGGAACAGTCGCCAGCAACAGCCGAGAGGCCATGGTAAAGTGCTCGAAGCCTATCCTCGGGTCTTGAATATGGAGCCAGATTCATCATACAAGTAAGAATCGTCAATCCTGGACCCCAACCTTCTTGTCTGTATCTTGTGCCATATTCCAACCCTTTCCTAAATAGGTCAGAGCTGGAGACCCCTGCTGAGTCGAGTGTCAGTATTGATTTGGCGATAATAAGAGCTATGTTTTGTTCCATCGCATCGTTTAGTCTTCGCAGATAGTATGCGCGGAGATCGTCTTTGCTTCTATTGCCTCGCTCGGTATGGACAAAAATATTGCCATTGATAACATTCACAGCAAAAACAGGCACATCATCAGCCCACAAATCAAAACAACCCCCAGTTTTAATATCAAATCTGGCATGGTGCCAGTCACAAGTCAATATGCCATCCTTGGTGCTTCCTCGATATAGAGGGAAACCCATGTGGGGACAACGATTGTCAAGCGCATGGACTTCTCCTTCATGATAAAATATCACAATGTCGTGTCCTTGGGTTGTAACCGAAAGATAGCCTTTCTGCTTTAATTCTTCCAAAGTACCAACAGGGCGGGACTTGTTTGGTTGTTCGACCATAACCGCATTGAATAGTTCTCTTTCCGTGCTTTTATCTTATGCTAAAGGTAAAACTCCCTTTGTAATGTATGATCAAGGAATTTGATGCCATCGGCCAGTTGGGTATATATATAGAGATATAGTGAAAGAAATATTATTATCTAGGCATATCGTTATGATACTGAACCCGCTTATCTACAATGTTCTAATACACTAAACACACCTTTTGGTTATATTGTGTATAAACTCTGAAGGTTTTTCTCTCGAATCCCTCTGGGTTCTCTAAAAGGCTTACAAGATTTGAAAAAACCAATATCAAGAATATATCACCTGGATTGTAATAATATTGAGAAAATACCTCCATAACCTCCCCTTCTCCTCCCTCTCCCACCCAATACAAAAATCAATCTAATGTCAAGGCAAAGACGGTGGAGGTAGGTCTTTACAATGAGGATATGCAATCTCCACTACCGCGCAGGTGTCTCCACCAAAAAATCCGCAGATTCATGCTCAAATTGACAAAATACATCTCGCTCCATGGTATTCCATCAAACCTTTGCCGACCGATTATTAATGAAATACAAGAACAGTGGAAGTCTATGGATGTTCATGGAATATTGAACCTAGAGGTTCCTAACACCCACTGGCAAATGCACTATATGGTCAGTTCCTCTTTTGTTAGGTGTCCGCTTATATTTCTTATCGCTGCTATCATAGCTTTTGCTACTATTTTAAAGCCCTGCTGTATGGCTTATGGCTGTTGGGGAGGTCGTTGTTGTACTATCACTCCAATCTTGTTGTTGCTATTGTTAGGAAACCAGATGTTTCCATCGCCGTCAGCATAAATGAATCGAATTATTGTTCTTGGAGTTGGCAAATCGTACTCGTGCAATGTGCCTGTAGCTTGATCAAATTTGCCTACCTTGAATGCGTCAGTCATACTAAACCATACATTGTCATAAATATCGACCCATATCGCATATGGTCCTGAGAAAGGGGACGTAGTATCATATTCTTTGAATTCTTCCGATACTGAGTCAAAGCTCCCTATCTTTGCCGTATTATACTCAGTGAACCACAGCTTGCCCTTGCTGTCTATTGCTATTCGCCTGGTTCCGCTGTCATTGGTAGGCGGAGAGTACTCTGTTATTCCTCCCGTCTTTGCGTCTATCTTCCCTATCCTGTGGCCGGTTAGTGCAGCGTACCAGGCATTTCCTTCCGAATCCAAAATAATGCCATATGGCGATGAATTTTGGGTAGGTGTTGAAAATTCATCAATGATACCTGTGGTCAGGTTCAACCTGCCTATCTTGGATGCGGCAATCTCTGTGAACCAGATAACTCCCTTTCCTATAATGGGAGTATGTGGAGAAGAGCCCGGTGTGGGCGTTGGAAACTCTTCAATTTCGCCGGTCTGGGGATCAAGTTTTCCAATCTTGGAGGATCCAGATTCGGTGAACCAGATATTGCCATTGTCATCGGCTATAAGGCCATGGGGCCTCGAAGATGGAGTGGGAATATCAAACTCTGAGAATTGCTCAGTCTTTGGGTCGAACCTGCCAATCTTGTTGGTGTTTATTTCGGTGAACCAAACAATTCCGCTGCTGTCAACTACTATGTCGTGGGGGGCAGAATTAGGAGTGGGCACTTGCCATTCCTTGACTGTTATTTCATCTTCCTGAGCGTGAGCAATTGTGACGCCAAGCAAGGTAAAGAGAATAGTAACAATGCCGATAGTAGCTCCTATCAACGTTTGGTAATTGATAAGTGTTAATTTCTATTATATAGGGATTTTGAGTTATCACGATCTCTCCTCTGCCAAACAATTATTTCCTCTCAAAGACCTGCAAAAAAACGATGCTCAAACTCAGAAAAGTGTAGGTAGTGAAGAGGATCGAGATACCTTGAGATCAGAGCATCAAAAAGGATGCACCTACAATTCTGGGCTATTTTCCACAATCGCTCTGCTTTTAGTCGTTATTTAGTAATTTTACCCAAATCACAGTATGACAGATAGAAATGGCAAAGACATTAAGAGCAAAGAAGCCACGATGTGATGCTTGAAAGCTGCTTCTTAATCGATGATATGCTATCTGGAGAATAAGCAGTGAAGAATCAGGAGAATTGATCGCGAGAGAATCAAAAACAAGCAAACTAGAAGACTATGCTGAGACCAAAAAGGTAGGCCAAGGTGAGTATGCCTCTGTCAAGGATTCGCCTAAAGGAAACCAGCTAAAAAATACGGATGGAGTTGTTGGAACTGCCTAGAAAGTGGTTTTGCCAATGCAATGATTTAAGCTTCATATTGAATGCAGCACCTAAAGTGAATTAGCTTATCTAGATGAGCTTTAATCTTTGGTGCTTATTTTAGTATGAACTATCAAACGATGATGCTGGGTCAAAAGTCATACTTCTTCTCTATATCCCTTATCATAGGGTGATGCTATGTGACAACAAGCGTAATTTGCAGAATCATATGGCAGGCGCTTGATGGCTTTGTTACACTTGGAATAAAAGTACTTGGCAGGAATTTTGATCACAGGATAGTTGGAATTGGTTTTGTTGCAGTCGGGCATTTTTACATATGTCCTCAGTTACCCTCGCCATCACTTACGATCATGGCAGAGAATATATTCCTCTCCTATCACATCACTAAATGCACCGCCTGCTCTATGCACGATACTTTTGCGAACTAACCATGCCACATTTTTTTAATCATAGCTGCCAATACTTCCTTGGATTCAAGTGCGCTACTCCTTGTACGATTTTCTATTACGACAGTATTTGTCAATTTTCTTTTGATGGTATCCGATAGACTGTCTTTGAAATTTACCTTTCCTCTGCCTATCGTTCTGTGGTCGTCTATTATGCCATTAGTATCGACTGCGTGAAAGTGGATTGGCTCAGACATCGTTGATAGGTCAGTGTTTTTGCCAGTTCTAATCAGCTGGTGTGCTGTATCGATACCTCGGATTACATTAATGAAATTCCCTTTTCCATAGGAAATACTATCATAGTCAATAGCATCGGAATAATGCTCTTCAAATACAATTTCTATGGGTCTGCCATCTATCTTTTTATCTGCAGCGTACTTGGCAATCTCTGAGAGGGAATTCATAAAGCTTCGTTCAACCTTATCTTTTCTCATTTTTCTATACTCCTTCAGGGGAGGGGCTAAAATTCCATAAACTTGCACTATGTAACAGCCGAGAAAATATCCTACATTACTAGCACTCTCAGACTTTGACTTGAAGAAACCAGGCAAATCGCTGAAACTATGCAGGATCATTCTTGAAATTCCGGCAGCTTCCATGTAGTCAAGTGTTTTTAGTGTAAAGTCTACAGCTTGCCTTCTTTCAGCCTGGTTTTCTGAATCAATGCTTGGTCGGAAAAGTGTCTTGTGAAGGAAGTTAATCATGTGCTTGTCTGTACTGTATTCATGTATGAGGTTCAGGCAGTTTGGCTTGACTTGTACAAGGCAATGAAGATGGTCTTCATCAAGCTCTATTCCTGAAAATCCGTCTTCATGCGCTAGCCCAATAGCCTGCAGCGCATTGGCAATAGTTACATAGGGAGCCACTGATGTGATAATCTTGGGCGATTGCATATTTTTTGTTGCTCAACCCGACGACTTCTGAGAATGATAGGAATAGGACGGCAATGTACATAATGTGTGATACACTCGCCTGAATAAGGGTATGCATAAAAGGATCTAGAAAAAAGTCATAAGGCGATTCCTCTGAGACATTATTATATCTTCAGCCAAACACCGATGAAGCACCATCAACACTTGTACTGTTGCTGTTGTTATTGCTATCATACGACATCCTATTGTGTAAACTTGCAGCCAAACCTATTGTATGTGACAAAATCAACGTAATTTGAAGTCACAAAACCCGAATGGAGTAGCGAATTCCGAAAAGGCTCAGAACCTAGGCGTCACAGACATACTTAGGACGAGACACACCATCAAACCTATTATCTAGAGGATAGATGATGCTGTGTCTATTTTTATTGCAGCTGTTAATCTTTCTGGTTAATTACTCCAAACATCTTTTTGGCCAGCTGATAGCTGCTGTTGTGACATTGACACGCACACATCTTGGTAATCTCTGAGCCATCTATTATAGTCTTAACGATGCCATCGCAGGAAGCGTGATCATTTTGCATGCAGTTACTCGAATTGCTCATGATACAAAAAGTGTAGTGTCAACAACCAGTTAAGTATTGTTGTTGTTGTTGTGAATGTGCTGAACTGCTAGGATAGGTTACAAGAATTATTGGTATCCTACATATTTTTTCCGCCTGAATGAAGTGCCAACTAGTTAGTTAGGACCAATCCATATATTCTTCTGTGATGTACTCGTTTTCGTGTCCTCTTGAACAAGTGTGAGACGGGTCAGAACTTGTGGCA
>DASUUX010000074.1:0-13901 GCA_036373855.1 Nitrososphaera sp.
AAGCGTCTTGCCTGTGCCTGGAGGGCCATACAACAATACTCCTTTTGGCGCTTCTATGCCCAGTTTCTCAAATATCTCCGGGTGCCTGAGCGGAAGCTCGATCATTTCTCGAACTTTTTGGATCTCTTCTTTTAGGCCACCTATATCCTCGTATGTTACTTGGGGACTGCGGTAAAGTGCTTCTGGTGTTACCTACGTGATGTTAAAGACTGTTTTTTGGGTTACAATAGCTGCATTTTCAGAGGTTATAACAGGCATGATTCCTGCAATTTGAAATGCGAGCCTGCCTCCAAAATATAGAACCATTACGTTGTCGCCCTTTATAATAGGCACACTTTCAAGTGCATCGGCTAAGTACTTTCTATCTAGAGGCGGCGTTGGTTGGAGTGGTGCTGCTATCCCTCTCTGAGCAGGTATTGCCTTTATCTTCTTAACTCTGACTGTGTTGCCTATCGCGATGCGGGCGTTATTTCTCACAAGCCCTTCAAGGCGGATGATCCCCTTTCCCTCTTTTCCCTCTTCTGGGCGTAAACGGGTAAACACATGGCAACTGTTCTATTCTTGCCTTTTACTTCGATAACATTACCCGTGCCTACGTCCAACAAATCCATTGTGTCAAAGTCAATTCTAGCAACGCCGCGGCCCACATTTCTTGTCTGTGACTCTATAGTCTTGAGTATAGCTGTAGTTGTCGAGCTATTATTATTATTATTATCATCGCGAGTCATGATCGAAGACTGAAGTAAAGAATGTTGAAAATTACTAATGAATGTACATACAGGAAAGGAAAGTGCAGTTACTTTTTTGGAAGATACATTGTATAACGGCGCCACATTATCGGAGAATAAAAATTTCATGTGTCAGTTGGTTTAACTGCACATCTGCGCATAATAGAAATCCTCAACTATACACTGCTACATGGACTCTTCTCCTTTGTACTGTCAAGTACATATATGATAAAACGACAATTTTCTCCAGAGGAAATTGATAGTTATACTAGAACAAGGATTTCGCTTTTTACTAGAACAACAGCTGCTATCCCTTTTATGATCATTTGTCCTTGTTGTTATTACCTATATGAAGCAGCGTGCACAATCCACAATAGACGCATTAATCTTGACAGCCGCATTGAATAATGAGTTTGGCATTACAAGAGCGAGATTAGCTCGGGAATTAGTATTGACATACCACAAGGTGAACAGGCACTGTGAGGAATTGGTCCAAAAGCACCTGCTAGAATACGATCCTGTAACGAGAACTTATCATGCGACTCCTCTGGGAAGGGAGATGGTGAAACTAACAGAACAATTGGCTGTCCATTATTCCCCCGTCAACAATATGCTTGCCAAGTATAAATCGCGCCTTGAAGTGGGCAGGATAAAGAATAGAAATCATGCTCGGCGGATTCTAAAAGAAGCTTATGCTGACAGTAGGGCAAAGCTTAGCCTGTTTGCTGCAAGCCCTCTTCTTCTAATAGAGCAATCATTCATACACCTGGACGAATGTATAGCACAGGTTCTGCCCTGCTGAGAATGAGGGCAAAACCATAGGCATGCAAAAATATGTAAGTTTGATAGTAAACATCTGCATACATATCCATTCTCCATAGAGTTATGATTTTCTAGGAGAAGCAAAACTATTTCCAATTCTTGTTGTTTTGTAAGGTTAAAGCAAGAGTCATTATCTTAACCACATTAGGATAATGAGGGTGAAAGTAGTGCTTTATTGATTCGTCCAAAGAGACGGACATAGATTTGACTTCATCATTGCCACATCTCTCGCATATGTTGTCACTAGGTGCGGTAAAGTGTCTCGCTACTTGTTCATAACTTTTGCTTCTCCACCTGATCGCAGGCATCTAGCATGACCATGTGTATTGTGGTATCAAGTCTGCAGTTGCCAAGGCGTTTTGTTGTTGCAGATATTTGGGTCGGATATTCGGAAACAGCAGAAAAATATGATAAGATGGCCACAGGATCTTATATAAAATCTGTTAGAATCTAGCATGCGATTTTGTTATGTCATAATTGACCTTTATTTCTTGCATGAGATCAAGATTAGGAAAAATGCACTTAGGTAATGAGAGACAGTTTTTTTATGCTTTAACAGCACAATAGACACTTATGAGTCAGCAGCAATCACCTCAAAATGCTAATCCGACCACAGGGTTAGAGAATAGCACGTACAACCTAATATCGTCGCTCGATCAAGAGGCCAAGTTTTTGTACAAGACAATAGATACTTATATAGAAGACGCTGGAAGAGAGAGGAGAACCGACGTTGAAGATGTATGGAAGACAATCAAAGAAGACAAAAAGAAACATGTAAAAATGCTTAGAGAAGCGCTGTCAAAAGATGCAAAAGGGGAAAAACTGAATCGCTAATCTTAAACGCAATGGATTATCTAATACATAAATCATTTTGCAGATATAGTTGCCAATTTTTCATAGCACAGAATTCCCTGGATTTGAAAACGAATAATAAAAACAAAAGGTAGTGTCAGAGTATCTTCTACTATAATGCAGAAATAATCTTTCCATCAACAAAAGATATAACATGGCTCGGAGAAATATTCATCGTACTACCAATCGAAGGAAAAACACAAGTAAATTAAATGACATTGATTTTCATTCCCCCGACACTAGCGCAATTTCAACAGGGGGCAGCAATATACCCTCGAATAACAATAACACTAGGCACAATCAATCTAGAAAAATAGAAAATATTTTGGTCATTCAAGGTGGTGGCTCATTAGGAGCATTTGGCTGTGGAGTTTACAAAGCACTGGCAAAAAATGGGATTGAGATCAATATTGTTTCTGGGACATCTATGGGTGCGATAAATGCCGCCATAATCGCTGGCTCGAGAAGTGACTCGCCGGAGAAGGATCTTGAGAACTTTTGGATGGAGCTGGCAGAGAGCAATTATGATATAATACCCGATATCTTTTTCTTTAATTATGAAAAGGAGAGCGGCAAAATCTCGCCACAGAGGATTTCATCTGCAGGCTTGAATGCCGCCTTGTTTGGAGTTCCCAAGATGTTCGTCCCAAGATGGCAGCAGCAGTTTGCAGGACCAGCCTTTGAGGAAATAGGTGGCGGTGGTGGAACTGACGTTTATGATAATATGCTACCACAATCGTGGACTTATATTTATGATCATTCGCCGCTTGGAAAGACACTTGACAAGTATGTAGATTTTACAAAACTTGATGGGTCTTCTCATGCGCAGAAGGATTCAATCCAGGAAAGGAAGACTCGCTTGATAATAACTTCAGTAAATGTGCTTTCCGCAGAATCCATTGTTCTAGATAGCGCCAAAATGGCGATAGGAGGCAAGCACCTCCTAGCCAGTACGGCCTATCCGCTTTATGGTTTTCCATGGGTCGAATTAGATGATGGAACTTATGCTTGGGATGGGAGCCTTCTGGACAACACTCCCCTTCGGCAAGTAATTCAAGCATCACCTAGAAACGACAAGCATATTTACATAGTAGAGAACTATCCCCGGCATATAGATAGTCTTCCATCGAATATGACGGAGGTCTTGGATAGAACAAGAGACATCATTTTCAGCGACAAAACCAAATCAAGTCTTAGGATGTCCAAATTCATTACAAGGCAAATTAGACTAATAGAGGACCTCTATGACGTATTTGAAACTGCAGACCACTCGAAATTTCGTCGAGGCAAGATAGAGCATATCAAGGACGAGTATGGCAAACTTGTACATAACTATGGTGCAGAGATACTATCTGTCAACCGTATAATAAGAGAAGAAATAAAGGCACGGCACATTCTAAAGAATGCAAATTTTACACCCCGCGAGATTAAGAGATTGATATCGCAAGGAGAACAAAAGACTATAGACTGTTTGCAACGCAGAGACGCCGAAGAGAACAGACGGTCGAGTAGACAGTGATTACCTTAATGTTTTGCTGTGCTCTAATTCACTTCCCAAAGGACACAACGTTCTAAGCAGATGGTCATTGTGTCATGAAAGTTACTCGTCAACAGGCTAAAAGGATAGGACTCTTTGCTGGACCTGCAGTATTTATAGGAGTTCTTTTTGCTCCCGTTGCAGAAGATTTGCCCTTTGAAGCCAAGATAGTTTTGGCTTCGACGGTATGGATGGCAAGCTGGTGGATAACAGAGGCAATCCCGATCTACGTGACGGCGCTTTTGCCACTGGTGCTATTTCCATCACTTAATGTAACTGAGCTCGGAGAGACTTCGACCAATTATGCAGATAGAATAGTGTTCCTTTTTCTGGGGGGTTTCATTTTGGCTAAAGCAGTAGAAAAGGCTAACTTGCACAAAAGGTTCGCATTGAATATTCTAAAGTCATTTGGAACGAATCCAAGGTATATTGTTGCTGCATTTATGATCGTAACTGGATTTTTGAGCGGATGGATGAGCAACACCGCGACTACGATGCTAATGCTTCCGATAGCGGCTGCAGTTGTATCGCAAGTTCAAGATAAACAGAATCGAGACAAATTTGGCCTTTGCCTCATGCTTTCGATTGCATATTCTGCAAGTATTGGAGGAATGTCAACACTTATTGGCACTCCACCCAATGCCATATTTGCATCACTGTCAAGATCAATATTGGACATAGAGATTACTTTTAGTCAATGGATAATAATCGGTCTACCTATTAGTGCGATCTCTCTTGTAGTTGCGTGGCTGTATATGGTAAATGTCGGCGTCAATATCCGCGGCATAACATCAATTACTGAAGAGAAGGGCGCAATTAGAAGCAGGTTATCTGAGCTTGGTAAGATAACAAGAGATGAAATCATGGTTGCAGGGATATTTGCAGCTACTGCGGGAGCTTGGATAACAAGAGGATTATTTTGGCAAGATATTTTGCCTATGATTGATGACTCTACAATTGCAATAATAGCTGCGATATCATTGTTCTTGATCCCTTCTTCTTCTTCTTCTTCTTCTTCCTCTGCTGCGAAGAACGATGTAGAGAATGATAAGAATCTTCACAACAGGAACAAAGAAGAGCCAAATTTTGCTCATATGAGCAAAAATAGAAGCGAAGAAAGAAATGGAGCTAGCGCCGAGCCAGCCAAAGAGCACCCAGGCAACAGATTGATGACCTGGGATAGCGCCGTTACAATTCCTTGGGGTGTTCTTTTATTGATAGGCGGAGGCCTTGCTCTTGCTAACGCCTATACAACGACGAATCTTGACGAATGGATAGCAGAGAAGCTGACATTCCTTGAGGGGATGAATTTTCTGTTAATAATTCTTGTATTGGTGGCTGTAGCTATATTTGCAAGCGAGATTATAAGCAATACGGCAACAGCGGCGTTATTGATACCAATTTCTGCATCTTTGGCAACTTCGCTACAAATAGATCCTGTGCTGCTCATGGTTCCAATAACTATTGCCACTAGTTACGGATTTGTTATGCCAGTGGGCACTCCTCCAAATGCAATAGTTTTTGCAAGCGGATATGTGACTATTCCTAAGATGGCCCGTGCCGGGCTTCCATTAGATATTATAGCAATAATCATGGTAACTGGGCTATCTGCCTTGCTTGTACCGTTGGTTTGGTCGCCTTAGCATACTTTACATGCACATATAGACATTTTCTTCTTGTAATCACCTTACCAGATCTGAGAAAGCATCAGAAACGGCATATGTCACAAAATCAAACGCAGCTGGATAGTCCACTGTTTCAGTATCTTTTGTAGCTGCCAATGCCTTTGCAGAAACTCCCTTCTCTCGGTTCTTGATTTCTATTACAAAATTGTCTACTATTGTGTCTTCCGTATAATTGCACATATCTCCTGTTACAAGCAATCCACTCAGAACTGCAAGGTTTTTGTTCCCAAGAGAGATGGAGTGTCCCCTTTGATAATAGTCGAATTTATCTTTCAAATCCTGCCCCTTCTCTTTACGGATTATGTTTTCTGCTACGAAACGCGCTTGTCTGACTGCAAGTTGTGCAAGCTTTGGAAGAGGCCCTGCTCCGCTGCTGCCAGAATTCTTATCGTTATCGCCGTCATTACCCTTGTCGGGTTGGAACTCGCAAATGTCTCCTATTGCATATGCAGACTGAAATCCCGATATCCTAAAGTAATTGTCTACAGGAATAGTGTCAGATCTTGTTTTTCCTATCTGCGGCGAGATCTTTATAGAATGTCCTTTCGCACCTGCAGTCCAGATGATGCAATCAAATGCAATCTCTTCATCCGAATCAGTTATTACGGATCTCGCAGTTATTCTGCTTATCCTTCTTCCAGTTAATATCTCCACCCCCTTAGATGACAACACTTTCTGAGATGTCTTGGCAAGCCTAGGATCCCATCCCGGGAGAAGGTTATTGCTAGACTCTATAATTTTTATATGAATCTTCTTGCTATTCACGGGATGCGACTCTGATAGAGCTGCGGCTAGGCTGACACCAGTGGGACCTCCGCCTCCTATGATAATGACAGAATTTTTGGGCAGACTGCTTATCCTTTCTTGAATTTCCAAAGCATCCTGCACTGACCTAAAAGGTAACGAGTTCTCCTTGGCACCTGCAATATTGAAGTATTGAGTCTCCGAACCAAGCGAAATTACAAGATAATCATACTCATAGTCTTTTACTTCATGTTTGTTTTGGCTGCTTGAAGCTCTTACAGTTTTATTGTCTAAATCTATACTTTCAACGACTGCTTGAACGAATTCCAAATATCCTGTCTGCATTTCGTTGGCAAATAATTCGTGGATTTCTGCCGTGATGTCTTCTTGTCTTTTTGAGCCAGAAATTATGTATGGTATCTGTTGCAAAAGTTGAAGATATGGATTCTTGTCGATCAGGCTCACACTAAAGTGCTTATTCTCTTTACAAAGATGAGCTGCTGCAAATATTCCTCCATAGCCTGCGCCAAGTATCACAACCTTCTTTTTCATGTCAGATATTAATCTGTCTCAGCGAAGTTATAGTTTATATCAGTTACAAAGTAGTGCAGGAGTTACCTAAACATACTAGAAATAATTGGCAGAATCTGATACACTCCTTTTTTTTAAGAGCCAATTAGCTTATTGTTCTTCTATAACGGCTACTGTATAATCACATAGTTAAAAATCACATTACTACGCATTATACAATCCTTGACTTGTTGTCGTTCAATTATAATTGTCAGTAAAATGCATACTAGCTAGCGATCATAAGAAGACAGCAGTGGCTAACTCCTTGAGACCGCGACCACCATTATACAAGAAAAGAGGATCTGCAATATGCCACGCTTTATACTTTTTTCACTACCATGCGCCAAACCTTTTTGTCAACTGCTATTATTGATGCAAAAAGTAGGACAGAAGATTGATAAGCGACACCTAGCAATACAGGTTTATCTACATAATATTTTATAACTTGCGCGACATGCCTACAAGACTTGATTCGAGGTCGCTAGAGCTTATCGAGCAAAAGCCTGAGCGCGGTGATTTCCAAATAAGGCCAAACCTGTCTCCCAAGGATTGGCCCAAGCTCTCAAGATGAGTAATATGTGCAATGCAGTTAGGCAAAAAACGGGAAGCGAAATTTTTCAGACAATTGATAGGTAAAGAGCCCCTGCACCATCTTGTTGTAATAGATGATTGTTATACCTGTACCGCTGAATTATGTAATAGATGATTTTAGTACTTCTATTACTGAAATATCTATCATATTTCATAAATTTATGGGAACACTGGCTTGTGTTATGATGAGTTCTAAGAAAGCAATAAAATCTCTAACCATCACTGCCGCATTATTGGTGACTGCGATTGCAAGCATAGGCTTGGGAGGAGAAGCAGAACAAGCTGCTTTTGGAAGCATAGAAGATTCTGCGATGACAAATGATACTACTACTACGACTGCAGAAACAGTAACTAATGCTTCCAAAATGATGGGCGTCATAGCCAGTATGCAGCTAGATGAAAACGGAAACCCAGCATGGATTACTGCTGGTCACTGGAACCTTGAATCTGACGCTCCTTTGATTGGCACCAGCGGAGGCGGTGGTAACCAAACTGAGCCCCAAATTAACAACTTCAGTGCCACGCTTTACATGGTATCAAATGCAGATGGAACAGCACAGCATCCTCATGAAATATCTGACTTTACTCAAACATCTGTGACCCATGAAGGTGCTAACTCAACAACAGTCGATGGTACATTTACTGTAACACTGCAAGAAGGACCTGTCGAAAATGTCAATGGATACATACACGTCATTAATGACAAGTTAGAATTCTGGGTGGATCCTGCCGTAACAGACAACCACTTTGGACCAACAACAATTACAGGGATAGTACTGAGTCCTGAAAGGTTCGGCGATATGATGGGAGGAGGTCATGAGGGAATGACGACGACCACTATGGAACAATGAAAACAGAAGGAACCAATGAGATAGAAGAAGCAAGTATCTAAATCTGGCGACTCAAAAGGCTGGCAGCGATAGCCAGCGATCTCTTCATTTATTATCTTTTTATTAACAACAGCTGCTGCTTTTTTCATCGCTATATAGATACTAATGCTCCAATAGGCGATGGCACGGGTGAAGAAAGCGATAGTGACGAACCTGTTGAGCTCACCTTTGATGCAGTTGGTACTTATTATGTGGATCTTACTTACTGTCACAGACCCTATCGGTCAGAGTACATCCGATAGTATGGAAATCACTATAGAAGAAGCACCAGTGGAGGAAGAGGAAGATGAAGATAACACAGGCTCAGATGACTTAATTGATGTAGACCACATATAGATGGACTTATTTGACAGACTCGGACTCAGATAACTAAGGTTCACCCTGAACCAGAACCACCACCGACGAGCATTTTATACCACCAAAGAGTAAAAAGATGACCCTTCATCCTTTTTCTTTTGCAATTTTTTGCCTAGTGTGAAAAAGAGCCTTTTTGTATTCTCTTTCGTGTGATTGCAATAGGAGGGAAAGGACGCTAAAATTGAAAAAAATATTACTCCTATGAGTTGATTAAAATACTATCCCCGTCGCTCATCCTCTTTCTATACGGTGTATCGTCTGTATTGTAGTAGATCCCTTCCTCACCCTCATCATCTAGATCATTTACCTCTATTGTTCCTGAATCTACAATCTCTACAATATTCCTCGTTGCCGAGCCGGCTTCTGCTATTAAGGTATTATCGAAATCTTGCCCTCTTATTATTATGCTTGCATTTCCTGATAAGCGGTATTCGCTTGATGATATGTTAAAGAACTTGTTATTCTCTAAAATATTATCATGACTTCTTGTTGCTTGAATACCATCCTCAGAGCTAGATATGATATTATTATAGACTAAATTGTCCTCTGTCAAGCCATCATCTGGCACTGCAGGATTAACCAAACGTATTCCTGAGGATGTGGCAGATTCAATTGTATTATTATAAATATGATTATTTGGTGATTCTGATACTGTTATTCCAATACTTGAATTAGAGACATGGTTATTCCTTGCTATCGAATCATACATGTTTCTTGAGAAGAATATGCCTGCCCCTGTGTTGTTCTCTACCTTGTTTCCCTCAATGAGAATATCGGAGCATCGGTCCGAACAGATTATACCTATCGCATTGTGATGAAGCCAATTATTTGTAATATTCATGTCATGAGTTCCACTATGAGGATCTAAGGCATATTTCAAGTTATGATGATATTCGTTTCCGTCAATTGTGATGTTGTATGCGCCTCTAGAATAAAATGCAAACCACATATGATGAAATTTACTACCTCTTATCACCATATCATGTGAAGATCCCTCACCAGAATAGGAAGCGTCCGGTCCAAAAAGGTCAAATCCTCTTTTTCCTAATTCCTGATATCCTAAATATGCAAATTCTGAACTTATTATTTCAGAACCTTCGCTTGCATCAAACTGGATGTATGCACGCCTAATAGAACCATCGCTGTTTTGCTGAACAACATTGTTAGTAGAAGCATCCCAAGATGTTATTTTTACACCGTTTATCAGTATTTTCCCATCAACTATTATTCCATTTGCACCAGCAATCTTTAGGTATTGTAGATTATTATCATCGCCATTTGAAAGCATTGCAAAGGTTACACCATCATCCACTTGCAGGTTAGCATTCAGAAGGTATTGGCCCTCTTCTTCTAGCTCTTCAAGTATCTCAGGGTCATTTATTGCTTGGACAACATCTAGAAAGGAAGCATCGCAGTTAATGGCGATCGTGTTATCTGCCGCTTCATAGTCTATACATGCTTCTTCTCCTACTGCTTCTTCCTCCTCCTCCACTGCTGCTGCTTCTTCTTCCTCCACTTCTTCTTCTTCTTCTTCCACTGCAGCCTCTTCTTCTTCCACTGCAGCCTCTTCTTCTCCTACTGCCGCCTCTTCTTCTTCATTATCATCTAGGAGAAGTTGCATCTGCTGATATGATATGCCGGTCATAGACAAAATGAGAATAGCCACCGCAGCGGTGATAAAAAATGCTGTAGGAATAATCATCATGATATTATTTTTTCTCATTGCTCGTAAAGATGTTTATAGATTTAAGCCACACTCTTCTTTTTTATGATATGAAAGTGAGATAATAGTCTAGTACTTTCTTCAAAAAGAACCGGTGAAGATGATCACAGTTTATGCTAGCAGGTCGAATGCCCACATGGCGGAATAGAGTTATAACAAGAGTACAAGAAACTATTGTTGAGGATTTGAAGTGGGCACAGATTAGTAAGATTAGCCCCGTTACCGAAGCAAAAAGAAATTCTATTGATCTAGAGTTACACTTATCTGCCCTGAATTTTTCCTTAGATCAAATAAAATTCTGGCTAGATCTCTGTCCGAAACAAATCAGGTACCAAGTACTCGAGGGAGCAACCTACACATTACTACCACCCTGACAACTAAGGCTTTAGACAGTCTCTATCCACCTGACAGATCACTATTCCAAAAGATCCTAAAAGAGACGTTTACCGCTTGAGCTGGAAAGCCCTGACCCTGACAGGTATTCTGCTCCGCCCGCCCTATGCAATGCTCTGCCAAAATCCTACCTTCATACTAGATAGCATCTCTGCATTTTTTCAAGCTTCCGGCGATTCTTCTTTTCTTGGATGTGCATCGGGATGTTCTTTTCGTCTATGCACTTCCATCTCTTCGATCATTCTGAATTGTTGGCCGCAGACGTCGCATGTCCTTGCTTTCTTTTTATGCTTCCTGCCTGCCAAGTAGTCAGACAAACGCATCAGATAGATTCCAAATCCCCACATTCCCTCTATATGTCTCTCCTGCTACTTAATTCTCTGCATAGCATGAAATATAGGCGTTTTGTAGCTCAGGTTCAAACATAAGAACAGCGAAGAACCAAAGCTTTCACCACCTATCCTTTTCTGGTTTGTGTTTAACTTTGCCAGACTTTCTTAATGAATGAGCGAACCTCCATCGGGTTGAGTGGACGACGTACTAAACAATGATCCTTAAACAAGATACCATCATGCGCAATTTGAATTCGATAGAATTGTTTCTAGAATGTTTCCATTCACGGCTGAAGCCCAACCCGTCAGAATTTATCTTGCAGCACATCAATTGTGCCAAAGCTTGCTCGCGCGGCGATTAAATAACATTCTATACTTCACTGGTTCTTTCATAAGATGGATGAACACATCCTCGATGAGAAACGAAAGATGCTTAAATGAGGTATTGCTACTACACTATAGCATTTAGCTTTACCATTGTGGGTCTAGACGATTGCAGATCTCATTTCCAGATAGAAGCTAATCGCTAAAGCAGGTGGCAAGCATTAACACGATTTACAATCAAAATCACTCTGTCTTACCATGCATTCAATTAACCTTTCAGACAGCATAATAGTCTTTGATTTTGAAACGACTGTTCTATCTGCGCGATAGAGGTATAAGTAAATTAAACTCAACTTTTTGGTAATCCTAAAATGAAAGTTGATTTGATGATATACGTCATAAGGATATGGCAGTAGAAGAATCAGCATCAGCATTTCTCCACGTAATGATTTCACTTGGTATATTGCTATTTGCCGCCAAGTTGATGGCCGAACTGTTTCACAGGATAAAACTACCAATAGTCTTGGGTGAGTTGCTTGCTGGAATTATTGTTGGACCATTTGCGTTAGGAGCTCTTCCGCTTGTTGATGGAGAACCACTTGTAGTACTTGACGAGACAATCAGGCACATAGGCGAGATTGCTGCAGTTGTAATACTATTTATCGCAGGGCTTGAAATCACTCCACGAGAGTTTCTTAGAGGTGGTGCTGCAGCATTTACTGTTGGCTCTCTTGGGGTCGTTGTACCTTTCTTTGTAGGATATTATGCATTCACAGCATTTGGAATTGAAGCATTGCAATCGATTCTGATTGCCACCGCTCTTACTGCAACTAGCATTGCTATCTCTATTCAGGTGTTAACAGAACTTGGGAGAATGCAATCAAAGGAAGCTCGATTGATTCTAGGCGCTGCCATTGTAGACGACATTCTTGCTATAGCTGTCCTGTCGGTAGTAGTAACAATGGTTCAGACAGGCAATACCCAACCGGCCATCTTTGACATCGTGCTTCTGATAATGCAGGTGCTAGGCACTTTTGCTGCAATACTAATTGTCTCTGTACTAGTTATTCCAAGGGTTCTTCATACAGAAAGATTATGGAAGTCCAAAGGGAGCTTGGAAGGGATAGTGACAGCTGCATTTTTTGCAGCTGCTGGAATCGCAGCTTTTCTAGGGCTGTCACCCATTGTGGGAGCATTTGCAATCGGCATGGCAGTAGCCAGTACAAGGATAATCAAGCAAGTTCACGAATATGTCGACAAGCTGCAGATAATTTTTGCACCTTTGTTCTTTGCTATTATCGGTGCTCAAGTTGATCTAAGAGGGGTTAACATAGATGTCCTGTTCTTGGCAGGAATAATAATAGCAATAGCCGTTGTGACGAAATTGATAGGGTGTGCGCTGCCATCACTTCTCTTCCTCAAAGACAAGGCAAGATCAATGAGAGTTGGCATAGGTATGGTATCAAGAGGAGAGGTGGGACTGATTGTTGCAGGTGTAGGTGTATCATCAGGCGCCTTAACTAATGACATCTATACGGCGGTAATAATCATGGTTGCTGCTACTACAATAATAACTCCAATTTGGCTCAAGATATCCTACAAAAAAGAATCGGCTCAACCTGCTCAAGTAAGCTCGAGTGAAACATGACACATTCTTAAGGAATAGATGGTTCCTATTCCACATTTCTTGGAATGCCTCTGCGAGCAACTGCATGGACTCCTGATTATTGAACTATTACTTTAGTTGCCATGATCATTATCTACTATCTAGGTCTTATGCTTCCACTTGATCATCTACCCTATCAGTCAACTATTGTACAACTAATGGCATATATCGCCCCTTCATAAGGGATAAGCGATAATGAGATCATATATGGAGGCATCAAAATCATCAACAACTACAGCAATTGTTCCTTCACCATATAGGACGATACTTGTCCCCCATGATGGATCAGAGATGTCTGATAGGGCATTCAAACATGCGTTGTATGTAGCCAAGATGGCTAATGCCGAAATAGTAATTTTTCATGTAATGGAATCAGATAGCGTACCGCCAAGCACACTACTGGCATTCATAAAGCCGGGTTCAAGTCTGGCAGAGGCTCGAGAAGAAGTACGTACTATCTTTGAGGGCGCGGTAAGTCGGATGCTTGAAGAAAGAGTGCAAGCAGCAAAGGCATCAGGCATAAACGCTGTCTCGTACAAGATCAGCAGCGGAAAGCCTGCTGATGCAATTGTAATTGAATCTGAAGCTAGTGAGTATGACCTGATAGTAATGTCAAGTAGCAGAATAACTTCGACTATCAGGGCGCTTGGAAGCACAGCCAGAAGGGTTCTTGATAGCACAAGGAAG
>DASUUX010000075.1:0-16216 GCA_036373855.1 Nitrososphaera sp.
TGCATGCGTTCCAAACAACTCCAAAGAAGGCGAAGACTATCGGGCCGCGATGAATTGCGCATTGAATTTTGCATGGACTAACCGGCAAATGATTACACATTGGGTGCGGATGACATTCAGGAAAGTATTTTCTCTAACCGAGCAGCAGGTTGAAAATATGAAGCTGGTGTACGATGTTGCTCACAATATCGCCAAGGTAGAAAGGCATGCAATAGATGGAGAAGGCACGAGACAGGTAGTAGTTTCATACGAAATTGACAGCAAACTATACGGAAAGGCGCAAGAACAGCTATTCTTCTTGTTGCCGTTCAAGAACCTAGAGAGAGCTTGTAAACACCGATCTTCTTTTCAGAACTAAGACCTGTCTTTGCAGGTCCGCGGAGTTTTTCCTTACTTGACAAAAAAGCATATTCAGGGTTCGACTGGTTTTGGAAGAGAAAGGATATTTATACGGAATATAAGAGGTGAAGTGAAAAGAATAAGAAAAGGGGGAGAATTGTCTCCCGCTTTATTGTACTAATACATTAGTAGTCCAGCGTCTGGTTAAAGTGCCCTTGGTGGTGCTCGCTATCCGATGTCACAGTTTGATTGACCATGAATGGATGTTGCACTATCTGCACTTGCGGCGGGAAAGCTGGCATATCGTCGTTTGGATTCCATGCAAGTATCACCTTGCCGTATGACTGCTTAAGGGTCTCTAGCATCTGCTGCGCTTCCTGTTCGCTCAGCTGGGGGAACTTTGGATCTGCTCTATCAGGCGCAAATTCTTCGAGATGGTAATGCCAATATGACTTTTCTCTCTCCTGAAGCGAATTGTACTGGTCTACAGTTATCATATATTCAATTCCTATCAGGGTGGCGTTTGGATACTCTCCGTCATAGAGCTGGCATACCATCATAATTTTGTCGTTTGGTTTGCAGTAATGATAAACTCTCAGGGTGGGATCATCAAAGACGTGTCTTACTGCAGTCAATGGACCTGTCATTGCCCCATATCCGTCAGTCGGCATCTGTTGTGTCGCATTAGTGGTGTTGGTTGTTGTAGCCGTCATGGTAGTATTGCTGCCGCTGCTGCTAGTGGTGCTCATGCTTGTTTGGTTGTTATTATCTTGCATTGTAGCTGATGCTAGCAACGGGCTGCTGACGGTAAAGGATGCTAATACTACTCCTGCCATGAGCGCAGCTACCGAGGCAATCGCTACAATGGTGAACAGTATGTTCTCACTCATTGCCCAAGATCAAAGTCATAAAGGTAAAAATACGGTTGCAATGATGAATCCTATGAATAAATCGAAATAATGACCTTTTATTTTTTTCGAGAATTCTATTAGGCTTCATTTATCTAACAATCACGCTCATAGCCCAAGACGCGCCGAAGTAAAGATTGCTGCCGGCGAGATGGTAAAAATGCGGACATTTAACGAGACAGTGTCGCAGTTACATTTTACGTCAGTGGTGTGGATGGTGGCGTCAGGATACTCACGCTACACCATCATCATTCATTTTATACATAATCAAGGAAGACTCCCTTTTCCGACCTACTTGCCCTGCTTTTGATACTGGCAGTTGGTGAATCCGTCATAGTGAATACTATGAATTGCAGACAAGCTATTAATAAAAATAGAGAGATTTTTGTGCACTGCACTGCAATAACTTTTGCAATCGGCTCTGCCTATTCCTCACTTGCGCGGCCGTGTAGGTGGGCGGAACTCTGATTTATCAAACCGTTCTCTGGCTCTATCAAGTATTCGTTCATCAGTTTCGCATCCCCTTATGCAATCCAGTAGAAACAGTCCCAGTTTGGTCAGAGCTACTTTACTCCTGAGAGAATTGTAATAGGACTCATCGCTTACAAGGATAATATTTGCCACTTCTGTTATCTCTAGAGGCCGATAAAATTCAGAAGAGGAGGTGTATGGAGGCGACCAGACAAAGGAAATCACACCTTTTGTGAGGGCATATCGTAAGTCGTTTCTTGACAACCCGTATTCTAGCAGCTCAAGCACCGAAAGGCTAGCTATGTCAACAACAGTCACGACCCTTATTATCACAGGGTCACGAAGCAGATTCGTTATTTCTTGGAATGATGTGCCTGATGAGCTGTTAGTGTCATGTTTCGTCACTTCATCATTTTTGTTGGACTTCATACTCTCTATAATAGCAAGATTCGTCTTCTTCGATAGCATCCAGGGCCTTTGACTCATTACCAAATATTGATACGATCCTATCGCAGCCTTCCTCCTTGCCCGTCTCGCGAAGTACTACGTAAACCTTCATTGTGTAGTAGTAGCACACTCCACCTGTTTTCCATATTTTTGGGATATATCTGTCATCATGAGCAGCACTCGCAGTCATGTATCTTGTGCCGGGTGCCAGTATCTTCGTGTATGCAATCCTCGCCTACATGCTTGTGCTTCGCGCCTCTCTCGCAGCCACATTCGTGCATCTTATTTCCTCCACCTTTAGACATATCATAGCCAGAGACAAAATGTTATTTATGAGGTATGGATGCATCGCAATGCAGAGCAAAATATTAATTCTTAATTACCAATTCTTTCGCCATATAACTCTATATGATAAATGTAGATAGCAAAATCAGAATATCGCCAGACAGAAAAAAAATGAGGGTTGTTAATTCTCTTTCAAAGAGGATATTTCTTGCATTGCTTATGCTATCTTCATCAATGGCTATTGCATTTTTTGCAACGTTAACATCACCAGCTGCTGATGATAATCAAGCCTATGCTCATCATGTCTTGGATGAGATTGATGTTACAAGTCGTCCGATGCGAATGTCGTTGGCAGGCGATTTGCTATATGTGTCTAATCTAGGTGAGCCCGAAGTTTCAATCATCAATACCACGTCAGGCCAGCAGGTTGGAAATGTGACAACCAATGGAGGAGTAATGGCAGTTGAAGCAGTTCCAGAGAAGAATCGTCTTTATGTTGCAACCTTTGAAAGCGGTGGTATTGATATTTACGAGCTTGATTCAAAGAGATTCTTGAGGACTGCTCCGCTGCCAGATTTTCAAATCACATACTGGTACTTCCCAAAGGATAACTTTCCAGAAGAAGTGACTTTCCTCACTGGGGGCTGGTCAATGGACTACAATCCAGCAAATGGCATGTTATATGTTGCAAACTTTAACGCCAATTCTATAGCCGTAATAGATACAAATGTCGATGCAGCTATAGACGCAATAGATGTTCCTGCACATCCATTTATCGTTAAAGTTGACCCAGCTTCCAACATATTGCTTGTTGCAAGCGAGGCTACCCGAGATGTCACTTTAATTTCTATGGAAACAAACGAGATAATAGATACTGTCATGACAGGATGCGCTCCGTGGGGGATTGATGTAGATAGTCAAAGGAGTCTGGCATACATCACCCACCGTGCGTGCTATTACATTGCAGTGTTAGACATCGCAACGCATGAAGTTGTTGGCAAAATTCCTGTTGGCAGCGTGGTTCAGACAGTTTCAGTTGACCCAAGTGAGCACATGATATTTGCATCGTATATGGAAGGAGAAACAATTCTCAAAATCAATGGCCAAAGTAATGAAATAATATCTACAATAGATATGGAAAATACGCTATGGGATATAGTAGCTGACCCAGTGACGCATAGACTGTATGCATCGACCAAATTTGCTGACAAGGTCTTGGTCATAGGCCCGGAGTCAATGACTACAACATTGGTGGTCATTACATTAGACACGCCTATGGCCGCACTTGGAACTATCATGGTTCATGGTCAGGATACTGCAGCTTCAACTGCTATATTAGAGATTGTTAGCAAGAAGTTGACAATTGATGTCGTTACCCAAGATGGAGGGGATGTTTCAATACAAATACCTCGAGCAATGCTTGACGCCAAAAGTGGGGAAGCAGATTCACGGTTTCAGGTGCTTATTGACGGCAGGCCAGTAGAGTATGAAGAGACAAGATTATCAAGTGATGATGTAAGAGAAATAACTGTATTTGTCCCACAAGGCTCTCAAAAACTAGAGGTGATAGGAACTATTGTCATACCAGAGTTTCGCCCTACTGGTTAGCAATACTTGAGGCAGCCATAGCAGAGGAATAATAATTGTCTTTACAAGGTCGACAAAACAGCGGTAGCAACATAGGTCTGTTCAGCGCAGGCTCCAGCAGCAGCAGATGATATGCGAACCTCTATAGTGGCAAAAATATGCACCTTGTATGTATATCTAGTAATTATGTGTCAAATCAAAAATGAAGCATTGTGAAAATCCTTGATACTGCGGTTATTGCTGTATTTTCCATTCTTGGAAGCATAGGAGCAATAATACTCGCAGCTATATTCCTCATCTTTCCTGAGAAAATCCGACGATTGCTTATACCTTTGTTGGTGAGTTATGCCATGGTACATTATTGGCAGGCGCTTTCCTTGGTCTTATTTACTCTGCACCATTGCCCAAAAATTCTATGATAGGATCATTGTAGGACTATTCGATAGTAAAGCCAACAAGTCTTTTTATCAATCAGTTGTTGCTATAGTGAGAGAGAGATAGAGAGAGATATGACGTACAATAGGATTCTAGTCCCATATGATAAATGCAAAGCTGCTGATAAAGCATTAGAGCATGCTCTAATGCTTGCCAAATCTATTCAAAGTAAAGAAGTGATCCTTGTACATGTTGTTGCAGAAATCTTGCTTCCTCACATGATGGCTAATTACCACCTACGCTCCTCTAGGACTGGCGAAACAATAAGCCCACATGAGTACGTAAAGGAGCTTTATCAAGAAATAAAGGCAAATGCGTTAGAGATGCTGGAGAATGTAAAAGAGAAGAGTCAACATGCAATACTATCTGAAACAACCGATGAAGGCAGAAATAAGCAAGTCGCCGTAACACCATCACCACCACGATCTATAACAAAGATACGAACCAAAGTATTGCTTGGCAGGCCTCAAGATAAGATTCTTGAATTTGCAAGAGAAGAGGGAGTAGATCTCATTGTAATTGGAAACGTCTGCCTCAGAGGACTTTCACGAGCAAAGGCGCTCGGTAGTGTATCTCGAGATGTGGCTGAGAGGGCAACATGTCCTGTTATAATAGTCCACTGATAATAATAATAATAATAGTTATTACTGAACTCAGCTCATCAGTTCAAAACAAGAAAATATTGCATTTTGTTCAGGAGAAACCACATAACTAGAAAGGGGGTACAAGTCTGGAGTTCTTTCCTTTTTCCAAAAACATACAGATTCCAATATTGCAATATTGCAATATGGTTCATGTGTCATGGCAAATCAGCAATTATATTGAAAAAAGATGAAGATTAACACCTAAAGGTTTTGTCGGCAAGTTTTTGTCCGTCAGCGCATACATAATACCCCCTCCTCTAAACATTTATCTAAAATGGATTGCTCCACTACCTCGTGGGGGCCACCACTACCACCAATTTTTCAGACAAAGTTGCAATAGTTACGGGTTCGGGCCAGGGAATTGGCAAAGCAATTGCTCTTGCACTTGCTAGAAATGGTGCTAAAGTAGTAGTCCTTGCCGATGTTTCTGGTTTGATCAGTGCAGTATCAAAAGAGATCGAAGCGCTAGGATCAAAAGCACTACCTGTAAAGTGTGACGTTACAAACAGAGAGAGTGTCGAGAACATGACAAAAACAACACTGGACAATTATGGCAGAATAGATATTTTGGTCAACAATGCAGGCATCTATCCTCTCAAGGCATTTGCAGAAATGACAGAAAAGGAATGGGACGATGTATTCAACGTTAACATGAAGGGTATTTTTAACTGCACTCATACAGTGCTACCTACAATGAGGGGTCAAAGATACGGGAGAATAGTCAACATATCTTCTATCGCTGGAGCTGTCATAGGATATGCCAATCTAGTGCACTATTCTGCGACGAAGGCAGGTATAGTAGGTTTTACAAGGTCTCTTGCGTTGGAAGTTGCAAGAGATGGAATATGCGTAAATTCTGTAGCGCCAGGAGCGATCGAAACACCAACGGCCCAGGCTGCAACAGAAGCGATGCCTAAAGAAGTAGCTGATCAGATGATTGCAGCGATTCCGCTTGGCAGGTGGGGAACCCCTGAAGAAATTGCTAGTGCAGTCTTGTTCTTGGCAGGCGAGCAATCATCCTATATGACTGGACAATGTCTTGTCGTTGATGGGGGTTTAACGATACACTGATGGATAATTAGATTAGCAAAGTCTAGGTTAGGGCAGCATGATGGCATTTGTTCATTAGCAACATGCTATAGAAATACAAATCCCTCTCGCTGTAACTGCTAGCAATCATGTATTGGGACCTTTTCCCAGACCCTCAAAAGGCCTGAGCCATAAAGAAGTAGTAGTATCATTCACTACCAAGTGAAGGGAACTAAGAGTACTTGCGAGAAGAGTCAAAATTACTGTACCTATGACACCTAGTGGAAAACTCCAGCCGGGCCATTTTGCGCAGCTTAGCCGATTTCTTTGCTATCAAAGAATTTTTCCCTTCGTTATTGGAGTATATCTCTGTCACCTTTAATCCGAGGTTTACGACCAGATACCACCAAGCTATAAAAAGCGAAACTACTACAATAATGGGCATTGCAACAAGCATCCAATGGGTATGGGAGGTATTTATTACCCTTTCAAGCGACTGCGACAGAGATGCAGATATGGCATTTGGAGGTGTGCCTATCAAAGTAGCCATTCCTCCAATGCTGGCAAAATAGGCTACAGAGAGCATACCGTATTTCTCAAATCTACCTCTGTTAAAGGCAACAAGAAGTGAGGAAGTTGTTGAAAGTTAAGAGATAACGGACTCAGGGATTGCCAGCATGACAACGTTAAATAGAGTCGAAATGGTGCGACCTTGTTCTGTTTGTGGTTTTAGAGAGTGAGTATGTGTATGTGTGTATGTGTGCGTCTGCAACCAAGTATTTGCAGTCTAATCAAAAACAACGAGATAGTTGCACTGCCATGCAATGAAATCTTACTGGTAAAATATCATGATGTTACCCTCTTACAATGTTATGAAGACGACCATAACTGCAATTAAAGCAGATGTCGGTGGAGTTGGCGGTCACACTCGCCCGAGTGACGAGCTCTTTGACACCATCAGAAATTATGTTGCCGGCAGGTCAAAGGACCTGCTGCTCGACTTCTATGTTGGTTACACTGGCGATGACATACATATCATAATGACGCATATAGGCGGAAAAGAGGATCCTGAGATTCACAAATTGGCTTGGGATGCCTTCAAGGAAGGAACAAGCGTCGCAAAGGAACAGGGGCTGTACGGTGCAGGTCAGGACCTCTTAAAGGATGCATTCTCAGGTAACGTCAGGGGAATGGGCCCAGGTGTTGCAGAGATAACGGCTGAAGAAAGACCTAGCGAAGTGTTTTGCGTCATTGCAGCCGACAAGACTGAGCCAGGAGCGCTCAACTTGCCTTTCTGGAAGATGTTTGTAGACGCTGGGAGCAATACAGGGCTCATTATAAACGAGAATCTGGCCGAAGGAGTCATTTTTAGGATAATGGACGTAATGAACGGCAAGATCGCAGACCTAAAGATGTGGCAGGACAAGGCCGAGCTTGAAGCTGCGCTCATGTATCCGGGAAGGTATGTCGTTCATTCGATACTTTCCTCAGACAATAAGGACCAGATAGTGTCGTCATCGACTGACAGACTTCATAACATTGCAGGCACATACGTGGGAAAAGATGACCCGATTGCAATTATCAGAACTCAAAAACAGTTTCCTGCAACTGAAGAGGTTGGCAGTGCATTTGCTGATCCCCATTATGTATCAGGAAACACCCGAGGAAGTCATCATATGCCGCTTATGCCAGTGAAACTAAACTCGCCTGCCAGCATAAATTATGCGCTTCCTATAGTCTCTTGCCTAGTCTTTAGCATGCACAATGGCAAGATGACGCGTCCACATGACGGCTTTGGTACTGTCGACTGGGATTACCAAAGGATGCTTGCGGCAGAGCGGGCGATGATTATGCGCAGCCAAGGTTTCATCCATCCTGCCACCCTTGTGCCAGAAGAACTGGAGTACAACAAAGGTTACCATGCTAGGATGTCTAAACTAAAGGAAAGGTTCCACGACATTTAGCCTCTGAACTTGTCTAACAGCGCATAGTTGCACAGACCGGGATTTCAGATAATAGCATTTTGCTACTACTACATTCAATGCAGGATATACAAATGGGGCGGAGGAGCAATGAACTAGAATATAGTGATCATTGTAGATAGGGGCAGTAGTAGTGCATACTAAGATGCTTTAATGGGAACTCTACTTAGAATGAGGGACAAGAAAGAAAGCTCACGCATAGTATTGGACAATAAGAATTATTAGATGCCAACCCTTTAGAATCTTAACAGAGCTTATCAAATTCAGAGCATTTGTGCTGAAGGTACCCGCAGTAAAAAAATTGAGGTCCAATTTATCATATCATGTCAGTTACGCTTATGAAGATCGATCTCAATTTCTTCATCGAAGTGAAAGCAGACAGTATGATTGAGGAAACGTAAGGCCCCCTGCCGCTTGTGGCCGACAAAGATGGGAAAACCCTCGAAATTTTAATGCTGACTGATTTTGGCATTGCAGAAAATTATAGACTTCGTGGTGAGGTGAACCGGATAAATAGCTTGAAGAGAACCGAGGAAAAGAGGAGCTCTATTCTAATAACAATGTTAGCGTCAAGTCGCTACAGATTTTTTAGCTAGTGCTGTAGAATGATATGATGTAGATATATCCATGTCAAGGCTGCGAGTAGGAGTTGTACAAATGAGACTTTCACCGGATCTGGATATAAATACCAAGAATATCCTCAAATATATCGAGCTCGCAAGATCAAAAAAGATCGACTTATTATGCTTCCCAGAATGCGCGCTCACAGGATATATACGCAACCATCGACAAGTAAACGCAAATGATGTGTCCAGTGAAGTCTCTAGGCTGCAGAAAGTGTCAGACTCCTCAGGGGTCGCACTCGTTGTAGGTTCTTCTCTACCATCGAGGGGAAAGATTTTCAACACAGCATTCATAATAACACCACATAACAAGATTAAGAAATATTTCAAGCGCACTTTGACAGAGTACGATAAAAAATATTTCTCCCATGGTCGTGAGGGTGTTCGGAGTTTTGGAGTCAGAGGTCTCAACTGTGGCGTCCTAATATGTAGGGATCAGAACGACCCTTTGCTTCCAAGGAGATTTAGAAAAATAAATGTCTTGTTGTATCTGTCCTCCCACTATTACAAGGCTCAAGAGTTAGAGCGCAAGGAGAGGAAAAATAAAGCCTTTCCAATAGTACGGGCTATAGAGAACAAAGTTTATGTCCTAAAAGCAGACGCGGTTGGATCACAGGATGGTAAGGTGAGTATGGGAACAAGCATGATAGTAGATCCCAGTGGCGTAGTAGTTGCAGAGGCGCCGCATATGAAGGAGGCCTTGCTAGAACTGAACCTTTAGTGTTATTATCTTGAATGGAGATACTTCAAGCTCTAGGATCTCGCGCCCAATGTCTATGCCCTTGTCCAATTCGTTTTCTAACAGATCCAAGTGATGAACCTTCTTCACTTGCCTTCCAAAGTGTAGCCGCGCAATTGACTTGCGGCCCTCAGTCTCAAAAATCCTAACTATTATTGCCTCCCTACGGTCTGCTGCAGGCCTCAGCGTGCTTAGTAGAATGTTTTGAGGCTCTATTTCCAGAAAAGAATACGGCGATTCTAGTGTCCTTTCAGGATGCTCGTGTTCATCTCTAATTAGCTGCATTGCGGCAAGAGGCATGTTAACCTCTGCTGCACGCAGGTATGTTTCGGCTTCCTTCCAGCTCTTCCTGTGTGGCAGGATAGAGTAGCGGAATGTCTGCAGGCCCATTTCGTTTGCGTCGGGAGTAGGTATGCAAGGGCCCATAATCCCATCTGCGGAAAGCAAGACAATGCTTCTTGAAAGCGTCAGGTACAGCTTGCCATCCCTCACCTCATGTGAAGGTATCCCTTGATGCAGTAGAGATATGCCTTTGCTGTTGTTGTGGTCTGAGCAGTCTACCCATTCAAATGACGGAAAAACCCCTGATGGTTTTTCCTTCCATCCTTTTTCATCCTTTTTGTAATACAGATCTGCCTTCCTGCGAATAGCGCCAAACTGGGTTCCGCACCAATAATATTGACCTGATTCAGTGGGAGAGTCAAACTGCACCCTGATTCTAGAGTGAGGGTGCCGGTCATCAATGCGTGTAGTGAAATCAATCCTGTCCATGTCCCGGTAGATTACTATCTCTTTCTCGATGTCCAGGAAGTTGTGCCTATAGATCATAGGTTTAAGCTTTTCTGTGAGCCGATATGGCCACCTGAGCGCGTAGTACTTACTCTTGAACCTGACGACGTTGCGGATCTTTCCTTTCTCAACTTCATAATTTTCTGCCTTGAAAGCACCATACTTTATGCCCTTGCCCGTTTCTGACTTCATCAGACCCAGCGTGTCCTTGTGATAGTACAGGTCTCCAAGCTCTTCTTCAAGCCGCAGCTCGTTGCCTGCAAAGAGATCTTCTCCGCCTTGCTGCACTTGAATAATGCCTGTATCCTGGTCCACTCTTATGTCGAAGTGGCCCGTGGAAAAAGAGGTATCACGTGTCAAGGTGGTTGTCATATTTATGCTGTTTCCGGCTACAAGCTCAAAGGTTCTAAAACCCAGCGCTGGCACCTTTGCCAGGAAGCCGATGGTGACATTCTTCGTGCTTTTGTCGGGATGCAAAGAGTATTGTAAGATGTCAACCTCAAAAGTCTCGTTCCCAGAGCGCAGGTACCTTATCCCCTTCACCTGACCTTCTGCAAATCCTAGCGAACACTCAACCCAATCCCGTACCTCCCAGGGTAGCGAATTAAACACTATGACACTGCCGCCGCCTACTCCTGCTCCATGCTCCCTTGCCCTGCCTGCTACGGATGTCATACAGTCACGAACAGATTTCAGTATAGTATCGCCTGCACTATGAAATAGTTCCCTTATCTCATCGTACACCTCATCTATACCAGTACCAGGCACCGCGTCGTGCATAGCTATGAACAACATGTTACGCCAGTATTTTACAAGCTGCTCTGCGAAATCAGGACACCCCATCAACCTGCCGATAGCATTCCAGCGTTCAAGCGTCAACAGGGCATTTTCATACATCTTGGCTCCCTGTTTTATCCACATCCTAGACGAAGTCGAGTTCGGAAATACTTCTGACAGCCGACCCGAATACATCTCACCTTTCCTCACCTTGAATTTGACACCTGTCTTTTCAAGTGCGCTGAAAAACTCTAATGGAGTTGATATGACCATCCTAGCAGTGTCACCATTTTTCTCGTTCCATTCCTTTACGGCTTCTGAAGTCTCCGTCTGTGGTAATGTCACGCCACTTCCTGAAGGCATGAGAATGCTCCCAGTGGCTGCGTGCTGCTTTAGAACACTATATGACTCGTAGAGTTTTGTAAGCTCAAGCCCTGCCCTGTACCCAAGAGGCATCCAATGACAGAGTACCTGTGAGCCGTCAAGTCCCTGCCAGATGAACTCAGATGGCTTCCTTGACTCAGCACCTCGTCGGAAGGCAAAGAACCGGTAGCCACATCCCTTTAGGATCTGTGGCCACTGTGCATTGAAACCAAATTCATCGGCCCCCCAGCCGACCACTACGTCCTTGTCAAACTTATCCTTCACGTATTTCTTTCCTTCAGCTATCTCTCTTATCAGAACTTCCCCGTGCGGTATCATGGCATCTGCGAGGAGGTATTGCCCACTCGCAATCTCTATCTTGTTTTTCTTGATGAGATCTTTTATTTGGGAAAAGAGGTTGGGATAATTATTCTCCACATATTCTAAAAGAAAGGTCTGCTCGATAGTGAATTTGTAATCTGCTGTTTTCTTGGCTAGATCTACAGCATCTTTCATTATGAGCTCGGTGTTGATGTAGAAGTAGTCCTCCTTGTTGAACACCCATATGGCATCGTAGTGAGTATGTGGGACCAGGAAGATTGTATCACGCTCCATCGGTTTGTTCGGCCTCCTTTATTATGATGGCAAATGCGTTTTCCCATCCTGCGGGTCCTATCCCCTCAGCTTTCACTACATGAGGGATGTTGTTGTCGTTGCTGTCTACCTCTGCCCAAGTGCCGTCATGTTTTTGTACAAGAATCGCAATGTCTGTTAATTTGAGCATGGGTAAGTCGTTTGCGCTGTCGCCGATTCCTATGAATACTGTATCATCGCCAAGCTTCTTCCGGTAAAGGTCTATCAGTATCCTCACTGCCTTGCCCTTGTCATTGCCGGCAGTTACATCAAAATAGCGGCCGCCATGTATCACTTGAAATCCATCTTCACTCAGCGCTTGTTCAAACTGCACTTTCTCGGTTTTGTCTATCTCCAAGATGGTCTCACCGTACTGCCTCTTTGACATCCTTTCAGCCTCTTCATGGGTCATCCCCACTATTTTTGCAAGCTCCTCTATAGAGAGGTCGCTGACACCCTTGAAGGGGATGCCTGTCTTGCTGCGAACCTCCTGCAATACCTTTCTAATTTCTGCAGAAGACCTGCCAAGCTCTATCACGCTATAACTATCAACGACGCGCATACCATAATGATGCTTGAGATCATCAACAGTACCGCCGCTTCCACCACCATGACTACCAAAGTAACCGTCAGGGATTATCACCGCCCCGCCATTTTCTATTATGAACGGCTCGCTTTCAAGTCCTAGATCTTTCCTTATCACGTCTTGCTCAGCCCATGTCTTTGAGGAGCATAATATAACTGGGATCGAAGACTCATTCAGCTTATTCACCAGCTCCTTAGACTTGCCATAATTGCGCGTGAAGATATCTATAAGTGTACCATCTATGTCGCTGAAAACTACGATTTTGGGCAATTTTTGCTACACCGTTACATTTTGCTGCCAATGAATTTGATCAGGTCGACAAGCCTGCAGGCAAAGCTCCACTCGTTATCATACCAAGACAGGACTTTGATATTCCTGCTCCTGTCGCCAATGACCATTGTGCTCAAACCATCCACTATGGACGAATAAGGTTCGCCTATTATGTCTGAAGAAACCAGAGGCTCATTTGTGTAAGCCATCACTCCCTTCAATTCCTCGTCGGACGCCTGCCTTAGCGCCGTGTTGACCTCATCTATAGTCACATCCTTTCTTAACGTCATGACCATGTCTGCTATGGAGCCATTGCTTACTGGAACCCTCAACGCCATTCCGTCTATTTTTCCTTCAAGAGCAGGTATGATGGTCCCTATGGACTTGGCGGCGCCGGTAGTGGTCGGTATGATAGACATTGAAGCGGCTCTTGCACGGCGTAGGTCTTTGTGTGGAGAATCCTGCAGCCTCTGGTCATTTGTGTAAGCGTGGACAGTTGTCATATATCCGCTCTCTATTCCAAACTTTTCATCCAAAACCTTCAAGACTGGCGCGATGCAGTTTGTTGTGCATGATGCCATCGATACGATTTTGTGTATTTCCGGCCTGTACTCTTTTTCGTTTATTCCCACAAGCAGCGTGGTATCTGGTCCCTTTGCAGGAGCAGAGATGATCACTTTTCTTGCTCCTGCTTGGATGTGTCTCTGGGCTTCCTTTGCCTCCTTGAACTTGCCGGTGGACTCTAGAACAAGGTCAACCCGCATTTCTTTCCACGGGAGCATCGAGGGGTCCCTTTCTTGAAGAACTCTGATATCGGTACCGTCAACTTGGATGGAATGATCAGTTGCTATTACCTTTCCCCCAAACTTTCCAAATGTAGAGTCGTACTTGAAGAGATGCGCCAATGTCTTGGCATCTGCGGTGTCGTTGATAGCGACTATGTTAAACGATTGTAGAAATTCTCCATCTTCCAGCGCCGCCCTAAGAAAGCTTCTGCCAATCCTGCCAAAGCCGTTAATGGCCAGATTGAGCTTACTTCCCCCCTCTGCATTCGACATGATCTGGTACATGTTGAATCCAGGGCTAATAAAAATAATTGCAGTGCAGGGCAAGGTAATCACGCGTCTTTTATAGCATGAGATGCTGCCAATCACACAATCATGTCTAAACGTAAAAACAATAGAGGAAAAATTCAGATAATGAGCGACGTACTAGCGCTTGCCACCTCTGGGATAAAAAAGACTCATTTAATTTATAGAGCAAACCTCAGCTATGAGCAGGTGCACCTATACCTCGGAGAGCTGATCGGAAAAAGGCTGATCGCACAGGATGTGTCTTCTCCTGATGGAGTGGTATATAGGACCACCACAAAGGGGAGGGAATTTCTGCTATACTACACTCACTTGGTGGAGTTCTTTGAGAAGAGCCCGTAGTTGAGTTAAGTGCACTATATGTGAGCAGACAGTAGTAGTTACTTGTTACAGGTGCATGCATCTCAAATTTTTCAACCGGGCAAAAGATTATTAGCCGAGTTAGATCTGAATGCATTCTAATTCGAATTAGTTAAATGCGACTATATTCTGACTATGATCCTCTTATCTTCTTTTATTTCGCACCTGGTTCCTAGCCTGTCACACCGTTCAATCATTCGCTTAATGACAAGTTCGGCATCAGAGAGTAATGCGATACTTGTCTGAAAATCATGGATTCGTACAGGAACAAGTTCGATGCTCTTAGGGCTTGTCGCTTCAATGTCTATAAGAAAAAGAAATGACAGATCGTTTCTGTAATACTCATCTATGGCATAATCATCAATGAAATCTCCAGAGTCATAGAGTATGGGTTTGCCTTTGTAAATTTCTATGCCTTGCGGCATGTGGTTGCTGTGCCCCCAGTAAATGTCCAAACCAAGATCCATGAGCCGGTGCGCAAAAATCACATATTCAGATGAGGGGAATTCACGAAAATGCGGGCCCACATGACACGATCCAACAACAATATCTGCATTTTTTCTAGCTTGTTGGATGCTGGATTCAAGTCTATCTGAATAATAACCGTCCAATGAAAGCGGAATGTAGTTTATCCCAGGGGAAGTTGGTGATGCCTCCCACTCTGGCTGATTATCGGTTAACGATAATACAGCAACTTTCTTGCTACCAACATTCAAAATTGCACAATCAGTTGCTTCCTTGAGGTTCATTCCAGCACCAGAGTGTTGTATCCGACTATTGTCAAGTAATTCGAGCATTTCTTGTAATGCTTCATTCCCGTAGTCAATAGTGTGGTTGTTCGCCAAGGAAACATAATCTATTGAGGCTGTCTTTAGGACTTTAATGGCGCCAGGATTTGCACGAAAGTGAAACATTTTGAAAGTCTTTGTCCACTCAGCACCCTTTGAAGATACCACACACTCAAGATTGATTAATGAAAGATCGGCATTTCTAATGATGTCGACGGTGTCCCCCCAGACATACGCATAGCCGTTGTTGTCAAGAACACTATTCACTAATCTGCCAAGCATCACATCTCCAGTCATAGCAACTCGCATTGGAAAAACACTAATTATTATTCAGGGAATGTCTCTGTCTGTCTGACAGACTCTGTTCGCCTTCTTGTTGGTCTATGAGCAAACCTCTTCTTCAAACTATCGCTCATCTGATCGAACATCTTCGCTAAATCCCAGCCAGTATTGCCATATACATGTCTCCTGTAAGGCGTTATAATGCTCACGTCGACTTCATACCTCCTTCTTTCTCCTTCAATGTCACGCAATTTCATCTTGCATCTCGCTTCTTCAATTTCTGGCGCCATTCTCTTCAAAAGCCTGACTATGTCAGCAAATTTTGATTTCGCAAGCTCTGCGTCAAATGGATCATCTGGCAGGCCAATAATAAACGCGGGAAGGTCCTCTTCTACCTTTTCTGCAAGCAACGAAATTATGTCACGATATGTGACAATTCCTTGAATTTCTTCGCCAAAGCGTACGACTGAATATGTAGAACTTGCATCAATTATTGTTCCTGCCACTGATCGCAAAGAATCATCAGCATTTGATACTACAACATTTTTGTCTGCTATGCCTGATGCCGGCATATCTAATCTAATTAACTTTTCAACGCCAAGAACCTTTCTGCCGATCTTTTCTGATGGAAGCATCGCCTCTATTATGTGAGTAGAAGTCACTATGCCTGAGAGCTTCTCCTTCTTATTTATGAGTGGAAGATGGTCTATTCTGCGCCTTGTCATTATACTCCTGGCTGTCGATACTTTGTCCTTTTCCCTTAGCACGATGGGCCGTCCGGTCATGAT
>DASUUX010000076.1:0-5188 GCA_036373855.1 Nitrososphaera sp.
ATAGACCCCGGAGACCCGGTGAATGAAAATATCTATAGCCTATCAGAATCAAGAAAGAAAGCCCTTGGCATAAGGCCTCTGCCTTCGAATCTTGAGCGAGCTTTATCTGAATTGAAGAGTGACTCTGCATATCTTCTTCAGTCCTGTTTTAGTAGTGAGCTCTTACAGTCCTATCTCAAACTCAAGGAGAATGAAATCAAAGAAGGGAAAGGAAAAGGAAGATCATGGCAGATCAGACAGTATTACGACGACGTTTGAGGTAGCAGCAAAAGGAAGTATACTTTTTTCTGATCTTTCCTGCCAATTCAATGTTTTATGATTAGTTCAATAGTCTTAGGATGTCATATCGGAGCGGGTTAGGTGGGATGCAGCTGAAAATTCAGTTGAATCTCAATATACAAAAATGGTTAGCTAGGAACTCAAACGATTTATTCTTAAACACTTCAAAACTCTCAACTAATACAGGTGATGTATTTCCTCTAGATTCATCCTTCAGAATTAAGCTGCACTCTGCAAATGCTTTGCAGAAGCAAAAAAGTCTAATGGGAAGAAGTGCGCACACATATGCTGTCAAGAGGAGGATTTATAAGATAAAAAAGAAGACACTGTTCAATCTTATGGACATTTGGCTGCCATGTTAAATTAGGGACATAGGATGGTAAGTTAGGGACATAGCTGATTGTTAAGATAGCGACATATGCATTTCAGCAGAGGCGTGAAGAGAGCTGCGGTCAAAGTACTCTGCATTGCAATGAAGTCTTAAACTTCAAATATGATTGTCTTGAAAACGATCCTATGCCTATCGCAATCCCGATAGGAACTTTAAGCAATTTGCGAAAGGTCTTGCTAATATGCGGTGTCTTGTCACCTCTGCTTTGGGTTGGTACTGACATACTCGCAGGTACTCTATATGCGGGCTACAGCTTTACCTCTCAAGCCCCCAGCGAGCTGTTTGCTATTGGTGCTCCAACAAGCGGTCTTGTCGTTCCGCTTTTCACGCTGTATAGCGTGCTTTTGGGAGCATTTGCGTTTGGCGTTTGGATGTCAGCGGCTGGTCGAAATCGCGCTTTGCGCATTATGGCATTGATGGTGATCGGAAACGCAGTCAACGGCTTGGTGCTATGGAATTTCTTCCCAATGCACATGCGTGGCGTCGAGGCGACCTTCACTGATACCATGCACCTAATTCTCTCGATCAACCCCTTCGTTCTGCTGACCGTGGGGTTAGGAGTCGCTGCATTCCGAAACTGGTTCCGCTTTTACTCGATAGGGACAATCCTGATACTCCTCGTGACTGCCACTTTGGTATTTATGGACGCTCCCCAAGTTTGCGCAAACCAGCCTACACCATGGCTTGGGCTTACTGAGCGCATTTCCATCTATGGGACTCTGCTGTGGCACTTGGTGCTAGCCATTGTCCTCTTGCGTGGGGAAATCGCTAAAAGAGCGATGTTGAAAGGATCCTCGCAGCACACGACTCCTTGACAAAGAGAAAACTATCAGCGCCAAACGGGTTGAAGAAGGGGTTTGTTTATTCTGCATTATTGACATATGCAAAAACTGACAGGAGCTTCGTAAATCTGCAATAAGCACTGAGGTCTTGATGCCCTAATGAAAATTCAATAGACGATGCCCTGGTCGGAATATCGTTAGCGACATATATACTCCAATTGAGGGACGTGTATTCATGTCCCGAATTTAACACCCAGCCGTATCCCTACGTTAACTACTTTGTGTCCCTAGTTTAACAGGCGGTCAGAATGTCCCTAAGATTTACCAGAGTCAAAAGTTCGAATTCGAACAAATGCACAAAGACCCCCCTTCTAGCCTCCCTACGTGATATGAATACGTCTCATAATGCACAAGACGTATTCATACACCTGCCGATTTTAGAACTCTCTCGTGAAAAGAGTAAAACAGCAGGCTAGCCTCCCCAAGTCTTAGCCCCAAACTCTCTCTTAAGACAGTCATGCGGCAAACCATCCGAAGCATTGAGAGGAATCTTCTTACCATTTTTACTTAATCTTCCATCGTTAAAATAGATAGGCACTCGGCAGTCGCGGCATGGTACTGAAAACTTCCTTTTTGGACATTGATGAGGGCTTTTATTTGCTACGTTTAGGGGTATTCTACGGTTGTTTGGACTTACTACGTTGTTATCAAAGTAAAGAAGTTGTGCACAATCCTTACATTGGAATTGATAGACCATTCTGTACTGTTATAGTACAGGCTAGTACTAGGGAACTATCAAAGAAGAATTAAGGCGCAAAAGCTTTCAATGACTGGGCGTGCTTAAGGGTAAATGAAAATAAGCTCTTCGATTCCTAAAATTATGACTAAAGAACAATCAGACAAACTCACTGCTATTATGCTGGAGATACTAGCCTGCAGCCACCCTCTTTTTTACTTTCGCAAACTTTCTTTTCATGCGTCGTATTCTCTCTTCTATATCCAAGAGTTCATTTGTGAGTTCTGATGTCTTTTCTGGATTTGAAGAAATAATATTATTCCTTGCTATATCCCTCTTTATGATTTCACGTATAACCTGCATTGCACGTATATGATCTTGTACGCGCATATCGACATAGGCTTGGTAACGCTTGGTAACTTCCTCATTACTTAGTCCTTTCTCTCTGGCTTCTTTTTCTAATAACATTTTTTGCATCTCTGTATCTTTATATGCTAAAGAAGATTCACTTTTAGAAGGAAATCCGCATCCCCCTTGTAGTTGATAGAAATCTTCAATTTCTTCTTCTGTTATTGGCGTATCAGGTTCAACGCTTAATAGTAATTTATCACTCCGATTTGTCATTTATCTTATTTATCACCTCCTCCCTCTTCCTCATCCTCGACGTCATCCTCTTCCTCATATTCCTCATCATCTAAGTTATCATTATACGACAGGGACTGCCCCTGCTGTTGTTTGGACTGCGACTGCTGCAGCTGCTCTAGTTCACGCATGTTAAACGGAAGCTCTTTGCAGCGCGCCAAGATTGCAGGAGTCTCATGATAGATCTTAACGATGGAAAGTGCAAGCTCTCTAGCAAGCTGCATCGCTCTAACCCTAGCGATATTGTCAACCTCCGAGTTGGTAGCCATCTCTTGACACTGCTTGTATATCTGAGTAAAGCGCTCCTTGAGTATGGTTATCTGATCCATGACCTTTTCCCTGGGGATGCGGACAGCCATAACTTCTCTGTCATGCTCGAATACATGCTTTAGATAACTGAAGAATGTGCGCTCTGGTAGATGCAGATCGCGCATAATCTCCTCGTACGATTCGCCCTCTACTATCTTGCGGCGTATTTCTAGGATTGCTTGCCTTCTCAGTGGCTTATTGTAAAATCCCCTTTTTACTGCCAATTTACTGCTTAATTGGTATGTTAGTTACAGCGGGTTTTAAGCATGACGCCCTTCCTTTCTCTCTCTGTTTAATCATTCAGGAAGTGATTCAAGTTTTGAGTCACAATAAGGACATCGAGATTCATCTAAGATAATTTCTTTATCGGCACAAAGAAGCTTATTGCAACAGTCACACACAAAGTCACACATAAAAAACCAAGCCTCATGCTTTTCTTTTGACTCTGTTCTCATTGTGTTACTATTCTTACTTATTATTATTATTCATTTTCCTTATCTTCCTCCTCTATCCGCTCAACCCCCTTGATGCACTCGGTTAGCTCTTTGTAATGATGAAACAGAATTGACATAATAATAGGGTGAAGCGGCACCAACTGAACAGAATTAGAGCATGCTGAAATGTAAAACCTCGGGATGTCAAACATTTCGTCAAACATCTTTCTTTCTGATTTATCTAACGCATTACGAAATGGCTTCCAGTCACGTTCTTCCATTGCAAGAGCAATCCTAAATGATGGAATTGTTCTGCCCATTTGGTATTATCACACACACGCCATCCCAAACCTCGAAGGTAAAGTTTGAGTTGGAGAGGTATCATAAATACTCCTAAGGGTATTTCTGCGCCTTCATAAATTTGAGAAATTCGTCGACAGCCTGTGCCTAGGAAGGAACTGCAACAAATGTAGATATATAGAAAAAAAGAAGAAGGCTGAGTGAGCATATACATCAAGCTAATGCTTGCTTTAGTTCGGATATAACATTTCTCCCAAAACTGTATACTAGAATAAAATAACGTATTTCCAACAAGTCATCTTTAATTAGTTCATATTACTCCTTCCATTGCAATGCAATCAACCAGAAAATCATCTTCTTCCTACTCCATCTCCAATTTCGGAGTATTTGGTGGTGGAATAGCACTGGCAGCCATTCTTGTTACTGGCTTGGCCGTCCTCCCTGTCACCATAAGCAGTAGTTATGCAACAGTTTCTACAACAAACATGACAGCAACAACACCTGCTACTGAAGGACAAACTACAACTGCTACGGGTAGCCAAATGTTTGCAATTCAAAATACTTCTTCTTCAATTCCAGACACAACACCAGGTCATGAGGAGGCCCATCAAATGGTATTGGCACTTCCGCCAAGAGCCGATGGAAGATTATACACAGGGACGGTGACTTATACCTCCAGCCATCCAATAGAGGTAGTAGTATTGCAACAATTCAATCAGAATCAGACAACAGGAGGAGGCGCTACTGCGACGCCCTTGCTTACACCAGGTCAAGAAGAAGCAATCACTCTCATACATGAACTTGAAGGCGACCAATTTGATAACGTAAACTTTGCTGGTTCAGCGCTAGGATTTCATAGCAGGACTAATGACAACTTCACGGTTACATACACAATAGTTGGCGAGCTGATACCACCTACTCCGCTGCCGCAGTAACAACTACCCTATTTTTCTTCAATTTTTTCTTTTTCTCTTACTCTTTCTCTTTCTCTCTGTTCAAACTTTGATATCTTCTGTCAAGTTCTGTTACTCGCTGGTTCAAATCTCTAAAATTGTTTATGATGGCTTCAGCGGCAGAGACTTCAGGATGTGTTGTTGTTATTCGCCTCTCCATCCCAACCCTAACTTAATGAACAGAAGAACCTAAAAAGTACCATAAATACTACTACTATTCAAGAGTTCAATATCAAACCTCAAAAAAGAAGCGGGCTTGGGTTGCTGCCGCTTGCTGTTCCTATTACAGAGTTCCTCTTCTTGATAACATATATGGTGCGCGCACTTCTTAGCTTTAGACTTTTTTGTCGTGTCCCCTCATC
>DASUUX010000077.1:0-6300 GCA_036373855.1 Nitrososphaera sp.
CCTCAAGATCCCGAGTCTGCACAGTTGTTTGATACAAGCTTAATTAATGCCGGTGAATCCGCCACGCTGTCTCTTGCACAAGTTGCCCCAGGCCAGTACGACTATTACTGCATAGTGCATCCATACATGACAGGGAAGATAGTGGTACAATAAGTAAGAGTCCAGCCCGCACATCTTGTGAATTTAGCTGATAGAAGGATATCTTGACCAAAAGAATGGCAAAGTTGACAAATAGAGTGCAAGAATTCAACTGACTATTGCAGTACACAAGGAACACGAATACTGCAAAAATCGCACTTACAGCCCACTTGAATTTGAGCTTGGTCATGATTGTTAAAAGGTGCAGGCCTTATGCTGTGCTTCAAGTAATACATTTTTCATCGAGATCAGTTCCCTAATGAAGTAAAACTTCTCAACCTGAATAAGGCAAGCGAAACTCCATTAATTAAGGCACAACTAGCCAACAAATTCTGCTTCGATCTGAGGGAGTTTGGATATCTGCTCTATCCTAGGAGTTATTGCTTCTGATCGCGGACCGGTGTCATATTTACAACTCCACATGTAGATTATCGCATACAATGGAGCAAACTATAGTCCATCTAGTTCTGCTTTGAACGCATAATACTTATATTAAGTGTATATAACACTGTTATAATATGACGTTTTTAGAGGTAAAGGACTTGCACATTAGCATTGATGGCAAGGGGATACTTACAGGGCTTAACCTTAGCCTCAACAAGGGCGAGGTTCATGCCATTATGGGCCCAAACGGCTCCGGCAAAAGCACGCTTGCAAATGCCATTATGGGCCATCCCAAGTATAGCATCGAGTCGGGTGATATTTTGGTCGAGGGCGAGAGCATCCTCAATCTCTCGACTGATCTGAGAGCAAGAAAGGGTCTCTTTCTTGGCTTTCAATACCCGACTGAGATTCCAGGGGTTGGCTACAGCCACTTTTTGAGAAACGCCTACAACACTCTGAACAAGTCGCTTGGCGAGGAACAAAACCGGGAGGTCTTCATTACAGTTCGTGAATTCCACGAGTACGTCAAGAAGAACCTCGACGCGGTGGGACTCGATCCTTCGTTTCTAAGCCGTTATCTCAATGAAGGGTTCTCCGGTGGCGAAAAGAAACGATCAGAAGTCATGCAAATGCTGGCTCTCAAACCGAATATCGCGATTCTAGATGAACCGGACTCGGGTCTGGACATCGATTCGGTCAAGTCAGTTGCGGAGGCAATAAACAAATTGATTGATACTGGCGCCGGCGTGCTTGTAATCACTCATTATGCCAGAATCCTTCGATACCTCAAAAAACTTGATTATGTTCATGTAGTGGCAAGGGGCAAGGTTATCAAATCAGGCGGCAAAGAACTGGCTGAAGAACTGGAAGCGAAGGGTTACACTTGGCTCGGCATAGAAGAAGACAAGTAAAAATTAGGCCCCAGTAAATTACTTCCATCCAGATGGCTGCAGAAGCATCGACATCAGAAGAGTCCCAGGCAACAACCTTTCTCAACTTCTCATTCTTCAGGGTAGATCCCAAGTGGCGCTGGCTAAATGAGATAGGCAAAGAGGAAGCAGCCAAAGAGTTCGCTAGCCTAATTGAGGTTGCCAACACCAAGATAAAGGTGAGGACATACTCAACTCTGGGCCTACGCGAAGATAGCGACTTGATGCTCTGGATGATTTCTAACTCTCTAGAAAAGACGCAGGTGATGACATCCAAGATCTATTCAACTATTCTTGGCAAATACCTGATGCCATCACATGTTTTCCTCTCTGCAACACGACCGTCTGTTTACTCATCGAAGATTAAGCCAGGATTTATGACAGACGAGCAGCCTATGAAGTATTGTATCGTCTATCCTTTTGTCAAGTCAAGGGAATGGTACTTGCTGCCTTTTGAAGAGCGCAAGAAAATGATGGAAGAGCATATCTTGGTGGGACGCAAGTTTCCAAATATCAGGCTCAACACCACTTACTCCTTTGGCCTTGATGATCAGGATTTCATGCTCGCCTTTGAAACTGCGGATCTGATGGCGTTTCAGGAACTGATAATTCAGCTGCGCGAAACCAAAGTGAGCAAGTACATTATCCGTGACACTCCAATGATTGTCTGCATTTATAAGGGAGTTGAGGACATCATTAAAAGTCTAGGATAATTATGCAGGCGCTGAAAGAATGGGCTGTCGTCTGCAAGGCTCTTGAAGAGGGCAGGCAGGTTCTGCTTTTACGCAAGGGTGGCATACTGGAATACCGCCAGGGCTTCAAAGTCAAGCACGACAGGTTTCTACTATTTCCAACGTACGAACACCAGTCAATAGATCATTTGCAGGCTGACTATGCAAATAAACTTGACGAAGTGCTAAAGGATCAGCCGGCCACCGGAACCAATAGGATTACAAGCTATGCAGAATCCGTCGAAGTCAAAGAAATAACTGACCGCATTACTCTTAGGATGCTTGCAAACTACCATATCTGGAACGAAAGCTATGTTAATGCAAGGATGGATTACAATCCAAGGAAGCCAATGAGTGTAATACTCTTACGTGTTTTCAAACTTGAGAGGCCGATATTGATTGAAAACAAGCCGGAATGGATCGGCTGCAGATCATGGATCCCACTTGACATGGATGTAAGCGGCAGACCCATAATGGATGATCTGCAATTCAACACAATAGCGTCTGAAGTAAAGGGAGTGTTATCTATAGCGGCATGAGATACCGAACTTTGGGTAAGAGTGGCATAAAAGTAAGCGAGATTGGCTTTGGTGCATGGAGTATAGCGCTTGACTGGTGGGGAAAAAAGGTTGACGACGATGAAGCAATCCGGATGCTAAAGCGCGCCTATGATTTGGGCATCAACTTTTTCGAGACTGCCGACATATACGGCAAGGGGAAAAGCGAGAAGCTTATAGCGCAGGTGTTCAAGGATATGCGCAATGACGTGGTCTATTCTACAAAGTGGGGCTATGATATGTATAGCGCCAAGCAGGTAGGACACAGTGAACTGCCACAAAAGCATGACCAAGAATTTTTGCAGTTTGCCATAAGACAGAGCCTCGACCGCCTGCAGACTGATTACATAGATGTTTATAGCCTCCACAATCCCAAGATGGATGCAATAGGAAATGACAAGCTCTTTGTTTCTCTTGATTACATGGTCAAGAAAGGCACGATCAAGAGCCATGGGGTGGCGCTTGGACCAGCGATAGGATGGAAGGACGAAGGCTTGGAAGCTATTGAAAAAAGGAACATTACATGCCTCCAGACTGTCTACAATATTTTGGAGCAGGACCCTGCACGAGACTTTATGCAAGCAGCAGAGCGGCGCAATGTCGGCATGATGGTAAGAGTTCCTGATGCGTCAGGCTTACTTACTGGTAAGGTCAATACCGATACAAAGTTTGACAAGAACGACCACCGCAGTTTTAGAAAACAAGAGTTCATCATTGAGGCGATGCAAAAGATAGAGAATATGAGACCTCTTGCAAGCAGCAAGGGATGGAATATCACAGAACTCGCGATTAAGTTCATACTGTCGCAAAAGCAAATTTCAGTCATCCTGCCGACGATGACAAGTATTGAAGAAATAGAACTGTTTACATCGCTTTCAGACGGGAAGTATCTCAATAGCACTGAAATTGCAAGAATGGAGGAGATGTATGAAAAGAACTTTTATGTCGAGCCTGTTGCTAAATGAGAGCGCAAACTGAGGATCTTCTGCAGACATATTTTCATCATAAGATTGTCGTAGGTTGTTGTCATGGAAAAATGCTATACAGGCTATTTGGAGTAGCTTCTTCTGAGTGCCGACTGGATGCGCTAGACAAAATATTTTACGCGCTCTTTCTTGAACTCGCGTGAACTAAACAGTATTTGATAGTCCTTTACCCCCACCGTTTCTGACATTTCTGCAGCAATCTTTTCAGCCGCCTGCAGTGTCCGGGCATGTACCATGCTGAAAAGATTGAACCTCCAATCAGGATATACCGGCCTCCTGTAGCAGTGACTCACCTGTGGAAATGCAGCGAGTCTGAAGCCTGCTTCGTCTACTTTGTTCTCCGGCACCTGCCACACGACCATACCGTTTGCGACAAAGCCAGCTTCGCGGTGACGAAGTATTGCTGCAAAGCGCCTCATTATGCCAGTATTTTCATATTCTATGGCCTTGGCAAACAATTCCGCTGTAGTTACATCTAGACTATTCGCAAGCTCCTTGAAGGGCTCTGGCACTACTGCCAAGTCCTTCTGCAATTCACGGACGAACTCTCTGTCACGCTCACTTAGTTGCACTTTCTCTTGGTTTAGATGCCTCACTTTGTCCGTCGGCACAAGCTTATCCGGATCTTTATTAACCATGTCAAGCCTGACGCCGATCTTGTAGAGCTTGAGTGTTGGCAAAACTCTATGTTTGATAACGCCTTCAAATGATGCCATCCTGTCAAGGTCTTGCTTGATATCTGATCCTGGAGGCACTGCAAGCGTGAACCACATATTGTACTCATGATTGCGCTCATAGTTGTGGCTGACCCCCGGATGCTCATTGACTTTCTCTGCCACAGAGTCAAGTTTGTCAGGTCTGACTGCAAACGCAATAAGGGCGCTCTTGTATCCAAGTCGCCTTGTGTCAAAGATGGCGTTGATTTGACGGATGATGCCCATGTTTTTCAGGAATGCTATCCTACGCATGACGTCTTCCTCCGAAATGTCATACCTCTTTGCAATCTCTAGATAAGGCCTATCAACAAGAGGAAAGACCCACTGGATCTCGTTTAGAAGTTTTTTGTCGACTGCGTCAAGCCGCTGTTGTTGTCGGTTTGCTTGCATGCTCGGGCAGTAAAAGTTGTTGTCAATCCATTAAAAACCTACCTCTGGCAATAATGCAATGGTTCTTACCACAAATTACTTCATTTCGAGGATATCGCTTGAATGATAACCCTGCCGAGAGGCATGCTTTATGATGCGTTACTTTCTTCAGTATGAAAGGTAGCCATTACCTGTCTTAAAGGTGCTTATTTGTGAAGATATACACACGCATGCTTTTAGTCTGTTCCCTCGGAATGTCCTCTCTACAGCCATTCATAAAAAATAAGAAACCCCCCGTTCTCCCGATCCTATTCTAATGTAAATTTATAGCAGCACTCATTATGCTCCCCTTGGGTTGCCATATTTTTCATAGTAGACAAGTTCATCTAGTGGCATGCGGTTCTTTCTTTTTCCAGAAATCTGTTTGGCAGAAAATCCAAAACCTACTATGATCGTTGGATTTAGATCTTTTGGAATGCCAAAATCACTGCGCAATTTTTCGTCTTGTACTCCAGTGAATAAACATGATGCTACACCGTAATTCCAAGCAGCTAATTCCATATCCTGAACCACTCTTCCAGCATCAATCATGTGGAATTTATGCCGAGGGTTTGTCAACACAATTACTGCAAAATTGGCGCCTGAAACCCAGCCTCCACTTGTGCTGTCCTCGGCAAGTTTTTCAAGGTTCTTCTTTTCTTCTATAACAATAAATCGCCAATGCTGAGTGTTGAGCCCGCTGCCTGTCAGCCGTGCAACTTCCAAGATTTTTGACTTTATCTCTGCAGAAATATTTTGTGAGCTAAATTCTCGAACATCAAGCTTAGTTGCTATGCATTCAAAGGCATCCATATTTGCCATGATAAAGGCGTGTATATCTCATAAAGGATATGGAAATATACTGTATATAGGCACAGTGTCAGAAACTATTTCTCACTTGATGTGTTTTGGGGTCTTGCGATTACCGCTAGAACTACCTGACTTTTCGCTGGCGCTACCTTGCTTTACTTGGGAGGAGAGGCAGCAGGCAGTAATTCTTCGCTCTTCAGATGTTAATTGGGCTATATTGGCATTTCTTGCACTCTATTCGTCAACTTTGCCATTCTTTTGGTCAAGATATCCTTCTATCAGCTAAATTCACAAGATGTGCGGGCTGGACTCTTACTTACTTATTGTACCACTATCTTCCCTGTCATGTATGGATGCACCATGCAGTAATAGTCGTACTGGCCTGGGGCAACTTGTGCAAGAGACAGCGTGGCGGATTCACCGGCATTAATTAAGCTTGTATCAAACAACTGTGCAGACTCGGGATCTTGAGGACCGGTTCCAGAGGTTGCAGTGTGCAGAACTGTGTCTTGGTTGACCACTGTGACATCAGTGCCTGCACTTACTGTAAGCTCATCTGGGTCATAATCAGGACTGCCTTGTATGGAAGAGCCTTCAAGGATGTTTATTGTGGATCCTCCAGCAGCAGCACCACCACCACC
>DASUUX010000078.1:0-25233 GCA_036373855.1 Nitrososphaera sp.
TACACACGTACTGTCAGACATCTTGCATGCCCAGTGCCTGCAGCTCATATTATAGAATAGAATGGCAAACAACCAGATTTTACTTTTCCTATACAGAAAAATTGCTTGTACGATGGAAAACTCACAAACGTGCTTCTATCACTTCATGTTAACACCCCAGAATATGATTACTATCTATATTAGTTTCCTTTTCCTTTTATACTCGAGGGAGTATAATAAAACATGTTGAATGCTTTTGTCTTTTTGAATTGCGACATCAGCACAGGACCCGCCATCATCAGTGAAATAAGTAACATTTCTGGTGTTTCTGAAGCTGTACGAGTGTCTGGCGTGTATGACATCGTGGCAAAGGTGAGCGAAGAATCCCGGGAGGATATATCAAGGTCAATAAAGAAAATCCGGGCAATTGCCAACATCACATCAAGTCTGACAATGATTGCATCTGATGAGCATAGTATGAAGCAGATGGAGGTATCATAATAATGCTAAAGCCGTATCAGACAAGACCTGCATCACACACCACAAAAAAGTCGACGGGTTTCTGCATTAATTGTGGAGAAATGGCGACAATTGAAGCACTGTTCAAGTTAGAAGGCGCCATGATTGTCCAAAGATATTGTGAGAAGTGCTTGTCAAGCGCTCGGTACTGAGTCATAGTAGAAAGCAGAGCTTGATAAACGAAAAAGAAACAGGGCAGAGGAATAGAAGTTTGTTTCTTAATATCAAAACCATTTGCGAATAGTCCACGAGATAGAAAGAGAAAATACTGTTCATCTATCACATCTATACTACCCAAGAGGGCATGGTTTATTGCTGGCCTATGTTTCACTGCCTCAGAAAAAATAGTGCAACATGTATGGTACAGAAGCTAATGCATTAAGGGAACATATCCTCATTTATACCAACAGCATAATTGCTATACTGCCATAATTGTCAGTCATTCATTCAGTCAGTATGGATCCCATTACATAGCTGTCCAATACTGTTCCGTTAACTTCATAGAGTGCTCTCTATGACCCTGATCGTATTGTTGCAAAAGACTTTCTTTGATGCCTTTTATTAGATTTCGTAGCTCAGAATTATTATTGAGTTCGTTTAGCCTCATCGAGTGAAATCCTAAAGATCCGAGCTCCTCTATTAAATAAGACCGTTCGTGAGCTTCAGTTTGTAAAAAAGATTTGGCCATCTGAGTAGATATGCTGAACTAGTATATACATGGGATGGTAAAGCTTTTTTTTTGAAAAGGTCTTTTTTGCATCGCGCGCTGAGAGAAAGAAATAGGCAGGGCTATATATCGCCGAGCTGACATCATAAAGATGCGGAGGAGGACGTATATTTTCTTTGGCTACAATTAGACTATACAAAAGAAACTCAACTTTTGTAGAATTACCAATTTTAGTAGAAGAGCTGAGCAATATTGGATTGCCTGATACTTTGAAGAAGTACTACAATGAGCCCGTTGAGCACGAAGCAAAGAGCATAGTTGCAGGCCCTAGTTTTTTGCAATATCTAAATAAGTTATTCAAGACCCAGATAGCAGCTGGAGATATACTAGAGTTTGAGTCGGATAAACATGATAAATTCTTCATGTTCTCATTAACCGGCACATGGGACGAGATAATCAAGCTGCAATGACAAAACCTCAAAACCTGATTACTTCGTGGGCGATGACACGTAGCAGACATATTATTACCGGTCAGAAACAAAACAACGTAAACCATGCACATATCCTGGCAGAATATCTACAGACTTCAAACCGCTTTGCAATGCATGGACTAGGCTGGTTATGGATATACCATCCATTCCCCCCCCCAAGGTGTACAAAAATTTTCGTACTCAATCCTACACCACTTGCATCAACGAATCGTACATGGCCTTCAAAGCAAGCTCAAAGGCGAACCCTATTGCATAGAGTACTGTAATCTGAGGCCGTTTCAAACTACATCGTGTTTAAATTCTGAAGAGTTTTTCTCTTGGATCCCTCGGCCCTTGTTTTATGACAATAATAACAATCCCTGAAGGGGAATGCGAAGATAATTAAGCAAAGATAATCTACAAAAATAATTTACGAGTGACTTGTCTAGATCGTATTACGTAATAACTGGAATAAATTGTTCAGGTAAATTGTAATGCTGTTCATATGTATATGCAATCTTAAGTATGCGTGCTTCGTCAAATGGTCTTCCAACCAGCTGAACACCTACAGGCAGCTTAGAATCAACCAATCCCGCTGGAATATTAAGTGTAGGAAGACCAGTAATATCAAATACAGTTGTTAACCTGTTCAAGGACAAGTACACTTCAATGGTCTTTCCTTCGATATTAACTTCCTTTTGATCTAAGAATGGTGCAGGAATGATGGTAGTGGGAACCAATAAAGCATCATATTCAGACATACCCTTCAAAAATGCATCTTTGATTTCTTGTCTCCATTTGTGAAGGGCATTGATGTATTGTACGGCTGTTATTTCAAGTCCTTTTTTTAGCATTCTTATTACATCCTCTCCATAGTCTTGGGGTCTGGAAACCATCCATTCATTATGGATTGCAGTTGATTCGGCTAATCGTATAGGCCTCCACGTGTCAAATATCTTGTCTGTTCCGTCTACATCAACATTTGATGTAGATATTCCACAGCCATGAAGCCTATCTACAAACTCTCTAAATATTCCCATAACCTTTGGTTCAATCATATTAAAGAAGAATTGCTTTGGTATGGCAATTTTGAATTTCTTGTTGCTGCCGTCCTTACTATTTCTTCTTTCAGAAGAAGAAGAAATCTCTTTCAAATAATCAGGAACCGGCACCTTCGCAGAAGACTTATCCAGCTTGTCATAACCTGCTATTACCTGAAGTAATGCAGCAATATCCCAAGCGCTTCTAGCCAGCGGGCCCACATGATCAATGGATGGAGCCAATGGCATAACACCATGCTTGCTTACTCTGCCATAGGTGGGCTGGAGACCAAAAATTCCACAAAGGGAGGATGGCACGCGTATAGAGCCACTAGTATCAGTCCCAATTGACGCCAATGACATTGTGCTGCTAACTGCTACAGCAGAACCTCCACTCGAACCGCCAGACATTCTAGCAAGATGCCACGGATTTTTTGACGGTCCATAATGTGGATTGATACCGGTTATTCCACTTGCAAATTCATGTAAGTTATTGGTCCCGACAATTACCGCTCCTGCAGTTCTAAGTTTTCTAGTGACAGTAGAATCGTAATCAGGTACGAAATCAGCAAGAATCTTTGATCCGCTAGTGCTTCTTACTCCTTTAATGTAAATTAGATCTTTCAAACTAATTGGAATCCCATGGAGGGGTCCAAGGTATTTGCCCTGTTTGATGAGCGAATCTGCATGCTTTGCTTCTCTTCTTGCAGACTGATCAAGTATTGTTATGAATGCATTAAGCTTAGGATTCAGTTTTTCTATCCTTTTAATAGTAGAGTCAATCAGTTCTAAACATGAAATCTCGCGAGAAGCTATAAGTTTAGAAAGATGGTTTATAGTTAGATTACTGGTATCTAGCAATGACCTCTTCAACAACGATCCGACCTCTTGTTATTATTAAATGCTAGAGGAGTGAATTGCGCATATGACCTCTACACTGCTCTTCGAAGGACTTTTAGTATCTTTTCATCAAGACAAGAAAATTAGCCACCAGGTGTATTCTTTCTTGTTGTCGTAATATCGCGACTGAGTCTATTTTCTAAAGGTTTTCCACTCGAATCCCTCTGTGCCCACTGCGATATCAATCCTTTTTTGGTGAATTCATTCAAAAAATAGATGTGATAGAAACGAGTGAATATAACAGATTGTGTGGCGACGAAAGAACTGATCACCACATTACAGACTCTACAACAGACCCTGGGATGCAGTCAATGAGTCATAAATTATCGTAATGAATGATGCAAACAAAGCACGGCCATCGTTCAGTAATGCCAATCATGGTAATCTATTTTCACATCATCTATGGTCTCTATTCCCATCCAGGCTGCATCAAGAAATCACCAGGGTTTCTAGGTTTGCCGTCTCTGAAAACGATTTTAGGCATATTTCTCATCGAAAATGAAGCTGCTGCAAGTAAAACTGGTTCGAACTCTTTTCCCAGATCTGTCATCTCATACTCGACTCTGATTGGATACTCTGATACGATTCTTCTACTAACAATCCCAAACTTTTGTAGTTCACGCAGTCGCTCGGTGAGAACCTTTGGCGTTATCCCTTCTATGTTTTCTACAAAGCGATTAAACTGCGTCGTGCCACGAAGCATTTCTCTTATGATGAGAACTGTCCATTTTTTTCCTATGATTTTGAAAGTTGCTTCAATTGGACATGATCTGAGCTCAGGACTGTTGTAAACAATTTCTATCATTGAACATTTTATTTCAGTCATCTCATCTCCTCCTTCCACTCTCTATCTGGTAACTAAGTATACATTTGGTTACGTGAGACTTATCAACTATGTATATAATACTAGGTATACAAATGAAAGCGGCTGGCAACTATTCAAAACAAACACAATACAACAAGACAACCTCTCTGCTAATAGCTGCTCAAACATGGAGAGTAGTTGGCATAGTATTCCTATGGGGAATGACTCAAGGACTCCTAGATCCAGCTTTTGCGATACCTGCTGGTATCGGGGATATTCTCATAGGAGTAACGGCTATCCCATTCGCTATTTTCTTATTGAAAGGGTATAGTTGGTCAAAGTACGCTTTAGTGGTGTGGAGTGTTCTAGGTATCGCAGACCTGGTCATGGCAGTCAGCCTTGGGCAGCTCACCTCCCCAGATTTTGGAACGTTTACAATGACAACATTCCCTTGGATACTCATTCCAACTGTGGCGGTACCCACTACGCTAGCGCTGCATGTGATTACATTGTACCGGCTAAGAAACTGGGAACCAATACAAGCGCACAGGAAACTTCCCGAGCCTTGATGCGCGCATTCAAATTAAGAGGATGAAGGACTATCACGAATCTTCGTCCTCCGATACTTTTCTTCCTTTGTGCCCCTATTTTTCAGGCGACTTTAACTAGCTTTACTGGTTTCTTGTGCAAATCTCCTGCTGTAACAGGGTGGCTCACTTTCGACGATGATTGTCATTACTTGCATCGGCGTCAATGTGCTTATTATTGATATTGAAGCTAGCTAGCCAGCAAGAAAATTATAGACTAGTAAAAAACCATCTCTGATACTATAAACGAATGCCCGACGCATACCAGTTCCCATGAGGTGCTTCCCGAAACACTATAATGACATCTTTTTTCTGTACCTTCCATATTTTCATAATTTCGTCAGTTATTGCCTCTGCCAGTCGATCCTTTTCAGTCTGAGTTCTTCCGGTGTACGTTTCAACCGTTATTATGGGCATATACAAGATATAATTAATGCATACGAAGATTAAATGTTTTATTTTTTGGGTTTAGTTAACATGACAGCTCATTATCACATGGTTAACCGTCGGCTGACAAGACATCTTGTGTATGAGGGTCAGGATGTAGCTCAAATAAGAATCTAAAAGTATGCAAATCACGGTCAAACTTTTTGGTCACCATGAACAGAGAATCCTTAATGTCCACTCATATCCTCTTTACGTTCCGACGGCATCACTTGCATATTTTAGTGCATATTTTAGACATCCGTTCCAACGGCGGTTTAAAAGGGGGCTAGTCGGCAGAACCACCATAAGCACAATATCTGAATTCGTCTATTCTGGAATTGCACAAGTCGCAATATCTTAACGATCGTATTCAACAACGTCCCACGGCTCATTTCTGTAGCGATTGAAATGGACATCAATCTCCAGTGGTATAACAAAGAGACCTCTTCTGTGAAATCTGAGCCTATGAGTCCATCGTGAAACGAGAATTTAGAGGATTCTCTATGTGTATTCCAGGTATCACGGCCTAGGTTTATTTCCAGCAAGGTAAATCTCTATCCTTTCATCTTCACATGTTGCGATGTCATGTTCTTTACAAAATCCCTCTAATTGGATCATGGCCTTATTGCAGGTCGAGTATAGGGCTCCAAAGCTCCGGGGGTTAGGCCGGTCATCGTTGATAAGGACAGCACAGCGATCTACTATCAGAGAATATTGCCTGTCCAACGTGCTCAACTCCTCGTCAGAGAAAGTTCCGAGTACCGGGGAAGTCCAATACAGATTCACAATAGCTAGCAAGCAAATGATTGCTGAGCACAGAGTGGACGTGATAATAAGGGCGGGGGATTTCAGGGCATTTCTGAAAGAGCGGGTTGTTGACCTCTTTCCAATGTCAAACGTGTCCGCTTCAATGGTGATTCTGTACACTTTGCCCCCAGATTTGAAGGCGTATGTCGAAGACCCTTTCGAAAATGCAACAGGATTGGACTTGTCAAGTCTGCTGGCAAGGATGCGGCGTAACTTGTTTACCTGATATTCTGCAATCCCTAGCCGTCCTATCGTGTTATCTAACACTGGGTCTCTTTCTTCTTCTTTTTCCAAGATCGACACACCCTTTGAAAGACTTGTGGCACCCTGTCACACCATCTAAATGCACTATACGTTGATCTAATTATTATCACAACATAACAAAAAAAGGCTTTCTGCTATGGCATTCGAAGAGTAATGAAGAATCTCTTTGGAGCAACATGGAATCATGGAGTTTAGTGTACTCTGCGATCCAGAGTACTAGCAATACTGACAATTACTGACACGGAACAAGTTGGCGTAACTTTATTGCATAGATGTCTAAATACAAGATTGTACTATACACTACTCCTCTTCAATTGCTACTGACCAAGGATGTTGTGAAAGATACTCTTTCGGCCATGGGATATCCAGCGTTTTCCACGAGATGCCTGAATCAGTAGTGCAAAATATTCCGCGGTTGCTAACAGCATAGAACTCTCCAGCATTCTTCGAACTTGCGACTAGGATTGCAATAATTGTTCCGCGTGGTTCAGGAAGACCCTTTGAAATCACTTCCCACTGTCCCCCGTCTTCAGATCTTCGGTACATGAAAGACTTGGTATCTTGTCCTGCAGAGTGAGCTTGCCAAGGTCCTGAAGACGCAGATACGATTACAGTTTGAGGATCTTCAGAATCGACAGCAAGTCCGTAAAGGTAATGATGCTTAATCCCCGCCATAGGCCTGTTCCATGTTTCTCCATAATCAAAGCTTTCAAAATAGCCATCACCAGCTGAAGAGTATAGCCGTTTAGGAGCATTTCGATGCGTAGCTAGAGTGTGAGTATCATAAGGCCCTTGCTTAACTCTATCTATCCAAGTTCTGCCGCCATCACGACTTTGAACGAGTGCTCCTGCCTCTATTGCAACAAAAACATAACCTGGACTATTGACATCAGGTTCAATCCAACGCACATGATGAGTCCAGGGTCTTGGAGGAAAGCTCCATGATTGAGAAGAGCTTAGACTGTTTAGGCTAACCATTCTTTCCCAAGAATGGCCTCCATCATCCGATCTATAAAACTCGCTCGGCTCAGTTCCTGCATATACTACGTTGAATCCGTCATTTCCCCTTTCTAGAGGACTAACTGAAACCGAGGTCACATTTGGACTGGAGATAACACCTGTTCCAATTTTATCCCAATTTTGTCCACCATCATCATCTGTTTTCCATACGCCTCCGCCGAATGTTCCGCAGTAAGCTCTGCTCGGATTAAGAGGATCAAATGCTATGCTTTGAGGATGAGTCCCCGCCAAAGACTCATGAACTTTCCATCCAGCCTTTGATGACTTTAGTACTAGAAGCGAATCCTGCATTCCAGCAAAAATGGTCGTCATGCTCAATATGGATTGATCAAACATCCTTAAAGATCGTTTAGTTTTAAGCCAAAGCTATACGGTTGGCTTCTTATGAGATAAAACGGTGCAACTTGACGCTTGTTATACGGGAGGCTTGACTGATACAATGACTTCATCAACCTGCCGCTTTCTTCTCTATCACATTTCGTGCCGATGTCGCTATCCTGGCCATAAAGCCAAGAACACCTCCAAATACGAAATGTATGGCCAGTGCGCCATATAGGATAGAATCAGACATTTGGAGTAGCCTCTCCCCTGTTAATTGTTCAGGTGATCCTGCTGGCATTGTGAAAAACATATTTTGAAGAGTTGGTTGCATCAGAAAAAAGTGCAACGGAACAAATAGAATCGCCCAAACTGTTATACCAGTTGCAACCCCTGTCGCAAACGCCTTGAAAGTAGAAGAATCGGTTCGAAGCTTTCTTACTCGATCAGATATTATCATGTAGACAATTCCAATTATTGCCCCAGTTATCATGTGCATTACAAATCCGATATAAATCGCAGGCCATTCTGCATTTATCCCTAATGACACGCCAACCATTTGGTAGAATGTACCGGGTGGCAGACCCAGCTGAGCACCTACGGCCAATATCATTCCAAAAATCGCCCATGCCGCAACAAGTCCAGAAACGGTGCCGGACTTGACAGAGCCTAGCAAAGTTAACTCGGATGTGGTAGAACTTTGTGAAGGTTCCATAGTACCAATACACATTTCAAATATTTACGCTTTCTAACCGAAAGAATGTAAATAAAAATGATTTCGTATGTCAAATTAGTAGTATATATTCATTAGACTAAAATATAATGTAAATATTGCAAACTAAACAATAATTTCTGCAGCTCTGGTTGTATCGTTAGTCTTCCTCCATTACTCCAAAGGATAGATTGACAGATGTACGATATTCAACAATCCTGCCACTATCGGGCTCAACTCTAGCAGTCATATCCTTTATCTTGATTCCACGTATTCCCCGAATCGTTTTTCTTGCTTCTTCGATTGCAACCAGTGCAGCAGCTTCCCAGCTCTTGTCTGATGTACCGACAATCTCGACAATTTTAGCTACCCTTGTTACCGGCTTTTCCCGTAGTTCTTCTCTGCCAGCTTGTGATGAAGATGTTTCCTTTCTACCTGTCTTCTCCTTCTCCTCTCTCATTGAAGTCATATTAGAGAAAATTAAGTCGACATTTAAGATAAGTGTTCTTATAGAATCCTGCAGCCCGATAGGAGAATCTTATTAAGTTGAATGTAAAAAAATTAGTGAATTATGCGAATAGAATGTTCAGGATACAAAGAAAATGTGATCAGAGGAATATGACCAAAAGATAGAACCTTGAGCCAATTTTCCTTAGAACAGTCAATGAATTGAAGAGCTCAGAGCTAGGTGTTTACTCCCTGTCATCGCTCTGGCTTGAACGTCATGAACGAAATATACAGAAGGGTATGTTTGACACTTTATGCAAGACAGTCTAGGCACCAACCATATTTTCCCAACTCTCTATTATGCACAAACATTTCTCACTATTCCTGTTTAAGCAAATTAGTGGATAGAAAATGCTTTATCTGAGAATGGAAACTACTAAACTTCAAGTTAATGGATCACGACTCTATTGATACAGCCAAATCGCTATACGCATCAGTTAGGCGACAAGATGCTGAATCAGTCTTGGAATTATTTGCAGATAACGCTATGCTTCATGGGCCTACCTCCTCAACGAAGATTCTCCCATGGGGAGGTACATATAATGGAAAAGAAGGTATTAAACAATTCTTCAAACTGCTAGGAGAAGGCTTGGATATTGAACAGTTTGATATAATAGATTTCATAACAGAACGAGAAAAGGTTGTGGTTCTAGGTTTCATTAGAGGGAAAGCAAGAATGACACTGAAGCCTTTTGAAACATACTTTGCACATATTATTAGAATAGACAGAAATAATGGGAAGATAGTTGAATTCAGGGTTTTTAATGATTCTGCATCATTAGCACAGACTGTGAGCTAGAAAATCCCATATTGCTATCTCATATATGAGAGACATGCCCATCTTGGGTGCAAAAGGTTTCTTCTAATCAGCTTCTAATTGCACTGTGTACTGATTATCAATGTTTTTCTCTCAAATCCCTCTGAGCCTTCTGCTGCAAATAATGTCGACACCGCTTATCGCTATCGTCATCTGTTCAGACTGGTACAAAGGGGCTCCGGCGACATCGCGTCTGCAGCCACTACTACATATGTGATACAACTACGATAATCGACACAAAAATCATCGTAGGCTTTCTATTTCCGCGCCTTTCTGCGGCAAAATAATATAACTGTCAACTCTTTTCTTTTACAATTCGCCATGGACTTGATATGTCGCTTAATTTAGAACTCTTATCACGTGATTCGTTGTAACTCCCGATGAGATCGATTGTTACGTTGCTTGATTCTGTTTCCTCATTTTCATCACAATTCAACAGTTGCTATAGCTCTCAACTCTTTGTACCTATGGATCCCGACCACATAGCAATAGTGTGAGAGTTTTTCTCATACCTTTTCTTGCATTAGATTTCAGTATTCGAGCGCGCTCTTCATAAAGATAAGAAATTCTATTTCTTTAGAAGCTTGAAAGCGTGTAACCACTCGTTCCTAAGAAATCCGGGTATGCACCATAGCATGCATAATGGCTCTATTGCTCTTGCGCTTTCCGCCTTACCCATATCTTCAACTTCGAACCCAAACTTTTCTAGTATTTCATATACTTTCTTCTTTGCATCATCGTTATTTCCGCAAATGAACATGGTCGGCTTTGTATCGTCTCCAAAATCCGGATTGACCATGAACATAGATCCAATGCTGTTAAATGCCTTTACAAACTGTGCATCTGGGGCAATTTTCTGAAGTCGCTCCATTAGAGATTCTTCTAAACTTGTGAAAAACTTCAGCACTCCATTCTGTGGTGGTGCATCGGCAATGGGATTAGTTGTATCAATAATAGTTTTTCCTGTTAGATGCCTTTTCATTTTTTCTACAATTTTTTCTGCAACTGTGCCTTTGACACATATAACTATGATATCGCCGGATTGTGCAGCTTGTTCGAACGTAGCAGTCTCCATCTCGGGATTTTCTCTTTTGAAATCTGCAAGTTTTTCTGGATGATCGCTGCCTATTGCTACCTGATAGCCATGCTTCAGAAAGCCTTTTGCAAGAGCCTTTCCGACATCGCCAGATCCAAGAATTCCAACTTTGACCATATGATTATTGATAATGGATCAGGGTTGTTTTTAATATTTCATTCTCTCGAATACATTTGCTGATTTTACCAAAAAGAGACCATATCAGATTGATAAAGGACTGATAATCGATGCACTAAAGAGACTATCTAACAGCAAACTCCATTTATTACTGTTCCCTAATCTTACTGCACTGTGTGTCTCGATTCCGAAGAGTTTTTTCTCTCGAATTCCTATTAGCCCTCCCTTCATGTCAATAACAACTGCAGATGAGGGTCTGGCGTGTATTAGTTCAATGAGAAGTTGTATACTATTAACGATGCCTTAATGTGATATCAAGAAGCCGGCCATAGGTTGAGGCCTTGTAGGTTAGAATGGGCAGTTCCGGTATCTAGCTTACGCCTTTCTTTACCCTGTAAATTTTACCATCTTCGTACGTCAGTATATACAGCAAGCCGTCAGGGCCAGCCTCGATATCAGTTATTCGTCCAAAACCCTCGCCCAGGATTAGAGAAGACAGCTCGCTATCCTCGCCTTCTTTCACCGGGTCAGCCACGAGGTCGAGCAATCGTGGGTCATGAAATGTCACTCCTGTCCTATTTCCATTTACTTCAAAGAAGTATAGATTGCCATTGTTGATGTCGCCGACAAAAATATTATCATCGTATTTGTCTCCAAGTTTTGTTGAATTGAGAAATTCAATATCTGTTACACCTACAGGAGCGTACCAGCTAAATATGGGGTCTCCATAATTGGCACCATCAAAGATGATAAGATCGTTTTCAACTGTCATGTTAGTTCTTACAATCGGCCCCATGATCTTGTGCCAGCCACTGTTAAAGCCCGGCTCTACAATGTTTATCTCGTCGTATACATCATCCCCGTTTTCAGTTATCCATAGCTTGCCCGTCACCGGTTCAAAGTCCATGCCAAAGCTGTTCCGTATGCCATAGGCATAGTATCGCTGAAGCTTTTCCATGTCGTCGGTATGATTGTAGAACGGATTATCTTCTACGGGTGTTCCAGTATCTCTATCTACGCGGAGTATAACTGACTTGTCGTTGGGCGGTCTGCCAGGGATTTGGTTATCTAGCATCCCTCCTCCGGAACTAACATCACCTATCACTGCGTACATATAACCGTCACGAGGCCCAATGGCTATTTTGCCACCATTATGAAATGGCCCTGGCTCGCCAGGGAGGTCTAGAACCAGTGTCTTGTTATTAAGAGTCTTCTCGTTCTCGTCATAGATGTATTTGTATATGAGATTTCTAGTCTTGTCCTCATGATTTTCAGTCAGATACAGAAATACTGAAGGACCGTTCTGTTCGTTCCAGATTGCAATCCCAAGCAGACCCTGCTCTGCACCGGTAGCTACTTCAACCTCGATGGCTGGCTCTTCGAGAAGCTTGCCATCGAAAACGATCCTGACTTGGCCTTTATTCTTTTCAAGAACTAGAATAGTGTCGTCGTCGAGGAAGTGCATGCTTGTAGGCAAATCTAATCCCTCCGCAACAAGCTCCACAGCAAGCATGCCATCATGCAATACTGGCCCGCTCTTCGGCCCCCATACAATGGTGGTTGGACTGATAGACATCAGGACCAGTGCTACAACTATGCCCGTAACAGACGCGGCAACTGCTGCTACTATTATAGACAGTACAAACTTGTTCTTCATTTTCAATGGTATTGTTCTTCCTGATATAGTAAAACAATCTACATTATATCTAAATCCAGCGATGTAATGTAAGATTCATATAAAGACAGTTAATCTAATCGAAAGATAAGGCGCGGCCCAGCAAGTCAGCTTGAAAAGAATTAGGTTACCGTTTCAGTATATGATACATTTCGAAAGACAAGAAGAGAGTTATCCCTAAGCTTCTTATCATAATAATAATATTTTTCTATTTTCATTATGTTAAACAAATCATCATGGCAGTTGCTTCTAGTGTTGCGTAAAGAATAGCATACGACATCTTACCCGCGAATGATGAGATATTAGCCATATCGATAATAGACAAGAAAGGAAATATCCTTGCCGCCAAATCTAAAGAGTCTTTTAAAGAAGCCTTTGGAGTAACTCGGGAGGGGGATAAATATGGTGGAAGCCTTCCTGTTGCAGCCCTTGCTGTAGCAAACGAAGAAAAAGATGTTGTTGGAGAAGCCCAAGCTTTAATCACAATCTATAAAAAATGTAAAATGATGCTCTGCTACCTATTATACCACCACATGAAATATTGGTTGGATTTGTAGTTCCGCCCTCAGTTAATGCTGAAGATTATAACATTGCTCACAAAATTGAAACATTATTGGCAGATGCCATTGAATCATCGCAGTAAGCATTGGTACTATCTCGAAAATAAGCCCCAGCATATTCTTTCTATGTCGTCCTCCTCCTCATCAATGCCTCGAGTCTCATTTCTGAAGGTTTTTTGTCAAATCGCTTGGGTCCGCTTGAAAATCCTAAAGATTTAAAAAGATTAACAACTCCAAAAAATTTCTGCATGAATAATAACATCATATGAGGAACATACTCGCATTGTACACTTGCATTATATACACTCTCTTCATAATACAAATCTAACTCAAATTGAGGGAAAAAGCCCTGGTACAGAGATAGCGCATCAAAAAACGAGGATAATATATCTCTACTAGTTTTTCAGCCCAACCGCTTTCAGATCCTCCTCTATTCCTTTGACACATTCAAAACTTGATACCTCATCAACCTTTACCCACCTGAATTCTGAATGTTCCCTAGTATCTATAACAACCTTGTCGGATTTGACTAAAATTAGGAATGGGACGATAATCCACCTTGCCCATTCGTCTACCACTTCAAACGCACTTCCACTCTTCTTGATTGTGCCCTCTAAGGCTGTTTCTTCCTTTACTTCCCTGAGAACAGCTTCCTCTGCAGATTCACCTTCATTCATGAATCCGGAAGGCGTTTGCCATTTGTTTGGCGATGTTGTTCTTTGAGCATTGCGTTTTAGCATTAGTATACAGTCATCATCATGATCATCATCTAGTTTGACAACACCTATGACAGCGACATAGGTTGCCATTTTGACATCTTCCCTTAGGCTAGTTGCAGTTCTTAAATCTATTCTTGAATCCCAAATTTACCTTAGATAAACCCCCGCAGCACTGAGGAACGAAATTATCTTGAGCACTTTGGTACTCTAAGCCAAACTCAGGTAGTGGTAGACATCGAGCAGTTTTTTTATTTTTGTGTAGTCTAAGCAGCAAAATTCTCCTGAAGGTATCTAATTATCTTCTTTGAGTCTCTCTCACTCACCTGTATGTCTTCTGCAAAGACTGGTTTCTTGCCTTTTATTATGTTAATCCTGACTGTATTTCCAGAGACGGACAAGTTGAGTTCAGGCCCTTTCATCATCATGCCTTTTATTCCGTCCCCATGTAACGAATTGCCCTCAAACTTTGGGTTAACAAACTCTGATGTCAAGCTATTGATGCTATCCTCTATAGTGAGAGCCACCTTGCCATCTTGCATTTTTTTGATAGAAAATATGTGCTTGTCCAGCGCATCGACTTCTATTAGAGGGCCTGTAGGTCCTTCTTCCTCTTCTACCACAGCCTGTGGGCTCCAAGTCATTCCTTCCTTTGCAACCTTGATCACGAACTTGCCTTCTCTGCCTGAAACCTGCAGGTGACCATCGATAGCCTTTTGAAGTTCGTCTGCCGACAACGGTCCTTCTGGACCCCTGTGCCACTGGTTCTTGGCGTCCTCTCTGTCCATTTCGCCGCTATAATGCACCACATAGCACAGCTTGGCGTTCCATCTTCTCACAATATTATAGGCTTCTGATACCGAGATCATACCAGTGGATGGGTGTTCGTTGTATGTCTCTGTCCCAAGCACCACAAGGTCAGGGTTCCAAAGGATGCTCTCATCAACTGTTCGCAACTTTAGAAAATCCCAGCCTGCGACTATTTTTCTTGCTCCAGCTTTGATTATATAGATTACAGAACCAGGCAAACCTGGCTGATTCCCTGCATTATCGGCAGCCACTGAAATGACTGAAAATGGCCCTACCTCAAATGGTGTTTCGGGGTTAATTGGGGAAATTAACGATGATGATGTTGTTGTTGCCAGTGACTGCAGCTCCTGTGCGATCTGCTGACTGCATTCAGGTGTGCCGTAGACTTTTGCGTTTTCCCTTGTCAGGGCAGGAAGGTCGCTTATGTGGTGGCGTCTCGCATGTGTAATCAAGATCGCATCTGGTAAATACTTGCCAGAAGAAGCTCCTTTCTTGATACTTTCTTCTACTCCATTGCCCGCATCAACGAGGAGGTGAAAGCCTTGGTAGAACACTGAAAGTGACGTGTTGGCTGCTCCCGTATCGACGTGAGAAGACACGCCATTGATCCTCACGGTAAGCTCTTCTGAAACCATTATGAATATAATTAAGGAGCCCTTCAAATAAAAATTTGACTATTGATAAGCTTTTATATTCATAAATTTTTCGCCAAAGTTGCCGTTAATCGTTTCAAAATCCAGACCACCTGTAAGCTCCTATGATACATGGGTATAAGAAATCGAACATTTTTTTTGCGAATCCCTCTGGGATCTTTGTTCTTTCTAAATCAATTGCACTTCATTTTTTCTACTGGCGTCGTCTCTGACGTCAACGGGGCTTGCACAAGAAGTTGTGATTTTATCATTATACCCAACCAACCTTAAACTAGAGTATCTCAAGGCTATGAGTTATAGCTCACTAGTAATTGGTTTCTCTTCAAGCTCTTTTCCAAGCAGTTTGTTTGAAAATGCATACCTTTCGTTCATGAGTGCATCTACATATTTTGGAAATATAGAGCTATCAAAAGCAGAACCGTGCATTGGACATATCAATTTGGGATCAAGTTTTACTAGTTTCTGTACTGTTTTTTTAACAGGTTCTTCACTAGCAAATATTCCAAGGGCATTGTACAGTTGAATCATATCATTCGATAAATCGTCAGAAGTAACAGGCTTGTGTTGTCCAGGTTGGATGAATAAGTCAGAAGAGAACAAAGATTTGGTATTCTCTTCAAACATCATCATGCTATCCCAATGGTGAACGTGTGGAGTCATGATAAATCTAAAAGTCTTCTTGCCTGTTTTCAACGTTTCATTTTCCCAAAAAGAAATATGGTCAACCGGCACGTTATTCCAGCCTGTAAGATTCAATTTCGAAGTCAAATCACTACATAATAGTCTTGTTTTGGGTGCTTTGAGAAAATCCATTCCTCCCCACTCATCACTCTCAAAATGCAGAAATGCAACATGCATGAGCTTTTCCAAGGGAATTACTTCCCTCACTTTGTCAGCAATATTTTCATACATACCGATAGGGCCCGTATGAATCAGTGTCGGATTCTCATCATCAATCAAAAACTGGTTAAAGGTAATACCATACCCAGGAACGAGGCCAGATATTCTGTATGTGCCGTCATTTATTTCAGAAATAGTAACATGAACATCTTTAACAGAATAGAAGGTTCGGCTAACTTCTTCAGGCAATGCTGAGGTTATTTCGAAGATGAAGGATATAAGGAATTTCCCTTAGGGCCTAATATTTCAGAGCATTAAATATACCCACAACAACGACAGGATCTTCTTAAAGAAGCAAATGATGTATATGATAATATTGTAGATGATTCTGTTTAAAGCAAATTTCACACGGCATGGCAGTCTGATAATGCCGCTTTTTTGTTACAACTTCTTGATTGCGATTTTTCTAAAGCATACTCTGGATTTGGCATCATGATTTTGCAAGCCGATATATCCCTCCAACTGACGGTTGCCTGTAAACTCTGTCACTCTTTTGTTATTGAGAATGACAACATAGTCTTGGTCGATCGCGTGAATTTCAAAAGTATTCCATTCACCGGGTTCTTTTGATGCAAATATTGAAGGTGGAGCAAAATTGTATACAGCTCCTGTTCTATGGGTTGCATTTCCATCTAGAGGCTCTGCGTCGTAAATCTGGATCTCATAACCGGTATTGATGGCAATCCACTGGTCATTATCCGGGTCGGCAAAGCGAACAAAGACTCCTGAATTGTCTTCCCTTTCGCTTGTTTTCCAATCTACTGTCAAGATAAAGTTCATAAACTTTTTCTTTGTATACCACAATAGTCCCATCCCTCCATTAGATATTATCATCTTGTTACCCAGTACAAACCTGCCCTGTCCGCACATTTTCCAACCATGCAGGCTGGTGCCATCGAGAATTGTCTCAAAATCATTATCTTTATCATCGTAAGAAGCACCTGTCATGCTCTGGCAGCTCTCTAATTGACTTTCAGATATCTTCAATTGCTAAATACCTTGCTTGGGCTGCTTCATCCATGCCTTCAACAGTCCCTTTAAAATACAATGGTCGAATACCCTTAAGGAGTCGATACATAGTAGCCATGATGTTGATATTGGAAGGCAATAAGTGGAATGAACAAGAAAGCCATACAAGTTGTTATAAATGAAATGTGAGAAGGGAATAATATTGTGTTACCATGGATAGCAAAGAAACCGAAAGAGAAGAGATGAGAGAGGAAACCCATGATATCGAAGACTCCGAGCAAGATGAATTAGATGAAGAGGATGAAGCAGAACAACAAGAAGAAAAGAATCAAGATAATGAACAATGAATATAGGAAGACCTTTGGAATAGGCACTAACTAACTTTGCTAAAAAGCCTGTGCTTTAGCAGCCAGGGAAAAAGAAGTTAGATGAAGGAGCCACTAGGGGATAGAACAAAGTCATGTCAAAGCTAGCTATCAATTAGACTTAGAAGATAGTGTTATAGTTTGCACTTTCTTCGGTATCGTCTGAAGCACTATCTCTTTCAAAGAAAGTCGCATGTACTATTGCCGCTCATCTTCCGGCTTGAGCATCGCTTCTTCTGGAACAAGTGGAAGATCTGAATACAAAAGGCGATTTTATCTCAAAGGAAAATAATGATACAAGCAATAGACGTTTGGCATCAGGCGACTAAGAGGCAACAGAAAGAATAGCGCGCGCGTACTACCCTTCCATATACCATTATCATGATCTATAACTAATCTGTAATGCTCGGCGAAGCCATAACCAACCTCTATACCTTTTCTTTCTCTCTCTTTTCGCCTTCCCTTTCTTCTTGCCTTATTATTATTATTATTATGCTATAGCACTTGGAGAGGTGGTTGGGCCAGCAGAAGGAGAAGAAGGTCTTTCAAACCTCTCTGATATAGTCTTGTACATATCCAACTCCTGAGCTGACAACGGTCTAATCTTTTTCATTGCCTCTTCAAAGTGTCGCATGTGTATCTTGAGTTCCTTGGCATGATTCTCCGCCTCTTGCGGTTCTCCATATTTTGATATATGCTCTCGTAGAGCTAGCATTACTGCAGCTGATGCTACAGCTGCAATGTCTGCGCCGGTATAACTGTCCATCTTAGTTGCAAGGCTGTCGATGTTGGTGTCGTCAGCTAGTGGCTTTTTCTTTGTATGAATGCGGATTATCTGTTTCCTTGATTCATAGTCTGGTGGTGGCACATACAAAAGCCTGTCAAATCTTCCCGGTCGTAACAGTGCAGAGTCTATAATATCGGGTCTGTTAGTTGCAGCAATCACTACTACATTTCTCAGCACTTCAAGACCATCCAGCTCTGTTAGAATCTGGCTAATTACCCGTTCTGTAACATGAGAGTTGCCAAAGTCGCCTCCTCTTGCTGGTGCAATAGCATCTATTTCGTCAAAGAATATGATGCATGGTGCTGCCTGCCTTGCCTTTCTAAATATCTCTCTAACACCTTTCTCTGATTCACCGACCCATTTCGATAACAGTTCAGGACCCTTTATGCTAATAAAGTTGGCTTCGCTTTCATTTGCAGCTGCTTTTGCCATTAACGTTTTTCCAGTACCTGGTGGTCCATAGAGAAGGATACCTTTTGGGGGAGTTGCATCGGCATATGCAAACATTCCTTGGTATTTTAGCGGCCATTCTACCGCTTCTCTCAACTCTTGTTTTATTGTCTCAAGACCGCCAATGTCTTCCCATTTGACATCTGGAACTTCGACAAATACCTCTCTCATCGCGGAGGGTTCCATCTCATTAACTACGTCGATAAAGTCTTGCATCTTTACAATTATCTTGTTAATTGTATCTGCAGGAATGCTCTCTGCAGATAGATCTATTTCGGGCAAGATGCGTCTCAGTGCTCTTATTGCAGCCTCTTTTGCTAGCGCCTGAAGATCTGCCCCGACAAAGCCATGAGTAATATCCGCTAGCCTTTCTAGGTTAACATCTTTTTCAAGAGGCATTCCCCTCGTATGTATCTGAAGTATATCCAACCTTCCATCTCTATTGGGAACACCTAGCTCAATTTCTCTGTCAAACCTGCCGGGACGCCTAAGCGCCGGATCTATTGCATTTATTCTGTTTGTGGCACCAATAACTACTACTTTGCCTCTTGCTTTGAGACCATCCATTAGAGATAGCAGCTGTGCAACGATCCTTCTTTCCACCTCGCCACTGACCTCTTCCCTCTTTGGGGCTATAGAGTCAAGCTCATCTATGAATATAATCGATGGCGCATTCTTTTGCGCCTCTTGGAAAACATTTCTCAGTCTCTCTTCACTTTCTCCATAGAATTTGCTCATAATTTCAGGACCTCCAATGGTGGAAAAGTTGGCATTGGTCTCATTGGCCACTGCCTTTGCAAGCAAGGTCTTGCCAGTACCTGGTGGCCCATGAAGAATAACACCCTTTGGCGCTTCAACTCCAAGCCTTCTGAAAAGCTCTGGATGCCGTAGTGGTAGCTCTATCATTTCCCTTACCTTGGTCACCTCATCTCTCAGACCTCCGATGTCTTCGTATGTAATTGATGGGATATCACCTTCCTTAGCTGCTGCAACGGCTTCTGCAGTCTCTTCAGAAACAGTTACCTCGGTATTTTGAGAGATAATAACAGGTCCTCCAGGTGCTGTGGATATCACAACAAGGTCAATTCGCTGTCCCATGACATTGAGAGGAATGACATCGCCTTTTGTAACAAGTTGGCCTTCTAAAAATCTCGCAAGGTATTCTTCGGCACCCAATATACGTAAGGGCTCAGTGGGCGCAAGCGTAATTTGTTGAGCCTCCTTTGTTTCGACCTTTCCAATATCGACAGTATCGTTGATGCCAACTTCAAGTTTATTTCTTGTATATCCATCAATACGAATAAACCCTCTGCCATAATCCTCTTGATAAGCAGGCCAATGAAGGACAGTAGTTTTTTTCTTTTTGCCAGCTGAAATCACAATTGCATCGCCTGTAGATAATCCCATCTCAGTGGCTACCTTTGGGTCAACTCGTCCAATTCTTCTTCCCACGTCCCGTGAGTTCGCTTCAGCAACTTTTAAGGTTCTAGTAACAGTACCATCGTTGTTATCCCGACGTCTTGAAGACATAATGGCCTCTGAAGAGAGAATAACATGCAAGATATCTAAGAGTTATTCTGATTTCCAGAATAGAAATCCGGAATGCCTCTAACATACTGATAAATAGCTATGTAACCGAGACGCACCATGCCGCAGGACTTTCCGTACGAGTCAGTATCGAAAGCAGAGAACACGACCATTACGACTCCGGAGTTGCCAACCGGCGAGCCGCTGGGCGCGTTAGAGCCGGTTGCTTACTTTAATGGCGCGATGCCTACGGGCGTGACGGTATCGCAGAAAGGACGCATATTCGTCAACTTCCCTAAGTGGGGCGATGAGGTCTCATTCACAGTCGCTGAAATTCTCGATGGTGAGACAGTGGCCTACCCGGATGAGGCAGTGAATCAAACCAACACGCAGGATCCAGCAGCAGCACTTATTTCGGTCCAATCAGTCGTAGTCGATCCGGTAGACCGCCTGTGGATTCTTGACACGGGCAGCCCACTGTTTCAGCCGACGGAGTACGGCGGGCCGAAGCTTGTATGCGTCGATCTGGCGTCAAATAAGGTAATAGAGAAGATTCTCTTCCCGCAAGATGTCGCTCTGCCGACGACTTACCTCAACGATGTGCGCTTTGATTTGCGTCGCGGCAACAAGGGCATGGCATTCATCACCGACTCGGCGCAAAAGGGACCAAATGGAATCATCGTTGTCGACTTGGCGTCCGGCGAGAGCTGGCGCCGACTTCATGACCATGCTTCTACCAAGTCGGAGGACTTGCAAACCTTTCTCCCAATTGTCGAAGGCCGACCGTTCCTTGAGCGTCAGCCAAACGGACCAGTGAAGCAGGGTGCCAGCATGGGTTCGGATGGAATTGCGATTAGCGCAGATGGTGGGCGACTTTACTATTGCCCTCTTGGCAGCCGCAAATTATACAGTGTAGATACAGATTCTCTCTGCGAGAGATCGCTTGGTGACAAAGCAGTCGCTGCGACTGTGGTTGATGAGGGAGATAGGGGCGGTGCCTCAGATGGGCTTGAATCGGATGCAGCTGGGCATATCTACTCAACCAATTATGAACATAACGCGATCCTTCGCCGAGTCCCTGGTGGGCAGTGGGAGACAGTAGCGCATGACCCACGCCTATTGTGGCCTGACACGTTGTCGCTTGCGACTGACGGTTACCTCTATGTGACTGCGAACCAGTTGCATAGGCAGGCACGCTACCAAAAAGGGCAGGACTTACGCCGTAAGCCCTATACACTTTTCCGCATCCGACTAAGCGAACAACCTGTCCTACTTAGGTAGGTTTAAACTCTCAAATAAAGAAGCGTCTAAGATACACCATATCATCTAGTATATGTATGTTAATTGGCTCCTATGGTTGTAACAAGAAGTCTGATAAATCACATTTCTTTCTATATACAAAACAAGAACGGTCAAAGTCTCTAACCCGGCAAAGTCTTGATATAGTTCCTTGTTTGTATTCTCTCTTGCCAATGCCAACAAGAGCATTCAACCACGTTGCTGTATCTGTTACTGACATAGAGTCTGCGATGCGATGGTATCGGGATGTAATTCAAATGACTCTTTTGGTTGAACCTACGGAGATAACTACCTATGAAAAGGAGCAGAAGAAATATGATCCGCATCTTGCTACACTCGTAAGGACAATCTTTGGACCTAGGCTTGGAAAGTTCAAGATTTGTCATATGACTTCTGCAAACGGTGTGGGGATTGAGCTTTTTGAATTCATTGAACCTGCTGCTGAGTCACGTCAAGAGGAGGAAAATAATTTTGAATACTGGAAAACAGGATATTTTCACATCGCATTGACTGAACCAAACATTGAAGAGCTTGCAGATAAGATAGCATTGAGTGGAGGTAAACGAAGAACTGATATAATGGAATCAGTTCCTGGCTCTGGCAAGAAGATTTGCTTTTGCGAAGATCCTTTTGGCAACGTAATTGAAATCTATTCGCATAGCTATGAACAGTTCTGGGCTAACGCTCAGTTTTAGGTCTTAAATTACGATAAATAGCTATCAGTCTCGTTTACTATTGATAGAAAATCCTATTCTAGTGGCGATAGTGGAATAGTACAAATGCGTCCATACAGATAGCAATCTATAACTAATATGGACATGTATGAGATATCCGGACTACGAATCACAATTTTCGTTATGGACCATTGTATTAATACCTGCTAACTTACCATACTAAATTAGAATTACAAAAATTATATTAATGGTTTCCATCTTTGTTCCTAAGTTCAATTTAGACGGTGATAGATACGGACACCGCAATTTGGGACATCAGAACGTGATTTTTTTCACCGGATGTCTGCAGGCTCATCAGGTGCGTATATGTGGCTGGACAGACATCTGATACCTTACCGAATCAGAACAGTTGAGGCGATATTGATGCATTCTTAGTCAAGCCTGGAATTGATGACAAAAATAAGAAGTAGCACTACGATAAAGCTATCAAAAAGGACACTAGTTTTTATATATTTGGCTCGCTGCTTGAAGATTTTTCTCTCCAATTCCCCTCGTCCGGTCCATTTTATCTTTCTTTGGTAAGGCTATTATATTCTGCAAAAAAGGATGTGGGAAAGAGTATAATCAAGAATGCTAAAGAGTGGACGACAGCCTGTTCCCAAAGACAGTTAATGTGTACCGGAACTGTTCTTGCCAAACAAGAAATACTACTGCAAGTCTGTCGATAGAGGAAGAATAAGACTGTTGCATCTATCACCACCTAGATGAAAAGCCTAGTAATGGATCAAAGCAACTTACGTATAGGGTCCTTAGTCAGGAACGCAAACGCCGAGCCAGTAGCTGTAGCCACTTACGATAAAACTGTAGCAAGAAGAGGTTAGAGTAAGGATTCAGATTGGAAAACGAGATCGACATAACTCAAAGGTATGAGCTAAACAGTAATAATTAGTAATTCTCCGCTCTGCAGTGCAGAAGAATTATATACTGTTTATAGCGTGCTCATTTCTTTTTTCTCGGATATTAAAACACTGATTTATATTGCTAGTTGACTTGGTTAATATTGACTAATGTCATACGGAACAAGTTATGGAGGAGGCAACCGCTTCGGTGGCGGCAGCTTTGGTCCAAAACCTGTAGAAACAGGTAAAGAATACGATGTACAAATCACCGAAACCAGCAGACAAGGTGACGGCATAGCTAAAGTTCAAGGCTTTGTAATTTTTGTGAAGAATGCAAAAGTGGGACAGAACGTAAAGGTAAAGATCACAAACGTGGGTGCAAGGTTTGCTACAGCTGAACTGGCAGCACCGCAGGAAGCACATCCACAACCGCCACAGTAACAAAACAACAAAAACAATTCGAAACATCGACAAGAAGATGTGGCAACTCCATGAAAGATGAAAGTACCACGTTTTTGCTTTTTCTAACTTTTTGAGGTCTCAAATTTCCATTCAAGTGAATTCTATTTTGCTCTCTCTCTGTGTTTCTTATCAATTCATGTGATTGAGTCTAGTAATTAGACTATTATGGTTGTGAAAACATGCTCATAGCGAACATCAGGTTTCTTTCGGCGGCCATAACCTGTGCCTTTAGATCTACTAAGTGAAAAATGTTCTGAATCCTTATGGAAAGCACATATCATTTCCAATAATTTGGGCTAGAAATACGATATTATCGTTATTAGTGTTCTTTATATATTCCGGTCATGTATCAGATGTTATTAACGCGTAATAAATTCCAAGAAGTTAATTCATCTTCTTCTAACCCGTCATAGTAATGCAAACTTCAATCCTATGCAGCAAGTGTAATAGTGGTCGTATGGTTACGGACCTAGAATCCGCCGAGGTCATTTGTGGGAGTTGTGGCCTAGTGTCGCCAGATAAAGTGATGGAAAACTGTGCAGAATGGACCACATTTGAATCAGATAATGGCAACAATAATCGCCAAAGAGTCGGCTTACCAAATTCCCTTGCGTTTCATGATATGGGGCTGTCCACAATTATTGGAAACCAAAATAGAGACTCAACTGGACACACATTGAATGCGTCGGTGAATTCATCGATGCAAAGATTAAGGACATGGGACGCAAGAAGCCGATCCAATATATCCGGGCATAGAAACCTGATGCAACCCTTCAATGAACTGGGCAGGCTAAAGGATAAACTTGGTCTAACTAATGCAATTGTGGAAAAGGTCGCCTACATATACAGAAAAGCGGAAGAGAAGCGAATCATAAGAGGAAGGTCCGTCTCAGCCATTCTAGCTGCGGCCATATACATGGCATGCAGGGAATTGAGTGCCCCAAAATCGCTACGTGAAATGACTGAGGCCAGCCAGGTTAAATCCAAGGCGCTAACACAATGTTATAGACTGCTTGCTCTAGAATTAGACATGAAGGTTCCATTAATAGAGCCCTCAAAGTATATCGCAAGGATAGCGAATAAAACAGGAATTAGCGAAAAGACCCAAAGAATTGCCATTGCTATGATGAAGGAAATCACGAAAAATGAAATATCAGCTGGAAAGAATCCTGTTGCTCTAGCAGCAACAGTGTTGTACCTATCTTGTCTGGCCAGCGATGAGAATCAGACTCAGATGAGCATCGCAGCTGCTGCAGGTGTCACAGAGGTATCGATCAGAAATAGGTTCAAAGACTTAAAGACCAAAGATTGCTTGACTCCCATGATGCGGGAGATGTTGTTGTAGATGCCAATGTTGATGTTAAAATGCAAAAGCTGTGGGGAGGTATTTCCTGGAGTTTATGTGCCTGAAGACAGTACTTACAACTTTAAATTGA